>NZ_JAAIYB010000322.1 GCF_010894475.1 Myxococcus vastator
TACCGCACGGGAGTCAGCGTCTCTCAGGCAGCCATGCATCAACTCCGCCTCGTCCGCTCAGACTTTCATGGGGACTGGAACTACGTCCTCAAGCCCAATTCGGATAAGTAATTTCTGATCGGGCCCTAAGCAGGCGTGCCCCAAGAATGGCCTCGCAGTTGCCAGATTGGGTCCGTTCTTGATGCGTACCAATGAATCCACCGAACGAGCATGGGTGTCCGCCAGTGCCAAACCGGATGGTGTTCATCTTCATGACTTGGTTGGCGGAAACTCCCGGCTTCCGCTTCTGGGGTGTGAGCTGGAGGAAGGGTCCGGTTTCCGGAATGGCGTCGTCGACGAAGTAGGCAAGGTGAATGCCTTTGCGCCTGAAGGCATCCACCATGCGTGTGAATTCCTTGCCATCGTTGCGCACCACCGGCTTGTGGCTGTGGTTGCCTGCTGCGACCAGGTAGTCGAGCTCCACAATGATGTCTTTCCCGTCGGGCTTCACTCCGTAGAGGGAGGGCAGGTCCAGGTCGATGGTGCCATTCTGGTCGAAGTCCATGCCGTGCTCTTCCACATGGTCAGGAAGGCCGTCGTCGTCGGTGTCGAGCCGCTCCGCGCGCACGATGAATTGCTTGCCGCTGGTGGCTGTGAAGTAATACCCCAATCGGTGATCGGCGAGATCGCGCTTATTGCGGACGGTGCCGCTCAGTGAGAACGGGGCATTGGTCACCTGTGCAAAAACCGGCTGCCCGGTCTCTCCCAAGCTCGCAACTGTCTCTGCCCCCATGTTGTCGCCCACCTGCACGACCGGTCTGGGGCGCTCTGGAGTCAGTCGGGCTGACGAACTCCCGACGAACATTCGTACTTCTGTGGTCCAGAGGCCTTCGTTCGCAGAGAAGAGCCCCATGGGGTGGGCTGCTGTAGGGGTTCCAACGAATGCCACCACCAGCCGGGGCTCGCTTGAGCCCACGTCCTCAATTGAGACGGACACCCGCGCATCCTTGGCGAAGCTCTGGAATCCGATGCCAGCGCCAGTCGACGTGAAGCCCAACTCTCCGACCATGCACTTCTCGTCGACCTCGCAGATGCCATCTGTGTCGTTGGCGGGAGGCGGGGTCGCGTTCTTGTCGACGTTGAAGTTCTCAATTTGCCGGCCTGCGATCCGATACATGTAGTACGAGCCGCCCTCTCCGATTCCTGATGGGTAGACCATCGCGAAGATGCCAGGCCCGGCCTCAACAATCCCAGTGGTCGTGGCGCAGACCGGCTGGAGGTTGCCGTAGAAGACAACAACGGTTCCGTCGATGCTGATGCCCGGATTACGGCCGAGATCGGTGAAGCAACTCCCGTCGTTGTCGGCAAGGACAATGTTGGTGCTCAGGTCTGCGCTCCACCATTCGATAGGGCCGGAGAAGTCCGAACTCAGGACGATGTTCCCCTCACCATCCATGGAGGGGCGGGCGGCCTGTATCGTCTGACGCTTGGTGGTAAAGCGGGTCGTGCTATTGGGGTTGGGCAGGGCAAGCTGATACTTGCCCGTCGAGTCGGTTCCGACGAAGGCCACTTTGCCAGAGGCGCTCAGCGAAGGGTATGCCCCAATAAATGAGAGGCCAGCAGTTTCCGTCGAACTGCGCGCCAACAGAGTGGCGTCCTGGACGTTGCCATGGCTGCCTGGAGTGAGCGCCCAGCGGCGCAGGAAATATGAACTCGTGAGGCTGTCTGGAGCGACGACGATTCCGGAGTTGTTGATCTGCGCGCCCGCGGGGAATCGGCGTGCCGTCGTCTCGTTGGGCGTCAGGTCCACTGCGCCAGAGGCTCCGCCCACGAACAGGTGCTCCGAGCCGTTGGACATCTTGCCTACGAATACGGTCTGCCCACTATTGTTGATGGAAACGTAGCCTTTGAGTTGGCTGAGGTTGGGAGCCGCAGGGTCGCCTGTCGCAGCGACGATGTCATGCTGGTAATATTTGCCGTAGACGCTCTCCCCGACAGCCAGTGGTTGGGCGACGGCGGCGGTGGGGGCCTCTCCTTCCAGGCCCGCCGGTTCAACCCCGCACCCCATGATATAAACCGCAGACATGGCTGCGCATGCGCGTATTGATTTCCTGAACGGAAGATTCATGTGCTCCCCCTCGTGATGTTTTTGCGAGCGCATTCAGGCGTCGTACGAACGCGTCTCGCATTCAGCGTTCCTGGGGTGTTGAGGTGGCTCTGGACTGTTGGACAGGCATGCCGAAGACCTGGCCGCCCCTAGGGCCTGACCGATGGCACTTTGGTTTGGGCTGAAGGCCTCATATGGAAATGTTTGTCCGGGGTCAAGATTCTCCACTCCCTTGAACGAGGTTGTTGCGTCAGGAAATGAATCTGGCCTGGGAGTGGTTGTTCTTGTGCGCCGCACGCGGCTGCTATCGAATCCAGCCAACGTATTCCGGGTAGCCCCACGCGGCGACATACCCCTGATCGCCGCGCAATCGTTGGCCACGCAAGCGCAGGACTCCCGGCGGAAGGTTCTTCTCCAAGTCGGAGACGCGCACCCGGTACAACTCGTATGCTGGGGACGTTGCCGTGGCCCGGGCGGGCGCGATTCCCACAAGCATGTGCGCGCCGTCTGGGCTGGCATCGACCAACGTCAGGTCCGTGGCCTCTTTACGGAGTGTGCGCACCGTTCCCGTGCTCGAGTCCAGCCGCAGAAACTCGTGGGTGGAGTTGACCACTTCGTCCGCAATGGGCGGCTGACCGAAGGGGACATGGGGCAAGGTCTCGATGATGGCGATTGCCCCGGCATTCACCCAGCGCAGGTTTGCCCTGAATGCCCCGGCAAGCTTCAGTGTGGGCTCAAGCTCTCCGGTCGGCAGGTGCCGGAACAGAATTGGCGAGGTGAGGCGTGGTCCGCCTCCTGGCCGAATCAGGGAGCCGCCTCCCGCTGGGCCGGGCGACAAAACAACAGAGGCTGGCTCTACGAAGGATGAGACGAAGAGCCACTGGCCGTCCGGAGATTGTGAAGGGGCAAGTGCTCGCTGCTGAAGGAGGGGGCCTCCGTTCACCTTCGCGATGACCACATGTCCATGTATGCCGTCGTCGCGGATGACATCAGGGGCAGGGCGGTGTCCACACTCATCCGCGAAGAGGGCGACCTCCTTCCGATCCGGCCACCATCCCAGCAGCCGAACAGGGCCCGGCCTCGGCGAACGCAACAACTCCCGCGCCCGCCCCGAAGCCACCTCGACCGAGTAGATGCTCGCATACGTGCAGTTCCCTACGCCGGCTGGGTCGGGAGTCCACTCCGTTACCGCGAACGCGAGGTGCTGGCCGTCGGCCGACCAGATCAGGTCTCCAGTCCAGGGCCGCTTGTCTTTCCCGGGGCGTGGCAGCTGAAGCACGGGCGCCGTCCGGGAGTTGTCGGGTGCCGCCATACCCAGTTCCAGTACGGTCCGCGTGCCAGTGCCGTTGGACCGCACCACCTTGAGCGACTGCCACCCTGCCACGTCGTCGCCACTGGACTCCCGAGAGGCGGCGCGCTCTCCGTAGGCGAGCCATCGGCCGTCGGGGGACACGGCTGCGCCGCCAAGTGATTGTGTCCCGGGTCGGAGAAAGGCGGTGAGCCGGCCCGAACGAGTAAGCCTGCGCGCCGCGCGCCCATCGAGCGGCCTTACCCATAGGTCGACGGAGGCATCTTGCCCCACCTCCAGAAGCGCGACTCCTTTGACGGGGGCAGGGCGTTTACTCGCTTGTCCTGCGAGCGGGGCCGCCAAGCCGAGCCCCCACCCAAGGCTGGCGGCTAGCAGGAGTCCATGGCGTATACAGTGAAACACTTTGAGTCTTCCCATTGTGCCTCCTGCGGTGCCAACCCGGCGCGCATCTCTTACGTACTACGGGGCGCGCTTCGTTGCCACCCCCGGTATGGTTCGCCATCCAGGGCACTCCTCGATTGGATAGGGTTGGCGGCGCTGCTAGCTTTGGCGGGAATGCTGGTCGGGGCTCGCGGTGCGTCACTGCTTGATTCGTAACCGTTCACCGGCTGGTGCCTGCTTAATACTACTGCGTCAGGGACCCGAGGGGTGGACGGAGAGGCCGGGCAGGCGACGTGCGGCGCGCTGGTGGTTGGCGCGGTGGCAGGTGGGGCAGCGCGGCAACCGGGTAGCAATCACCCGCGCCATCGCGAGCCGTGCGGTGATGAAGCTGTCGTGGAAGTGACGCTCAGGTCGAGAGTGACTGCGCGTGGGTGTCAGCCGCCCTTCGAGCCGAGGGGGGAAAACGCCGCGTGCGTTCCGCCACGAGGAAGGCGTAGCAACACAGCGCGACGGAGACATGGTGATGCCAGCCGGGGAAGCGGCGACCTTCGCAATGGTCCAGGCCCAGCTCCCCCTTGAGGTCTTCGTAGACGCGTTCGGTTCTCCATCGCTGCATCACTAGACGGATGAGCTGCCTCTTCGTCCAACTCTCCGGCAGGGATATCAGGAAGTAGTTGGCGGACTCGAGCTCTCCGTCTCGCCAATCAATGAGCAGCCCCGGCGGCTCCTGCTCTCGCTGGGGTACGCCCGCGGCGTAAGCGTTCAGGTGGGATGGGCGGTTGAAGAAGGAGCAGGCCAGCAGCCGACGGTAGGCTCGTCGCTCGCTGACGCGGCGTGGGGCATGGGACGGTTGATGGTCACTAAGAAGCGCGTATTGCTGGTCATGGGCGACCAGGAGTTCGGGAACTGCGCGGCCATGGACAGCACAGAGCGCAGCCGACAAGTTGAGGAGTGGGAAGTAAGCCGGTGGAGTCCATGGCAGCGCGTGCCCTGAAAGTCAGAAGGCTCACCAGCGACACCTGGAGGGCCTTTCTGGGGCGAGCCGGTAGGGGAGGGGTATCGCACTTTGGGGGCGCGGCGCCAGAAGTCGGCGCGCGCACGCCGAACGCCGGTCAGTGTACCGGCGGCGGCAGAAAGTGACGCATCAGGTCCCCCCGCCAGGGGCTTGGATGTGACGGCGTCGCCTGCACCGGTCCAGGTCACCACGAAGGTGGCCGCGGAGCCGAGCGCAGCGAGGTCTGCTGGGTATGCACCACCGTCCATTCCTGCCTGCTCGTCCTGCGGCCCCGTCCCTACTTGCGTCACGCCCCCCTTGGCGCGCACCCGACTGGGCCCACGCTGGCGGCGCTGCCCGCCGTGACGAGGTGCGAGGATGATTGGCCTTGAGGTACGCGCGTTGATGCTTAGATCCTATAAGGTTCGTGATATGTGGACTTCATGGGTTCATCTTGTTGAGAATTCGCGGGAGCCCACGCATCGCATCCCGAGGACCGCATGCCCTCTACGACCGACAGGGACAAACGCCCCGCGCGGGCCCACGTCCACCCTTCACCCTGCCGCATCCGGTAGAAGTGGCGGCTTTGGGCAACGGGGCCGATAGCAGCGGCCTCTTTCATCTCTCCTTCGTAAGGGTGCGCGCATGAGCGAGGGCCGGACGGCCGGGAGGCGGACGCCGTGAGGCAACAGGGGCCTGCCCTCGCGGTGCTCGCGCCCGGTGTCCAGGTGGTGGGCTACACGGTGGAGCGTCGGCTGGGCAGCGGCGGCTTCGGGGCCGTGTACCTCGCGCGGTGTGAGGGGCAGGCCTACGCGCTGAAGCTGTTGGAGCTGGCGCGCGTGGGCGCGCGGGTGGAGCGCGAAGTCTCCATTCTGCTGAAGCTGCGTCACCCCAACGTGGTGGGCCTTCACGGCTTCGGGAAGTGGCCGGCGGCGTCTCCGGAGTTTGGCGTCATCGTCATGGAGTACGTGGAAGGGCGGCAGTTGGACGTGTGGGCGTCCGAGGAGAACCCTTCCGCGCGGCAGGTGGCGCGCGTCGTGCTGGACGTGGCGCGGGCACTGGAGGCTGTCCACGAGGCAGGTGTGCTTCACCGTGACGTGAAGGAGGCCAACGTCATGGTGCGCAGCGTGGATGGTGCGGCGAAGCTGGTGGACTTCGGCGTGGGGGACTACGCGGGAGCGCCAGGAATCACGGCGGACATCCTCCCGCCCGGGACGCCGGAGTACCGCGCTCCGGAGGCGTGGAGCTTCTTCCGTCAGCATGCCCGGGTGCCTGGAGCTCTCTACACGCCGGGCCCCTCGGACGACTTGTGGGCGCTGGGCGTGGTCCTCTACCAGCTCCTCACCGCGCGGCCTCCCTTCGCGGGGGACTATTTCACGCTGGCGGATGTCGTCATCACGAATGAAGCGCTTGCGCCCCGTCAGGTGAACGCGCGTGTTCCCGCGGCGCTCAGTGACGTGTGTCTGCGGATGTTGGAGAAGGCGCCGGCCGCGCGGGTGGCAAGCGCGGGGGCGCTGCGTGCGGCGCTTGAGGAGGCGCTGCGAGGCGCGGACGCGACGTGGGACGTGCCGCTGTGCGACGCCCACGGCGAGGACACCGCGACGACGGAGGGAGACAGGGACACCTTCGACAAGTGGCTGAACGAACCGCTGCGCCGCCCCCGGCGCGGCAAGCGGCCGGAGCAGGAGCGTCCGCCTCCGCTGGAGGCGCAGGCGCCATTGTTGGAGGAGGGGAGCGCCGCGCCGGAACAGGCTTCGCGGCCCGCGCTGACCTCGCCGCGTTGGGGCGCGGCGGCCCTGGCGCTGCTCGTGGTGCTAGTCGCGGTGGGGTGGGCGTGGAGCTCGCGGACGTTGCGCGATGCGGGGGCCGTTCCGCTCCGTCAGGAAGTAGCGCGCCCGGAGAGTTCATCCCAAGCTGTCCACGCCGCAGCGCCCCTCTCCGGCAAGGAGTCCACCCCTGCGGCCTTCGCTGCCCCTGCGATGCTCCCCGAGGCCACAACCGTGAAGATGGAGAACACCAAGACCCCAATGCCACCGAAGCCTGGAAGGAAGGGCGCGGGTGTCATGAGCAAGGCGCTTGTCGCGGTGGCGGCCTGCACGGGGCTGGCGTGCCCCGGCGCGCAGGTGCGCCCGCCCCCGCCCCCGGAGCCGTGCCCGGAAGGAGCCGTGGAGGAGATGGAGGAGTGGGGCGTCAAAGTGGAACACAGCCATGGCGTGACTTTTCTCGTCAGCAGGCCGCAGGTCATCACGGTGACGGATAGCCCGACTGAGGTGCTGCTGGTCGGCGCGTGGAAGCGGATGCCAAGTGGCACAATCTTCTCTGGGCGCCTCAGCGTGAGTGACCGCGTCTATGGCCGGTTCACCCATGCGCGTACTCGCGATGGAAAGAGCTTTCCCGTGTGCCTGGAGTTGCTGTCCGGGTCCTTGGTGAAGGGGTTGGAGCGGGAGCCGGGGGACGACAGTCCGACCTCGGCCCGTGTCTTCACGTCCGGCAATGTGAGGGCGGTGCGCGAGTTTGAGTGATGCGGCGCGGGGTGTCGCGTGAGGGAGTCGTGGACGGATGCATGCAACATCATCGGTCGTTCTCCTCTGGCTCTCGCTCCTGGCGGGGAGCGCGGCGGCGCAGGGGAGCATGGTGTCGGGAAACGGCGCTCGGCGAATCGAGTTGGGGCCGGATGACTCAGGCGCGCTGACCGAGCTTGCCGTCAGCCCCGGTTTGTCCACCGTGATTCTCTTCGACTCGGAGTTGGCTCAAGAGGGCGTCGCACTGGAGGGGAGGCACGTCTTCTCGTATGTCGACGTGGGCCGTATGACGCTGCGGCTGGTTCCTTCGGAGCGGGGGATTCCCGGGGAGAAGTTCCGGCTGTCTGTGCGCTTCCGCGACGGCGCAGCGCCTCCTGGCGCTTCGTTCCTGCTGACGGTTCATCCCGCGCGCGCGGACAGCCTCGTCGAGGTGTACCGGAGCGCGAGGACCGTTGAGTCGTACCAGCAGGAAGCGAGGGAGGCGCGCGCCGAGACGCGACGGTGCCAGGAAGAGAGCGCGCGGCTGGTGTCGGAGCATGGTGCTCCGGGGGGATTCGCGGGATTGCTCGCGACCGGCGGCATTGATGTGAACGGCGTGGCCGGTCGGGATGTGACCAAGACGGTTTCCTCGGACCGGAGGAACGCCCTCCATCCACTCATCATTCGAAGCTACCGCTCGACGGGGCGTGTCGCCCTTGAAGTCTTCCTGAGTGACTTGCAGGGAGAGCGACCGTGGACCGCGAGTGGCGCTGCGCTTCGTGGTCCCTCTGGAACTGAATTGAAGGTGCTCCGCGTGTGGCAGGCGTCACCCACTGCACCAGGTGCGCCTGGGCTCGTGGTGATTGAAGCAGAAGCGTCCGCTGAATCCGCGCGAGGCTCCTTTTCGCTCAAGCTGTGGGAGGCAGAGGGTCCTCGCACGGTGACGATTGGCAACGTGACGTTCCCCTGAGGCGTCGCGGGGCGCCTGGGTGAGCAGCGCGGGCAGCGGCGAGCACCGTCGCGCGGCTACTCCTCCAGCCAGAAAGAGCGTCCCCCACTGTTCAGTGCCCGCGCGAGGAAGTCCTCGAAGGACGGCGCAATCTGCTCCACGTCCGGGAACGTCTCATGGAAGGCGTCGAACAGCGGATACCTGGTGAGGTTCGGCTCCACGTCTACGACGACGTAGTTGGTGTCCTGCATGTCGACCAGGGCATACATCGACGGTGAGCCGTAGGCGTCGTCGTCCCGGCCGAAGACCGCGAGGCGCGCACGTCGAATCTCCGCCAGCGGGAGAATCCGATAGTTCGCGTCAGGTGGGGACTCGAACAACGCCGCTCCATCGCAGTGGAGATAGAAGGCTCGTAAGTCAGCATCCAGCTTCCATCCCACGCGCGACTCGAATGCCGCGATTTGGACAGGCGTCGCAGGAGGGTTGGGAAAGTGGTGCTGCGAGAGCTCTGCGAGCAGGGCGTCGATGGGCATGGTCGTACCTCAGTCTACGTAAGGCCGGTCAAGCCCCACGGTTCGCCACGGTGCTTGAGGTCCGATACCTTGGGGGGAGTCGCAGCAGCAGTGGGTGACTGCGCGGGGGCCACCGAGCGGACCTTGACGCTCGGCTCAAATGAGGGGTCGGCTCGGCACCGGCGGCAACAGCTCTACTGGGGCTAGACCTCCTCGAACGCTGCTCCCGTGATGTTCGCGCGCTCAAGGGCCGCCTTGATGTCCTCAGAGACGACGAGCACTCCGGACCATCCCCAGGTGCGGAACACCTTGGCGTCGCCCACCTTCGTAGGGTCAATCCGCATCCCGAAAACACTTCGATACATACCGAGCTTGTCCGGCCGCTCATCCTCTGGCTTCCAATACAACACCTCTTCGGATGCCTCGTCGTCGATACATCGAACAAGCCGTGTTGCAACGAGAATGAGGTATTCATCGGGGCAGCCATTGATATCCACAGGAATCAATTGCACGTCGTTTGGCGCCATTTCCGCGAAGAGGGTGGCTGCTCTGATGTGAACAACGGGGGTCGCTCCAGCGCCTGCGGTGCAGAAGTCTAATCGCCTTCCGGACTCGTCGATAGGAACCGTCAGGCGGCTGGATACTTGGGAGGGGCGTCCTGACGAAAACTCCCTGAAGTTCTCCAACTCGTGGCCCTGTTTCGTCAACGGGTCTCCCAGGTACCAGTTTCCTGCCTGTACGTTCTCCATGAGCCTGAAGTATCGAGATTGATTCAACATGGTGCATTGCTCAATGGCCCTGCTTGCCCTGAGTCAAGAGCCTGTGGAGTGTCGTTCCTGGGGTCTGGGCTTCCGCAGCGTCGGCGCTGCTTCTTCGAAGCGAGTCCCGGGTACTGTTCCGGCTGGGTTCATCACGACAGCGCCCGGCCGCTCTCACTTGGGGCCCCCGAGCTGAGGGGCGCAAGGCGCCGAGCGACCGCCAATCTCCGGGAAGCGCTCATAGGCCCGTTTGAGCGCGTCCAGGTGGGTGGGGTTGTCCAGGTCGAGCGGCGCGTCCGTGAGCTGCACGACCCACCCGCCCGACGCCGTGCGCCGTGCCCGCGTGAGCAGGTCCGCGTCGCGCGAGGGGTCTGGGAACCCGATGGCCTGCGCGGCAGCAGCAGACCAGTAGTTCAGCCACCCGAGGTAATAGGG
>NZ_JAAIYB010000323.1 GCF_010894475.1 Myxococcus vastator
GTGGGGGCGGGGCCGCCCGAAGGGAGCTGGGCGAGCTGGCCGGCGTCGTAGGCCTTGCTCGTGGGCAGCACGGCCTGGGCGAACTCGCGGGACACGAGGCAGCGCCAGAAGCACAGCCAAGCGAGCCAGAAGCGGGCGAAGAACGACAGAGAGGCGGGCTGGTCGGTCATCGGCACCGGATAACAAAGCCCGGATGCTTTGCAATTCGGCAGTTCGCCGGGAGGCCCCAAATGCAAAGGGCCTCACGGTTTCCCGTGAGGCCCTTCGTTTGTTGCATGGTGGAGGTGGACGGGATCGAACCGACGACCTTCGCATTGCGAACGCGACGCTCTCCCAACTGAGCTACACCCCCATGACGGGACTGCTTGCTGCGCCTTGGCGGTTTGGGGCCGCCGAAGTGGGATGGGCTAGTACCGGAGGCCCTTCACGGTGTCAAGCGCAAGCTGCCAACATGGATTCCGGCGATTGACGTGCTGCGTACCGGGTGCCATAAAAACCCCCCTTGTCAGGCGTATCCTTCCCGCCCGTTAAGCTGCCCCCCGTTAATGTCTATCTCCCCTGCGAAGACGTTGAGCCCGGCCGAGCTCGCGAAGCTTGAACACGCCTTTGCCTCCGACCCTTCGTCGGCGGCCTACAAGCCCCTCGCTGAAGCGTACCTGAGCATGGGCCGCTTCATGGAGGCGATGGTCGTCTGCAAGAAGGGGGTGAAGGCCCACCCGAATGCGGCGGACCCCCGCCTCCTGCTCGCCCGCGTCTACGCGGAGCAGGGCAAGGACAAGAAGGCGCTGGAAGAGGCGCTCGGCGCCCTTCAGGTGCAGCCCGACGACAAGGCCGCGCTGCGCATGGCCGGCGCGCTGCAGCTGAAGACGGGTGAAGCGGAGCCCGGCAAGGCGAACCTCCTCAAGGCCTACACCGTGGATCCGGGCGACCCGGACACCGTCACGCTGCTCCAGCAGCACAAGATTGAACCGCCGCGGCCCGCCGCGCCGGCGCCGGTCGCCGCGCCCGCTGCTCCGGTCGCGCCCGCGACGCAGGGCCCGTCCGCGACCCAGCAGTCCGCCGCCGCGCTCACCAGCGTCGCGGCCACGGCGGGGACGCAGTCGCCCGCGGCGAAGCCCGCGCGCGCGGGGGCACCCGCGCAGCGTCCCGCCCCTCAGCCGCGCCGGCCCCAGGTCGTCGTGGAGGAGGTGGATGAGGACGAGGACGACGAGCCGGTGTCCCGCCGCCGCGCCTCGTCGGGCGGCAATGGCAGCAAGATGGTGACGCTGGGCCTGCTGGTGGCCATCCCGCTGTTCGCCATCGGCTATGGCTGGTACTCGGCCAACGCCCGCACCAAGTCCCGCGAGCTGAAGAAGAGCCTGGATGCGGCCAGCGAGCTGCTCAAGCACGACTCCTTCGACAGCTACAAGAAGGCCGTCGAGGCGGCAGACCTGGCGCTGGAGGTGGACGCCGATTCCGCCGTGGCGCACGGCTACCTCGCCTACGCCTGGGCCATCCGCTGGGGTGAGCACGGCGGCGGTGACGATGCGCGCCGCCAGGCGGAGGAGCACCTGGCCGCGGGCAAGGAGAGTGGCGACCTCAGCTCGCACCTCATCGCGTCCGAGGCGCTCATCCAGACCTACAGCGGCAAGGGCAAGGACGCGCTGGGGCAGCTGGAGGAGAAGGTGAAGGGGCTGGACGCGCAGGGCCGCTCCAGCTCGCTGCTGTACCTCACGCTGGGCCTCATCCAGATGAACGCGGGCGACCTGGACCGGAGCCGCGACAGCCTGGACCGCGCGCAGGGCCTGTCTCCGGATGACCCGCGCACCTACGCGAGCCTGGGCGCGGTGTACCGCCGCCTGGGCCAGGACGCCGCCGCCTGGCGGAACTACGACTCCGCCCTCCGGTACGAGAAGGACCACCCGGAGTCGCTGCTGGGCCGCTCCCTGCTGATGCTGGAGCAGGACTCGCCCAACTTCGGGCTGGCCCACACCATGCTCAAGAAGCTGCTGGAGTCCGACCCGCCGCCGTCTCCGCGGCAGCTGGCCGCGGCGCACCTGGCGCGCTCGCTGCTCATCAGCCGCGTGTCGGCGGCCATGGTGGACCTGAAGCCGGACCTGCAGCAGAAGCTGGCCGAGGCCACCGCCGTCCCCCAGGACAAGGACAAGGCCCGCTCGGAGATGATCAAGAGCGAGGAGACCGGCTTCTCGCTCGACAAGCAGAACCCGGAGCTGCACCTCATCAAGGGCCGCCGCCTGCTGGCGGAGGGCAACTACGACGCGGCCGTCGAGGAGATTCGCAAGGCCATCCGCATGGATGCCTCGCGCGCCCAGTTCTACGTCGAGCTGGCCAAGGCGCTCATGGGCAAGCAGGGCGGCGAGAAGGAAGCCGCCGAGTCGCTCCAGACGGCGCTCAAGACGATGGGTGACAGCCCGAAGCTGGTGGTGATGCTGGGCAACGCGTACCGCCGGCAGGGCAAGCTGGACGAGGCCCTGGCCCAGTACCAGCGCGCGGTGAAGGACCCGAAGGCGAAGAACCCGGAGGCCCGGCTGGCCATGGGCGCCATCTACCGCGAGCGGTCCAAGTGGGACCTGGCGCAGGAGCAGCTGGAGAAGGCGAGCCAGGAGTTCCTGGGGCAGTCGGACCGCGCGGCCATGGCGCTCACCGAGCTGGGGCGCGTGTTCCAGAGCAAGGGTGACGCGGCGAAGGCGGACGAGACGTACCAGCGCGCCCTCAACGCGGACGAGGCGTACTCGCCGGCCTACTTCCACTACGCCACGCTGCTGGCGAAGGACTCGAAGCAGGGCGCCAAGGCGAAGATGCTGGCCCAGGAGTACCTGAAGCGCGACCCGAGCGGCGAGCACGCATCCGCGGCCCGCTCGCTGGCGGGCGGCTGAAGCACCGCGGCTGCCTTCCAGGCGCCGGACAAGCGGGGCTGATGCGCGCGGGCAGTTGAACGCGCGGTCAGCCCCGTTGTCGTGGTTGCCGCCCCCTCCACCCTGACGCTATGCCCGAGGCGTTTGTCCCCCCGCCGCGCCTGGGTGGGTGGCGGAGGTCCGGTGTCGCCCTGGTGACTCACGGGGACCAGCCGGGCGTCCGTCCGCCGGAGCCTCCCAGGGGCGCCGTGTCCTTGCCCACCCCCGGGTGGTGCCTGTATGGGGAAGGCCGTTACCGCGCCGGCAGCGTGTCTGTCGTGCCTACCTCTTGGAGTCTGTGTGAACGCGCGTGCCGAGTCCTTGCCGACAGTCGCGTCCGACCTGATCTCCCTCACCAAGCCGCGCCTCTCCACCCTGGTGCTCGTCACCGCGGCGGGCGGCATGTGGCTGGCGCCCGGCCACCTGGGCGCCGTCAACGCGCTGGTGACGCTGCTGGCCACGGCGGGGACCGTGGGCGCGGCCAATGCCCTCAACTGCTACTGGGAGCGGCACAGCGACCAGTTCATGGACCGCACCCGCAACCGGCCGCTGCCCTCCGGGCGCATGGAGCCGGCGGTGGCGCTGTGGTTCGGCATCTCCCTGGCGGCCGTGTCGCTTCCGGCGCTGGCCCTGGGCGCCAACGTGCTCACCGCCGCGCTGGGCCTGGTGGCGCTGCTCAGCTACGTGCTGGCCTACACGCCGCTGAAGGCGCGCACGTCCGCGGCCATGCTGGTGGGCGCGGTGCCCGGCGCGCTGCCTCCGCTCATGGGCTGGACGGCGGTGACCCATCAGCTGGACGCGGGGGGCTTCTCGCTCTTCGCCATCATGTTCCTGTGGCAGATGCCGCACTTCATCGCCATCGCGCTCTTCCGCAAGGAGGAGTACCGGGCGGCGGGCCTCAAATCCGTGCCGCTGGAGCGGGGTGACGAGTCCAGCCGCGCGCAGGTGGTGCTCTACCTGGTGGCGCTGATTCCGATGACGCTCCTGCCCTTCCAGCTCCACATCGCCGGCACGTGGTACCTGGCCGCGGCGGTGCTCCTGGGGCTGAGCTTCCTCGGGCTGGGGGCGTGGGGCTTCTTCCGGCGGCTGGGAAACACCTGGGCCCGCCAGACGTTCTTCTTCTCACTCATCTACCTCACTGGCCTGTTCGCCGCGCTGGCGCTGGACCGCGTTCCTCGCGAATAGCGTCCAGGGCGCACGGGGGGACGCCCGCTCATGCCCGAAGTCCTGGTTTCCACTGCCACCGCTCAACCGCTGCTCCAACTGGAGGGGCTCACGCGCCGCTTCAAGGGGCGCACGGCGGTGGACGGCCTGTCCCTGTCGGTGCGTCCGGGGGAGATTCTGGGCCTGCTGGGCCCCAACGGCGCGGGCAAGTCCACCACGTTCCAGGTGCTGGCCGGGCTGCTGTCGCCCGACGCGGGGCTCGTCCGCTTCGAAGGCCGCGAGCTGTCGCTGAGCGACCCGTCGCTGCGCCGGCAGATGGGCATCATCTTCCAGCGCGGCAGCCTGGACGACCTGCTGACCGCGCGGGAGAACCTGCTGCTCGGCGCCCGGCTGTATGGCCTGGGCGGAGCGCGGGCCCTCGAGCGGGTGGAGGCGATGCTGGCGCTCATCGGCCTGGCCGACCGCGGCGACGAGCGGGTGTCCACGTGGTCGGGGGGCATGCGCCGGCGCCTGGAGCTGGCGCGGGCCCTGGTGCACCAGCCGCGCGTGCTGCTCATGGACGAGCCCACGCAGGGCCTGGACGAGGCGGCCTTCCGCACCTTCTGGGCGCACCTGAAGCGCCTGCGCGACAGCGAGGGCCTCACGGTGCTGCTCACCACGCACCGCGCGGACGAGGCCGAGGTCTGCGACCGGCTGGCGGTGCTGGATGCGGGCAAGCTGGTGGCGTGTGACACGCCGCGGGCGCTGGCCTCGCGCATGGGCGGAGACATCCTCTCCGTGGAGGCGCCCGAGCCGGAGGCGCTGGCGGAGGAGCTGCGCGAGCGGCTGAAGCTGGGCGCGAAGGTGGTGGAGGGCCGGGTGCGGGTGGAGGCGCCGCAGGGCCACGCGCTGGTGCCCCGGTTGGTGGAGGCCTTCCCCGCCGGGCGGCTGACCTCCGTGGCGCTGCGCCGGCCCACGCTGGCGGACGTGTTCCTCCAATTGACGGGGCGCGCGCTGGGCGCGGACGTGCCCACCGCGGAACCCGCGCCGAGGAGACGTCGATGAGCGCCGAGCTGTCCGCCGCCCCCGAACCGATGAACGCCGGGGCTCCGGCCGTGTCGTCTCCGCCCGGAGCGCTCGCGCTCCAGTGGGCGACGGTGCGCGTCTTGATGATGCGCGACATCGTCCGCTTCTTCCGCCAGCCCTCCCGGGTGGTGGGGGCGCTCGCGCAGCCCGTCCTCTTCTGGTTCGTCATCGGCTCCGGCTTCGCGGGCTCCTTCCGTGTGGAGGGCGCGCAGGGCCTGGGCTACCAGCAGTTCTTCTTCCCGGGCGTCGTCACCATGGTGCTGCTGTTCAGCGCCATCTTCGCGACGATTACCGTCATCGAGGACCGCAAGGAGGGCTTCCTCCAGGCGGTGCTCGCCGGGCCGGGCTCACGGCTGGCGGTGGTGCTGGGCAAGGCGCTGGGCTCGTCCGCCATCGCGCTGCTGCAGGCGTCGCTGTTCCTGCTGCTGGCGCCGCTGGCGGGGGTGAGCGCGGCCACGCTGAACGTGCCATTGCTGCTGGCCGTCATGGTGCTGACGGCGCTGGCGCTGACGGGCATGGGCATGTCGCTGGCGTGGTGGGTGCGCTCCAGCGCGGGCTACCACGCGGTGATGAGCATCGCCCTGCTGCCCATGTGGGTGCTGTCCGGCGCCGTGTTCCCGCTCAAGGGCGCGGACACCTGGCTGGCCTGGGTGATGCGGCTCAACCCGATGCGCTACTCCGTGGAGGGCGTGCGGCGGGCGCTGTACGGCGCGGAGGCGTCGGTGGCGCTGGGCGCGTCGTCGTCCTCCGCGGGGCTGGAAGTGCCGGTGCTGGTGGCGTTCGCCGCGGTGTTCGTCGGGCTGGCGGCCTTCAGCGTGAGCCGCCGGGAGTAGACAGCAGCCGTTCACGGTGCCCCGGTGGGTTGGACATGCGCTGCCCCTTTCGCTACGAGGTGGGCAGTCGCATCACCTGACCACCCGAGGAGATTGCACGATGACGCTGCGCACGCTCGGCCTGACGCTGCTGGGGACCGCGGGGCTGCTGTCCCTTTCTGCCTGCAAGAAGGAGGAGCCGGCCTCCACGCCGCCTGTCGCCGCGCCCGCCGCGAAGAAGGAGCCGCACGCCGCCTCGCCCATCCAGGCGCCGGAAGGTGCCGCCGCCGTGCCCGTGGCACCCGCGGGCAAGGGCGTGGTGAAGGGCACGGTGAAGTTCACCGGCACGCCGCCCGAGGCCGCCGACCTCCCCTCGAGCAATGACCCGGCGTGTGAGGGCATGGCGACGAAGGATGCGTCGGTCCTGGTGAAGGACGGCAACCTCCAGAACGTGCTGGTGCGCGTGAAGGGTCAGGTGCCCGGCGCGCCTCCCGCGCCCGCCACGCCGGTGGTGGTGGACCAGTCGAAGTGCACCTACGTCCCGCGCGTGCAGGGCGCGATGGCGGGGCAGCGGGTGGCGTTCAAGAATAGCGACGGCACGCTGCACAACGTGCGCGGCATCGTGGGCACCAGGCCCGCGTTCAACGTCGCGCAGCCGCCGTCTGGCGCCCCGGTGGAGCGGCCGCTGCCCGCGGACGCGGACGTGCTGAAGCTCAAGTGTGACGTGCACCCGTGGATGTCCGCCTTCGTCGTCAGCAATGAGAATCCGTACTTCGTGACGACGGGCGCGGACGGTGCATTCTCAATCGAAGGACTGCCCGCGGGCACGTACACGGTGGAGGCCTGGCACGAGACGCTGGGCACGAAGACGGCCGAAGTCACGGTGAAGGACGACGCGCCGGCCGAGGCCGCGTTCACCTTCTCCGCGGAGGACGCGTCCGCGCGGAAGTGACTGAGCGGCGCTACGCGGCGGGGCGGCTCTCTGACGCTGGAGGGCCGTTCTTCCGCACGGTGAAGCCCACCCGTGCGCCGCCGCCGGGGCGGTTCTCCGCGAAGACTTCTCCACCGTGGGCGTGCGCGATGCGCTGGACCAGCGCCAGCCCCAGGCCCAGGGAGCCCGCCTCCCGCGCCTCGGTGCCGTGGTCCTTCCGGTAGAAGGGCCGGAAGATGCGCACGTCCTCGCCGGGCTGAAGCCCGGGGCCCCGGTCATCCACGCAGAAGGCCAGGTGCTCGCCTCGCTCCTGGATGCGCAGGGCCTGTGCGCCGGTGCCGTGCCTGCGCGCATTCTCCAGGAGGTTGGCCAGGGCGCGGCCCAGCAGCGTCGCGTCTCCCACGAGCCCCGCGTGCGCCACCTCCACGTCCAGCAGGGCGTTCGCCAGGCCCGCGCGCTCCAACGCCTGCGTGGCCAGCGCCTGGCCATCGAGGACCCGCGGGGTGAGCTGGCCGAAGTCCAGCCGGGAGCTGGCCAGCAGCTCACCCACCAGCGCGTCCAGCTCCACCACCTCGCGGTCCACCTGGTCCAGCGTCTTCGGGTTGCCGCCTCCATCGCGGAGCAGCTCCGTCAGCACGCGCATCCGGGCCAGCGGGGTGCGCAGCTCATGGGACACGGCGGCGAGCAGCTCGCGCTGGTCCGCCACCTGCTTCTCGATGCGCCCGGCCATGTCATTGAAGGCATCCGCCAGCACGGCGAACTCCCCCGTGACGTGCGGCGCGATGTCCGCGCGCGAGTCCAGCCGGCCCGAGCCCAGCGCTCGCGTGGCCCGCACCAGCTCATCCATGGGCCGCGCGAGCCGCCGCGCGAGCTTCCCCGCGGCCAGCCACAGCACCATGCACGACAGCACCAGTGGCAGCACCATCCGCAGGGGGCTCTTGGGACGGAAGCTGGCGTAGCACGCGCGCACCGAGCCCAGGGTGATGCCATCGCGAATCACGGGGAGGTTGAACTCGGGCCGCCGGCACGGCTCCTCGGTCCGCGCCAGCACCGCGCCGGACGTGTCCCGCAGCTCCACGCCCACCTGCAGGTCCTTCTCGATGGACGCCACCAGCGCGTCCCGCCGGGCGGGCTCGTCCCAGACCTCCTCGAAGCGGTGGCCCACGAAGGTGCGCACGCGCTCGCCTTCCTGTTTCCAGGTGCCTCCGCCCACCAGGCTCATTACCGTGGCCACCACGGCGCCGGTGGCGAGGATGGACAGGCCGAACCACATGAACAGGCGCCGGTGCAGCCGGGCGCGTACGAAGCTGCCCAGCCGGCCCATGTGCCAGTAGCGGTGCGGCGGATGCCGGTGTCCCCAGGGGGCGCAATCATGCGCGTCGCCCCACGCGCCCCAGCCGCGCTTGTGGCCCCTGGGCCCGCCGCGCTTCACGGGCCCTCCTTGGCGAACACGTAGCCCACGCCGCGCACCGTCTTGATGAGGCGGGTGCCCACGTCACCGAGCTTCTGCCGCAGGTGGGAGATGTGCACGTCCACGGTGCGCTCGCCCACCACCGTGTCACTGCGGCCCGCCTCGCCCAGCAGGGCGTCGCGCGGAATGACGCGTCCGGCCCTGCGCACCAGCGCGACGAGCAAGTCGAACTCCAGGCCCGTCAGCTCCACGGCGCGCTCCTCCACGCGCACCTCGCGCCCGGCCACGTCGATGGACACTCCGCCCGACTCCAGCCGGTCCGCCACCACCGAGGGCTGCGAGCGGCGGAGCACGGCCCGCAGCCGCGCCAGCAGCTCGCGGGGACTGAAGGGCTTGGGGAGGTAGTCGTCCGCGCCCAGTTCCAGGCCCACCACGCGGTCCGTCTCGTCGCCCTTCGCGGTGAGCATGATGACGGGGATGCGGCTCTTGCCGCGGATGCGCTTGCAGACCTCCAGGCCGTCCATGCCGGGCATCATCACGTCGAGCAGCACCGCGTCGAAGGCGCTGGCCTCCAGCGCCGCCAGCCCCCGTCCGCCATCCGCCGCGTGGGTGACGCTGAGGCCGTTCTGTCCGAGGTACTGCTCGAGCAGCTCGTACATCCGGGTGTCATCGTCGATGAGCAGGACGCGCGTGGACATGAACCGCCTTCTACTTCAGGGGGAGGCCGTGTGGATGGACACGCGGGTCGCCGGCGGGGGAGTCACCCCTCGCTGGCCGGAAGGCTCCCACCTGCCGTGGGGGCTCCAGCCGTGCTCCCAGGCGCCGTGGTGACAGTGGCGCAGGTGATGGCGGTGGCGGGCCACGCTGGCGAAGCCGGAGGCATAGCCTCCGACGGTGCCCAGGGCGAGCAGGACGATGAGCAGACGGCGGCGCATGGAATCTCTCATTCAAGGACGACGAAAAGGGGTGTCGGTTCGGGGCTCACACGCCACGCGTGTCATCGCGTCCCCAGGGGCTGTCCCCATGGCGATGGCCGCCGCCGTGGCCGCCGCAGCGGCGATGCCAGCCGCCAGGGCCTCCGTGCCAGCCATGGGCGGAGCCGAAGCCGTGCTCGAGGAGGTCCGCGAGCTCACGGCGCTGCCGCGGGTCCAGCGCTTCATGGACCTGGGCGAGCGAGCCCTGCACCGTGCGGCGCGCGTTGTCGATGGCGACATCGTGGCGGGCGAAGAGCTCACGCAGCGCGGCGCCGTCGAAGTGCTCACCGCGCAGCGCGGTGCCCAGGGCGGTGCGGCTGGGGCCGAGCTCGTCACGGGCCTTGGCGAAGGACTCCAGGACTTCGTCGGCGGCTTTGAGGAGGACCTTCTCCTGGCCAGGCGAGGTGTCCAGCCGCTCGAAGAGCCAGCGGAGGCGGCCGCGCGAGCTCCAGCGGCCTCCGCGGTGATGCCCGTGGCGCCCGCCACGGACCGTGTAGATGAGCCCGGCGAGGCAGGCGGTTCCGAAGAAAAACCCGAACATGGTTCCACGCTCCCAATGTGGCCGTCCCCTGAGGGGCTGGCGCTGGTGGTGACGAGCGGGAAGGTAGAGGGCGGGTATGAAGGCCGCGCCCGCGCGCGGTGAAGAAGTGTGAAGAG
>NZ_JAAIYB010000324.1 GCF_010894475.1 Myxococcus vastator
GGGCTCGGGCTCACCCCAGGCCGAGTGCTTCCCGGAGCGCGGCCTCGCCCGCGACGACGGGGGCGCGCGGCAGCCGTTCGGGGCGGAAGCTGTGCACCAGCTCGGCGAGCGTCATGGGGCCACCCGCTCCCCATCCGCTCCAGGCGGCGAGCAGGCCCAGCACCCGCTCGGGCGCCACGCCCCGCTCACGCAGCTCCGCGAGCGCGAAGGCTCCCTCGCGCTTGGCGAGCCGCTTGCCGTCTTCGCCCAGCACCAGCGGGACGTGGAGGAAGTCGGGCGCGCGCAGACCCAGCGCCGCGTAGAGCTGGAGCTGCCGGGGCGTGGAGGAGAGCAGGTCGTCCCCGCGCAGCACGTGGGTGATGTCCGTGGCCGCGTCGTCCACCACCACCGCGAGCTGGTAGCTGGCCACCCCGTCGTTGCGCCGCACGACGAAGTCGCCCACCACCGCGTCCACGTCTTGCGAGTACGGGCCCTGCAGCCCGTCCACGAAGCGGACCTCGCCGGGGCTCGCGCGGAAGCGGTGCGCGGGCGCGCGCGTGCGGGCGCGCTCGGAAATCTGTTCGCGGGTGAGGTGCGCGCAGGTGCCCGGGTAGCGGGGGCCTTCGTCGGAGAGCCCGTGAGGCGCGCTGGCGGCCCGCGCAATCTCCGCGCGGGTGCAGAAGCAGGGATACACGCGCCCTTCACGCTCCAGCTTCGCTTGCGCGTCGCGGTAGAGGCCGCCCCGCTGGCTCTGGAAGAGGGGCTGCTCGTCCCAGTCCAGCCCCAGCCATTCCAGGTCTCGCAGCAAGTCATCGACGTGCCGCGGCTTGCAGCGCGCGCGGTCCAGGTCCTCGATGCGCAGCAGGAAGCGGCCGTGGGCCGCCCTCGCCTGGAGCCAGCCGAGCAGCGCGCTGCGGAGGTTTCCCAGGTGCATGCGCCCGGTGGGGCTGGGCGCGAAGCGGCCTCGGACCTGGCTCATGGGCACCCCCGGAGGCCGTGGGAAGAGAGGGCGTGCGGGCACGCGGAGCGAATCATCGTCGCGGGGGACCATAACCGACGCGGGGGGCCCGCCGCAGTGCCCGCGGCCTGCTTCGTCGACGCCTCCGGGAGCGGGTGCTACGTTCGTCGTGATTGGCGGAAAGACCCCTCGATGCGCATCGCCCACTGCTCCGACGTCCACATCACCGAGGACTACTTCGCGCTTCCGCTGCACCGGCTAGGCTGGCGACGCTGGGTGGCCCTGGCGGAGCTCACCGTGGGAGGCCGCGCCCGGCGGTACGCGCGCGCGCCTCAGGCACTGGCCGCCATTGCCCGGGACGCGCAGACCTTCCAGGTGGACCACTTCATCCTCTCCGGCGACTTGACGGCGTACGCGCTGGACGGTGAGTTCAGCGGCGCCCGCCAGTCCCTGGGCGCGCTGGCGGAGGACCCCCGCCGCTGCACCGTCATCCCCGGCAACCACGACGTCTTCACGCCCGGGAGCCACCGCACCGGGCGCTTCGCGAAGTACTTCGGCCACCTGCTGGAGAGCGACTTGCCGGAGTATCGCCGCGAGGGCGCCTTTCCCTTCGTCCGGCTGCTGGGCACCGAGGCCGCGGTGGTGGGCCTGCTGTCCGCCCGGGTGCCGCGCACGCCGGGCCTGTCCTACGGCGTCATCGGCGAGGCGCAGCTCGAAGGCCTGTCCGCGCTGCTGAAGGATGCCCGGCTGGAGGGCCGGGCCATCCTGGTGGTGGTGCACCACGCGCCGCTCAATCCCCATGGACGGCCGGACCGCTGGCACCATGGCCTCCGGGACGCGGATGCCTTGCTGAAGCTGCTGCCGGGCCCGCGCTACGCGGTGTTGCACGGCCACATCCACCGGCGCTACCACCATCCCGCCACCGCCGACCGGCCCCATGTCTTTGGCGCGGGCTCCTCCACCGAATCCGGACACGAGGGGTACTGGCTCATCGACGTGGTGGACGGGCAGGTGTCCGGCGGCCAGCAACAAACCCCCGCCCTGTGACAGCACCGCCCGGGCGGCGATAGAAGGGCAGCCCATGACCGACATCAACCTGGGGGAGTACAAGGCGCTGCGCACCCTCCAGCGCGCGGTGGATGACGCCTTGGAGGAGAGCCTGCGCGAGCGCGAGACGCTGACGCAGACCTTCAAGCGCTGCTTTCCGTTGGTGCGCTCGCTCACCGGTGCCAAGGCCGTGGCCATCACCACGCGCGACGAAGAGCTGGTGGAGCAGACGTGGGAGGATGGGGACTGGAGTGACTGTCACCCCGGCGCGCTGCTGGAAGGCGCCGTGGGCGTGCGCCGGATGGGGGCGGACACCCTGGTCAGCCAGCCCCTGGACGTGGCGGGGACCCGCGTGGGCGTGTTCGGCCTGCTCTTCGCGAACGACGCCACCGCGCCGGAGGACGCCGCGCGACTGCAGCGCGTGCTGGACACCGTGGCGGAGCAGCTCGACACGGTGTTGTGCCTGGTGCACACCGCGTCGGAGAAGCACCAGCTCATCCTCCAGTGCAACAGCCACCTGGCCAACCCCGTCTTCGAGGCGGGCATGGACCTGGCCGTGCTGACGCTGGCGCAGCGCGTGCGCCTGCCGGGCTTCCTGCTGCTGTCCCGGGACGCGGTGCAGCCGCACGTGTTGCACTACCGCACCTACCGCAACGGGCACCTGGAGTTCGAAAGCGGCGAGCAGCCCCACGCGGGGCTGGAGGCGGCCATCCGTCAGCATGGCCCCCGGCTGCTCCTGAGCGAGGAGTCCACGCTGCGGCGGCTCTTCTCCGGCCGCACCACGGAGGCCGTGCTCATCTCCGGCGCCGCCGCGCCTGGGCCGCTGGGGAAGATTGTCGTGTGGAACGACAACGGCTTCTCCACCTACGCCATGGACCTCATCCGGGTGCTGGCGTCCACGCTGAGTCAGCGGCTCCAGGACTACAACCGCGAGCGCATCCACCTGTCGCAGTTCTTCCCCAACGCCGTCATCGACGCGTTGTTGCAGGACCCCGCCTACGCCCAGCACCTGCGGGCGCAGGACCAGGAGGTGGGCATCCTCTTCGCGGACATCAACGGCTTCACCCGCATCTGCGAGCGGGGCTTCGACAGCCCGCGCGACATCGGCCGCTTCGTGGACGAGTGGAGCGAGCGCGCCGTGGGCTGCATCTGGGAGCACGGCGGCGTGTTCGACAAGATGGTCGGTGACTGCGTCATCGGCCTCTTCGGGCCGCCCTTCTTCAAGGGGACGCCGCGCGAGCGCGCACAGGCGGCGGTGCGGGCCGCGTGTGACATCCAGGCCTTCACCGCGTCACTGGGCGCGCGCGAGGAAGTCGCGGCGCTGTGTGAGCGCGTGAAGCTGCCCGGTCTGGGGGTGGCGGTGGGCGTCAACCTGGCGCACGCCAACTGCGGCCTCTTCGGGCCCAACCGCCAGTACACGGCGTTCTCCAGCGGGATGAATCAGGCGGCCCGCCTCCAGTCACTGGCGGGCTTCCGGGAGACGCTGGTGATGGACAGCGTGCATGCCGCGCTGGTGGGCTCCGAGGAGCCCTTCTTCCAGGGCCTGCGCTTCGGGCCCCTGACGGAGACGCCCGTGAAGAACGTGGCGCAGCCGCTGCGCCACTACCGGCTGGAGCCGCTCACGCCTTGAGGTGAGGGCCCGCGTAGCGCCGCGAGAAGTGAATCCACCGGCGCTCGTCCACCTCCA
Organism: Myxococcus vastator; assembly: GCF_010894475.1. Classification (GTDB taxonomy): domain Bacteria; phylum Myxococcota; class Myxococcia; order Myxococcales; family Myxococcaceae; genus Myxococcus; species Myxococcus vastator. The sequence goes on from NZ_JAAIYB010000324.1 coordinate 3,672, forward strand.
CCTGCCATTCGGAGTTGGGCGTCAGCGGCAGCCGCTGCTTGAGGAAGTTTTCCAGGTAGTCCGCCGCCTTCACCGGCGTGAGGCCCGGTGCGCGGAAGGCGATGTGCAGGAAGACGTCCAGCGTGGCCGCCACGTCCACGGACGCGCAGATACGCAGCGGCCCCACGCGGCGCTGATAGAGCGTGTTCTGCCCGGGCCATGCCGCCGGGTCCGTGCCTGTTCTTGGCAGTGATAGCCAGTTGTACGGCTTGAGAACGAAGTCGAGCAGCTCACTGCTCGCCTCATCCACCGTTGCGTGCTCCTGGATGGAAAGCATCGCCCACCTCCCCGGGGAAGCCGATGGAAAGAATGTGCCCATGGCCGTGTCGCGTGCAAGGGGCACCGCCCGTAATCGACATGGGCGTCCGCCACCGACACGGCGCGCCCCTCGGGGTGTAACTCAGGACCCTGACGCATGGACCTTCGCGTCACCAGTGCGCTCGTACCCGGGGCCTGGGCGGACAGCGGGCGTGGGGCCTTCGGGAATGCGTCAGGCGCTGGTGGGAAGTGAACGGCGTGAGCGGCGCTCCACGGCGGCCTTGAGCTGGCCACAGCCCGCGTCGATGTCGATGCCCCGGCGCTGACGCACCGTGCTGGGCACGTCATGGGAGGCGAGCACGTCCTGGAAGGCGCGCACGGACTCGGGCCTGCTGGGGCCGCCGTCGTAACCCACCGTGGGGTTGAGGGGGATGACGTTGACGTGCGCGTCCATGCCGCGCAGCAGCTGGCCCAGCGTGTGCGCGTGCTCGGCGGTGTCGTTGCGGCCGGAGATGAGCGTCCACTCGAAGAAGACGCGGCGCTTGCGCTTCTCGCTGTAGTAGCGGCACGCGTCCATCAGCTCGTCCAGGGGCCAGCGGCGCCCCGCGGGGACCAGCGCCGCGCGCTCGGCGTCGGTGGCGCCATGGAGGCTGACGGCCAGGTGGATGGGGCGCGCTTCATCCGCGAGCCGCCGGATGCCGGGCACCACGCCCACGGTGCTGAGCGTGATGAAGCGTGGGCCCATGGCGAGCCCCAGCGCATCCACCAGCACGTCCACCGCGGACAGGGTGTGCTCGTAGTTGTGCAGCGGCTCGCCCATGCCCATGAGGACGACGTTGCGCAGCGTCTCGCCGGAGGCGCGCAGGATGCGGTTGACGTGGAGTATCTGCCCCACGATTTCGCCGGGCGTCAGGTGACGTGACAGCCCCATCTGCCCGGTGGCGCAGAAGACGCAGCCCATGGCGCAGCCGGCCTGCGTGCTGATGCACACCGTGGCGCGGCCCTTGAACCGCATCAGCACGGTTTCAATGGTCTGCCCGTCGTCCAGGCGCAGCAGCAGCTTGTGCGTGAAGCCGTCGCTGCTGAAGGACTCATGGTGGGTGGCCAGCTGGCCCAGGCGCGTGTGCTCGCGCAGCGCGCGCACCAGCGCCGGCTTGAGGCCGTCCAGCTCGTCGAAGGTGGTCGCGTGCCGGCGGTACAGCGCGGTCCAGAGCTGGTCGCGGTGGTAGGGGCCGAAGCCCCAGCCGGAGAGCAGCGCCCCCAGCGCGGGCCGCGTCAAATCGTACAGGTTGGCGGACGTGTCGGACGGCATGGCCAGGCCCCGAGATAACACACCGGGCGCGGGCGTACCTACCCGTGCGCGGTGCCGTTCCTGGACATTGACCCTGCCCCGCGGGGCGGTCTCCGGCAGGTGCCTGGTGGCCGTGCAGGCGGGCTCCCGGGCCCCGGGGTGGACGCAGGCGGGCGTGGCTACCTTGAGCCGTCATGGGGATGGCCATCCATCAGGAGGAATTCCGTCCGGAGGACCACGAGCGCTTCTCCCGGCGGCTGACGGAGTGCCTGGAGGCGCTGCGGGCGCTCCTGGCGCGTCCGGGGTTCGGCGCGGGCGCGCCGACGGTGGGCGCGGAGCTGGAGCTGTACCTCGTGGACCGCCTGGGCTTCCCACTACCCGTGAACCGGGAGGTGCTGGCGCGCGCGGAGGACCCCCGAGTGACGCTGGAGCTGGATGCCTTCAACCTGGAGGTGAACCTGCGTCCGGGCCCGCTGGCCGGCAGGCCCTTCAGTGCGCTGCGCCAGGAGGTGGAGAGCGCGGTGGGCGCGGTGCGCCGGGCCGCGTCCACGCAGGGCGCGCGCGTGGCCGTCATCGGCATCCTCCCCACCTTGCGCGAGGCGGACCTGGGCAGTGGCGCGCTCACGAGCGAGCCGCGCTATCGCGCCATGTCCACCGCCATCCGTCAGCGCCGGTCCGCGCCGTTCCAGGTGTCGATTCGGGGCGAGGAGGAGGCGCTGTCGCTCACCTGGAAGGACGTGACGCTGGAGGGCGCGAACACGTCGCTCCAGTACCACCTGCGCGTGGCGCCGGGGGACTTCGCGCGCATGTACAACGCGGCGCAGCTCGCCACGGCGCCGGTGCTGGCGGTGGCGGGCAACTCGCCGCTCTTCCTGGGACGGAAGCTGTGGGACGAGACGCGCGTGGCCCTGTTCCGGCAAGCGGTGGACGACCGGGGCGAGCCCGGAGAAGGTGGCTTCCAGCCGCACGCGCGCGTGTCGTTCGGCCATGGCTGGGTGCGCGAGGGCGCCCACGAGCTGTTCGCCGAAGCGGTGGCGCTGCACCCGCCGCTGTTGCCGGTGTCGGGCGACGAGCCCCCGCGCGAGCGCGTGGCGGCGGGCGAGGTGCCGGGCCTGGAGGAGCTGCGCCTGCACCAGAGCACGGTGTGGAGCTGGAACCGCGCCATCTACGACCCGAAGGACGGAGGCCACCTGCGCATCGAGTTCCGCGCGCTGCCCGCCGGGCCCACGCCGGTGGACATGGTGGCCAACGGCGCCTTCCTGCTGGGCCTCACGTTGGCGCTGGCCGAGCGCGTGGACGCGCTGCTGCCCGCGCTGCCGTTCGTCCACGCGTACGGCAACTTCATCCGCGCCGCGCGGCAGGGGCTGGATGCGGAGCTGTTGTGGCCCTCGGCCACGGCGCCCAGCCCCCAGCCCGTGGCGGCGACGGAGCTGGTGAAGCGGCTGCTCCCCGAAGCCCGGGAGGGCCTGGTGCGCGCGGGCGTGGACGCGGAGGAGGCGGACAGCTTGCTGGGCATCATCGAACAGCGCGTCCTGCTGCGACGGACGGGCGCGACCTGGCAGCGGCAGGTGCTGGCGCGGCTGGAGTCACAGATGCCCCGGCAGGACGCCCTGGCGGCGATGCTGGAGCGCTACCTCCAGCACTCCGAATCCGGGGCGCCTGTCCATTCATGGCCGGTTGAGTAGCCTGTCTCCGGCGGCGTGCGGTGAAGGTCCGCGCTCCGTGAATATCCCGCCGCCACGTCCGTCACCGGACGCACTCGACCTGCTCTTTCGTGACCATGGCCCGGCTCCTCCTCGTCGTCTCCGTCCTGGCGCTGTGCGCCTGCACCACCTTGCGCGGCCGCGCGGACTCCCTGGCGCGCAAGGGCATGTTCGTGGAGGCCGCCGCCATCTACGACGACCTCATCCAGAAGCGCCCCCATGACCCGGAGCTCCTCCTGGCCCGCGAGGACCTGCGCGCGCGCGCGCTGGCGCAGCTGCTGAGCAACGCGCGGGAGACGCGCCTGGAAGGGGATGACGAAGAAGCGGAGGCGTGGCTCCTGCGCTTCCTGGACCACCGGACGGCATGGAACTCGAAGCTGAATGGCGGCCTGGAGAGCTCCCTGCGCGAGGAGGTGGACGGCACCCGCCGTCATCTTCAGCGGCTCGTCGGAAACTCCGCGCGTCAAGGCCACGCGCTCACGGCGGAGCAGGCCTTGCAGCGCAAGCAGCCGCTGCTGGCGCACCGCGAGCTGGCGCTCATCTCCCGCGACATGGAGTGGCTGGTGCTCCAGAGCGGCAAGACGTCCTGCCAGCGGCTGCGCGACCTCAGCACGGAGGACAGCCCGCACTGGCGCGAGCTGGTGTTCCGCTACTGCGGCCACTGGCGGGAGTACGCGCCACGCCCCGCGACGGCGCCCGAGCTGTTCGGCTCGCCGTCGTGGACGGGCACCGTGGAGGGCCTGGACGAGGCCCAGCAGGCGCAGCTGGAGGCCCGGCTCACCCAGGCCTTCGAGGCCTCGCCCTGGTTCGCGCCGGGAGGCTCGACGCGGCCGGAGTTCAGCCTGGAGGGACGCTTCGTCACCGAGCGCGAAAGCCAGCCGGTGTCGCTGAGCGCGTCATGGACGGACCGCGTGCCCTACACGGACCACGAGGACCGCACGGAGGTCATCGAGGAGCCCTACGAGGCGGAGGAGGAGTACACCGACGAGGACGGCAAGACGAAGACGCGCACGGTGACGAAGTACACCCAGCACACGCATACCTACTCCGTGCCCGTCACGCGCTACCGCGACGTCCCGAAGTCCTTTGAGTACCACGCGCTGCGGCTGTCGCAGGCGCACCACGTCGCGGTGGCCTCCTCCGCGGTGCTGGACGCCCGGCGCGGCCCCCTCACCGTGACGTTGCAGGACCAGCTCTCCGAGTCAGGCCACGAGCACGACGTCACCTTCACGGAGGGCAACGTGCGGCCCCAGAGCCCGAGCTTCACCCACGCGGAGACCTGGCTGGAGGCGAAGGTGGAGGCCCTGCGCGTGACTTTCGCCCGGCAGCTCGCCGAGCACTGGCGGGAGTCCTACTGTTCCACGCCTTCTCTCACCTTGGACGAAGCCGCGCGGTGCGCGCGCGCTGGCATCGCCGTCCCCATTCAGGCGTCCCGGGTCCTCTCAGACATCCTTGGCGCGGACGCGACCCAGGCTCACTCACTTTTCGCGTCACCGTGACGCGGTGTGTGGCGGTGTCGCGTCCAGTCGGCGGGTAGCATTTATGACGGTCCAGGTTGTTATGGTGTTCTGACCTGGAATACCGGTGAGCGCGGACTGTAAAACCTGTCAACCCCGCGCTGGTAGGTGGATTCCACCCAGAGGACCGTATGCATCCGACCGACGTCCGCTGCCGTAGTCCCCGTAGGAACCTTGCGATGTGGATGGCTTCTTCGCTGCTGCTCGCCGCGTGCGGTGGGGCGGAGGCGCTCGCGGACGCTGAGGCCGCTGGCGTGGCGTCCCAGTCGTTGGTGGAGCCGTCGTCCGAGTCCGCCGACCGGCGCATCATCGTGTACCAGACGACCTCGCTCCAGCTCATGCGCATGGACAACCAGGGCAGCGCGCACCTGGTGGCGCAGCGCACCGGCGCGCCCGAGGTGTCCCCGAATGGCAACCGCGTGGTGTACGCGAAGCTGCCGGATGGCTACCGCGAGGGCGACGAGGTGCGGAGCTCGGAGCTGTACGTGCTCAACGCGAACTCGGGCAAGTCGGACCGGGTGACGGAGGGCTTCGATGACAGCGCGCCGGTGTGGACGCCGGATGGGCGCATCGTGCTGTTCCAGTCCACGCGGCGCTCGGGCGTGCCCTCGCTGTGGCGCGTGAAGGAGAACGGCAAGGACCTGAAGCAGCTGACGAACGTGGGCACCACGCAGCTCAGCTCGGCCTACGTCCCCAACCCCGCGCTGGGTGGCACGCTGGAGTGGGACGCGGACCGGCGCATCATCGTCTACACCACGACGAGCCTGCGGCAGGGCGAGGACGGCGAGGTGCGCGTCCTCAGCTTCGACAAGGACTACGACGTCGCTTCGGCCTACAGCCTGGGCACGGGCTTCGGGCCGGTGTGGACGGAGCGCGGCACCGTCGTCTATTCGCGCAACGAGGGTGGCCGGGTCGTCAGCGTCGAAGTGCGCGTGAAGTAGGGCGCCACTCGCAGCCGGGCCCGCGCGGATTCACCCAGGCGCGGGCCTTTGTCTTTCTTCAGCCCTCTTCCTCGACGCCGCGACGCAGGCCCAGCATGCGCCGCAGCTCGCGCGCGGACTGACGGCTCACCTCCACCGCGTGGCCTCGCAGCGTGCGCGCCAGGTAGCCGCCCGTGTCCAGCGGCTCCAGGCGCGCCACGTGCGTGAGGTTGAGCAGCGCGCGGCGGTGCACGCGGTGGAAGTGCTCGGATGGCAGCTTCTCCACCAACTCGTTGAGGGTGAAGTCGGTGAGGAAGTCTCCCTGCGTGGTGAACACCGTCACCAGTTCGTCCTCCAGTGACGCGTGGGAGATGGCTTCTGGGTCCACCAGGACGATGCCCTGCCGCGTGGGAATGGGCAGCCGCCCCAGGCCGCGGACGGGCGGGCCAGGGGGC
>NZ_JAAIYB010000325.1 GCF_010894475.1 Myxococcus vastator
GAGGGTGGGCAGCTTCAGCCGGGCGAGGTGCTGGTGGCCGAGATGACGTCGCCGGACTGGGTCCCCACCATGCGGCGGGCCGCCGCCATTGTCACGGACCGAGGCGGCATGACGTGCCACGCCGCCATCGTCAGCCGGGAGCTGCGCAAGCCCTGCGTCGTGGGCACACGCACCGCCACGCGCACGCTGCGAGATGGCGAAGCGGTGACGGTGGATGGCTCGACGGGAGAGGTCCGGGAGGGCGCGGAAGCGCCACGTCCGCGGGCGGTGGAGGCGACCGCCAGCGCGCCCACGGTGGGCACGGCCCCGGTGCTGGCCACGCGCCTCTACGTCAACCTGGCCCTGCCCGCGCAGGCTCGCGAGGCCGCGGCGCTCCCGGTGGATGGCGTGGGCCTGCTGCGCGCCGAGTTCATGCTCACCGAGGCCCTGGGCGGTGTGCATCCGCGCAAGCTCATCGCGGAGGGCCGGAGCGGCGAGTTCGTGGAGCGCATGGCGGGGGCGCTGCTCCAGACGACGCGGGCCTTCCATCCGCGCCCCGTGGTGTACCGGACGACGGACTTCCGGACGAACGAGTTCCGCGGCCTGGACGGCGGCGCTGCGTTCGAGCCCGAGGAGTCCAACCCGATGATTGGCTTCCGGGGCGCCTACCGGTACCTGCGCGAGCCCGACGTGTTCAACCTGGAGCTGGAGGTGCTCGCGCGGGTCCGCGAGCAGACGCCCAATCTCCAGGTGATGCTGCCCTTCGTGCGCACGCTCTGGGAGCTGGAGGCGTGTCTGGAGCTCATCGCCCGCAGCCCGCTGGGGCGGCAGCGGGGCTTGAGGAAGTGGGTGATGGCGGAGGTGCCTTCCATCGTCTACCGCCTCCACGACTATGCGAAGTGTGGGATTGATGGCGTGTCCATCGGCTCGAATGATTTGACGCAGCTCATGCTGGGCGTGGACCGGGACTCCGAGTCGTGCGCCGAGCTGTTCGACGAAGCAGACGCCGCGGTGCTGGCCGCCATTGGCGACATCATCCGCGGGTGCGAGGAAGCGGGCCTGACGTCCTCACTGTGTGGGCAGGCGCCGTCGAACCGGCCGGACTTCGCGGAGCACCTGGTGCGCGCGGGGATTACGTCCATCTCCGTGGACCCGGCGGCGGTGCTCGCGGCGCAGCGGGTGATGGCGGCCGCGGAGCAGCGGCTGCTGCTGGCGGCCTCGAAGCGGGCGACGCTTTAGGGCTGCCAGGTCCGGCCGCGGTGGAGGCTGTCGTGCCGGAGGTGGTGCTTGTTCCAGAGCAGGTAGGGGAGCAGCGCCAGCGTGCGCAGCACCAGGTAGACGGCCAGGAAGGGCGCCAGCCGCAGGTCCTGGTAGCTGGCCGCCGCGACGGCGAGCGCGATGGAAGGATTGCCGAAGACGGCCGCGAGCGCGAGCGTGGTCCTGTCTTGAGGCCGGGGTCCTCCCGCCAAGTGGCCCAGCAGCGCGGAGCCCAAGGTCATCACCAGCATGCCCAGCACCATCCACCCGCCCACGTCGCGCAGCCTCGGGCCGCTGATGAGCAGCAGGACCAGGATGGCGACGACGAACACGGCCTTGAAGAGCCACAGCATGGGACCCATCAGGCGCCTGGCCAGACGCGGCCGCCAGGCGCGCAGTGACCAGCCCGCGGCGAGCGGTACGAGGAAGGGCAGCATGACGCGCTCGAGGAGCTGGAGGGTGGGCGGGGCCTTGAACACGGCGGGGAAGAACCCGCTGAGCAGCCGGAGTGAGAGCGGCAGGCACACGATGGCCGCCAGGGACAGGGTGAGGGACAGCGCCACGGTGAGGCTCAAGTCTCCACGCTGCCGGTAGGCTGCGATGGCGACGCTGGGCACGCCAGGGCTGACGGCCATCAGCAGCAGGATGCCGCCGGCGATGGGAGGAAGGGGCAGGAGGTGCACCACGAGGAGGGCGAGCAGCGGGACTCCCAGCAGGATGAGGGGGAGGCCTCGCGCGTAGGCGGGCAGCCGCATGGCGTGCTTCACGGCGCTCGCGTCGACGGCGAGCCCGAGGACGAACCCCATGAGCACGACGAGGTGCCGGACCGCGAACTCGACTCCGTGCCGCACGCTCAGCGCGGCGGTCACCTCGACGTCCATGGCTGGAGGATGCGCACGGCGCGCCTTGTCGGGCACGTTGGGGCGGCCAGCCGTGCGCGCGTTCCTCGAAGTGGCCGCGGAGTCAAGGGGGCGGACCTCACCCCTGGGAGGGATGGCCGCCAGGGCTCCCTCGCCTTGAAATCACCTCCACGCCCGGACGCCTCGCAAGCCCGGGCAGGGGGACGTGCCATGGACGCGAACCATCTGCTGGAGCTGGTCAAACGCTATCAGGACAACAAGGCGTTCATCTCCAACGAGGAGACCGCGAAGATCGCGCTGGTCGTCCCGTTCATCCGGAGCCTCGGCTACGACCCGAGCGTCCCGCGGGAGGTCCGCCTGGAATACACGGCGGACTTCGTCCAGGGAGACGGCAAGAAGCTGCCGGACCGCATGGACTTCGCCATCTTCGACCAGACGGGCACCAAGCCGCTCATCGTCATCGAGACCAAGCCCCTGGGCACCGACCTCAAGGCCCGCGCGCAGCAACTGGCGCGCTACTTGTCGCAGTTGCCGGAGCTCCACTTCGGCATCATCACCGACGGGTGCCACTACCTCTTCTTCGGAGACCTGGAGAACCCCAACGTCATGGACCCGGAGCCCTTCTTCACGTTCTCCCTGGAGGACACGAAGTCGGACTGGGTGAAGGTGGCCAAGTTCCTGTCCAAGTTCAGCCGTGAGGCCTTCAACGCGACGACGCTGATTACGGACGCGGAGAACAGCCGCTACCGGCAGGGGATGATTGACAAGCTCGCGTCCGCCCTGAAAGCGCCCGGTGAGCACGAGGCCTTCCTCAGGTGGCTCACGGAGGACATCTACAAGGGCAAGCGGACCACCGCGGTGATGGAGCGGCTCGCGGACGTCGCGAGGGAGGCCATCGAGCCGACGCTGCTGCGGGTCATGGGCGACGACTTCCTGAACAAGCTCAAGGAGCGCATCCAGCGGCTCAACGAGGGCGCGGAGCCCGCGGTGGCGCAGGAGGGCGCCAACGTGGTGAAGCCGGATTCGGCCAAACCCTTCGAGCCGGAGGGCCGCGCCGCGCCCGACGAGAAGGGCCGCGCCGCCGTGGAGACCACCGAGACGGAGCTGGAGTTCTTCGGCGTGGTGCGGGACATCTGCGTCAAGAACGGCCACGCCGCCGAGGACATCCTCTACCGGGACACGGCGTCCTACTTCAACGTGTCCTTCAAGCGGCCCACGAAGTGGTTCGCCCGGTTCTTCGGCAATGGCAAGCGCAAGAGCATCGTCACCTGGGTGCCGGTGGACGAGGCCCGCGCCATCGCTGCGGGCTTCGAGGTGGAGGCGGCGCCCGCGGGACTGGGCACCAGCCGCGTCTTCATCGAATCGGTGCCCCAGGTCTGGGCGCTGAAGGCGCTGGTGATTCGGAGCCTGGAGCTGTCCAAGACGGTGCGTGACGAGCCACCGCCTCCAGACGCCGCCACACAGGAGGACGGGAAGCCCGCCCTCAAGGTCATCACCGGCTGACTCAGCGCTTCGTGACGTGGATGTTGAAGTCGCCGCTGCCCAGGCTGCGCCACAGGCGCAGCCACAGCGGGAGGAAGGCCTCCGTGCCCCGGGCGGTGGTGATGTCCCCCAGGTCGATGACGTGCTTCCAGCCAAAGCCCTCGGTGAGGAGCTTCGTCACCAGGGCCTTGGCCTCCGCGTCATTGCCGGACACGAAGACGTCGTGGTCTCCCGGCACGCGCGCCGGGTCCACCATCACCTGGCAGTTCATGGTGTTGAGCGCCTTGACCACCCTGAGGTCCGGGAAGGCGCGCTGGAGCTGCTCGCCCAGGGAGTCATCCGGCGCCGTGTAGAGCACGGGCGGCATGCCCTTGCTGCTGTCCAGGGGATTGGCCACGTCCACCAGCACCTTCCCGCGCAGCGCGGCCTCGCCCACCGACTTCAGCACCTCCAGGGAGACGCTGCCCTGGGTGCAGTTGAACAGCAGCTCCGCGAACTCGGCGGCGCTGGCGAAGGTGCCTTGTGAGGCCCTGGCGCCGGCCTGGCGTACCCAGGCCGCGGCCTTGGCATTGTCGGGGGTGCGCGAGCCCATGCGGACCTCGTATCCCAGCGCCACCAGCTTGCTGCCCAGCGCCTCGCCCACCATGCCCGTCCCCAGGATTGCGATTCTCATGTGTCGTCTCCTCGTCGTGTGGTGGCCACGGTAGTCGTCGACCCGCGGTCGCGGGAGGCCCGTGGGAGTTGAGTCATCGTCAACCCTGGGTTGACAATGCGCGGCATGGACCTGTTCACCGGAGTCGTGCCCTTCCTCCATGTGGCGGAGGCCCGGAGCTTTCGAAGGGCCGCGGAGCAGCTGGGCATCACCGTGGCCGCGGTGAGCAAGGCGGTGCGGCGGTTGGAGGACTCGCTGGGCGTGCGGCTCCTGGAGCGCACCTCGCGGCAGGTCTCGCTGACGCCCGAGGGAGCGGCCTTCCTGGGTCACGCCCGGGAGTCAGTGGCCCAGATGCGCGCCGCGCACGAGGAGCTGGCGCGGGCGCACCGGGCGCCGCGGGGGCCGCTCACGGTGTCGCTGCCCTTCATCCTGGGGCCGTGGCTCTTGCCGTGCCTGGCGCGGTTGCAGGCGCGCTACCCGCAGCTCACGCTGCACGTCCGCATGAGCGACCGGCTCAGCCGGCTCGTGGAGGAGCAGGTCGACGTGGCCATCCGCCTGGGCGACCTGGAGGACTCCGGCCTCGTGGCGAAGCGGTTGCTGCGCACGCGCTGGATGACGCTCGCGGCGCCGTCCTACCTGGCCCGGCACGGGACCCCCGAACGCCCGGCGGACGTGGCCCGGCACACCTGCCTGAAGTTCGTGGACCCACGAGGCCGCGCCCGGGAGTGGCGCTTCCAGGAGACGCCGGGCGGGCCGGAGCGGGTGGTGCGCACGGACGGCGCCATGGACGTCGACTTCGGTCCGGCCCTGCTGGACCTGGCGGCGGCGGGCGCGGGCCTCTGCCAGGTGCTGGACTTCATGCGCGACGCGCGGACGCAAGACGGCACCCTGGTGGAGGTGCTCGCGAGCTACGCGGCCGAAGGGCCTCCGGTCCACGCGGTGTTCCTGGCGGGCCGCCGCGCCGTGCCCAGGGTCCGGGTGCTCCTCCAGGCGCTCTCCGAGGCGCTGGGCGCTCCGCCGGAGCAGGCGCGCGGCGCCGCCCCCGCCGCGCAGCGCCGCGCCGGGCGGAGGTCCGCGCCGCGCTGAGCGGACCTCTGGAGGGGCGCGGTGCTCACGCCGCCGCGCGAAGCGACGTGAGCCCCATGGCCTTGAGGGCCAGCACGCCCACCACGGCGAAGGCCTGCCCGCCGAGCAGCGCGACGCCCAGGGTCGTGAGCTCCTGGGCGTGCATGACGACGAGCAGCACGCTGCCCACCACCCAGGCTGTGTCCACCAGGACGTGCACCAGGGCCGCGCCCAGGACGGGCTGCTTGAGCCCGACCCAGAGGTTGAAGGCCGACCATGGCAGCAGGAAGAGGCCCACGCCGAACAGGAAGCTGGGCGGCAGCGTCCACCCCGCGAGCTGGGTGAGGGTGGGCGCCAGGAGCAACAGGGCCACGCCCATGAGGAGCGAGGCGGCGGCGTCGAAGCGGTAGACGAAGCGGGGATTGCGAAGCAGGTGGAGCATCATCTGGGCTCTCCGAGTGGGTGGGAACGGGAGCACAGTGTTCCTGGCAGGGAAGGTTCTCAATTACCTCGAAGGTCATCGTCCCGCGTCACGCGCTGGGGCAGTCTGGGCTCGGAAAGGGACACGGCGATGATTGGACCCCTGCTCAAGGAATGGAGAACGCTGCGCGGCAAGAGCCAGCTGGCCCTGTCGCTGGAGGCGCAGGTATCGGCGCGCCACCTGTCGTTCCTGGAGTCGGGCCGCTCCGGAGCCAGTCAGGACATGGTGCTGCGGCTGGCGGAGGCCCTGGGGCTGGGCCTGCGGGACCGCAACGCCCTGCTGGTGGCGGCGGGGTTCGCGCCTCAGTTCGGCGAGCGCGGCTGGCACAGCGCGGAGCTGGCGGAGGTCCGGCGGGCCGCGGGGCTCATCCTCGCGTCGCATGAGCCGTATCCCGCCATCGTGGTGGATTCGACCTCGACGGTGCTCGATGCGAATCCGGGCGCGCTCGCGATGATGGGGCAGACGCGCGAGGCGCTGGGACACGTCAACCTGATGGACCTCGTCTTCGTGCCCGGGCCCGTGCGCTCGGCCATTGGCAACTGGGAGGAGATTGCTGGGTATCTGCTCCACCGGCTGAGGGAGGGGGTTCGCATGCGAGGCCCCCGCTCACCCGTGGCGTCAGTCCTGGCCCGTGTCCTGGCGCAGCCAGGTGTCGAGGCGTTGACCGCGCTGCGGCCCGCCAACGCCGGCTCGGTGCTGGTTCCCTTGACGTTCACCCGGGAGGGCGCGACGACCCACTGGTACACCACGCTCACCAGCTTCGGCGCCCCCCAGGATGCCCTGGTGGAGGAAATCACCATCGAGCAGTTCCATCCGATGTGATGGATGATTCCCCGCGGGCCGCATCGTTGCGTCTGGCGCGGTCCATGTCCAACTGAAGGGGAGCGCCGGGGACGGCGGCCATCCAGCCAGGGAGTCAGGCATGTTCGGAGACACGAAGGCGTTCAGCGGCTTCTCGGTGCGCGACGTGGCGGCGGCCCGGAAGTTCTACGGTGAGGCGCTGGGTCTGAAGACATCCGAGTCGGACGGCATGTTGACGCTGCACCTCGCGGGCGGCGTGGACATCCTCGTCTACCCCAAGGACAACCACACCCCGGCGTCGTTCACGATTCTCAACTTCCCCGTGGCGGACATCGACAAGGCGGTGGAGGAGCTCACCCGCCGAGGCGTGCGCTTGGAGCGGTATGACGGCTTCGACGCGGATGCGAAGGGCATCGTCCGCGGTGACATGGGGCCGCCCATCGCGTGGTTCAAGGACCCTTCGGGCAACGTGCTGGCCGTCTTGCAGACGCTGGCCTGAAGGAGGGAGCCGAGCGTCTTCCGCGGCGTGTGGGGCCCGTCGGGCAATCAGGGAGTGCGGGGCCCGCTGGTCAGCGTGTGCCACTGTCCGTCGTGAATCCGCCCGATGGTGTGGTCCGCGAAGGACCAGACGCCGTCGGAGGCACCCCGCAGCACGGTGAACTGCAACGGCGCTTCTTTCTGGAGCTTCAGGGGGCGCAGCGTCTGGCCGGACGCATGGTCGATGCCGGCCAGATGCGCGACGTAGAGCGTCCCCCGGTGCGCCGCGATGCCCCAGTAGTCACGGTCCCCGTCGACCGGCGTGAGGTCGCTCCATTCGTCCCCGCTGCCCGTCATCACGGCTCCGCTCTTCCCGCAGAGGGCGTAGCCCTGCTCCAGCTTGCAGATGGCGGTCAGGGCGGTGTGGATTGGCAGTGCCAGTATCTGCCACGTGCTGCCATTGAAGTGGGCGGCGTAGCCATCGGAGGCCACCGCGATGAAGTCCTCGCGGCTGTTGCCGGCGAGGTCCTCGATGGTGACAGGCTCTCCGTCCACCGTCAGGGGCGGAAGGGAGTCGAAGCGCTCGCCGTTCAAGCAGTACACCTGGCCTACGGAGCCGGCGCAGAGCACGTCTCCGCCGAGCACGCGAAGGCGGCGCAGTGGCCCCTTGTGGGTGACCGCCCCGTTGGCGAAGGGCTTGCGCGACGCGCGGAGCGCATCCCGCGTCTTGGGCGACTTCCAATCGAAGCGGACGACGGTGCCGTTCTCCCCCAGGACGTAGGCCTCTCCGCCCGGGGTGGCGTCCACCGACAGGATGGCCTCGTTGGAGAGGCCGAACTCCAGCCATTCGCCGTCTCGTCGGACGCCGACGCGATTCTTGGGCGCGTCCTCGTCATCGCCCACGGTGCAGGCGGCGATGACCACGCCAGGGGCCGGGCTGACGCCTTCCTGGATGAAGGCGTCCTGAAGGAACTCGGCATCGGGGATTCCAGGCATGGCGACGGCTTCCTCGTGCGGAGGCCCCGGCCCGGGATGGACGGGCCGAGGCGGAACCGCTGCGTTGTAGGTCGCCGAACGTATCACCCGCGGTGGACGCAGGGGCCCGTGAGAACAGCGGGCCCGCCTGCGTCAGGGACGCACTTCGGTTCGGCGGTGAATCCCCATGTCCGTTCTTGGCGTGGTGGTCGTGCTGGCTCCCAGGCTCTTCTTCCACGGGAAGGTGAGTGCCAGCGCGATGCCCGACAGACCCACGATGGAGTAGATGAGCCGGCTGAGCGCGCTCATCTCTGTTCGTGTATCGCCGCCGAACAGCGCGTTCACGAGGTTCCAATTGAAGAAGCCAATCAGGCCCCAGTTGATGGCGCCGATGATGGCCAGGACGGCCATCGCCTTGGCGATCCCTCCTCTGGTTCGGTCCGCGTCCGCTCGTTCCATGGCTCGTATCCTTGGCTAGGTGTGTTCCACTCGTGCAGGTGGGTGATGCCTCCCGGATAAGGTGTTGCTCCGGCGCGTCCTGGCTACTCCACCGGCATTGATTGTCCGGCTCGGTGCTTCGACTGCCGTGCGGCTCAGCGGGAGGAGGGGTCCGTCAGTCGCTCGGGAAGGCGCGCGACGAGGAGGTCGATGGCCGCGCGCACCTTCGAGGTCAGGTGCTTGCTCTGGGGCCACACCGCGTAGATTTCATTGTCATAGGGGCGCTGCGTCTCCAGCACCTCGACGAGCCTGCCGCCGCGCAGGTGCTCCGCGATGAGCCAGCGCGGGAGCCACGCCAGCCCGGCCCCCTGCACCGCGGCGTCCATGATGGTCTCCACGTCGTCGAAGCGCAGGCGCGCCTGGACGGTGATGCGCTGCTCGCCACCCTGGCCGTCCGGAAAGCGCCAGGGCTTGTTGACGCCGTTGCGGCCGTAGACGACCGCGTCGTGCTGGCTCAGGTCCTCGAGTGTCTTCGGGCGGCCATGGCGCTTCAGGTAGCCGGGCGCGGCGCAGACGGACATCGTCTGGACGCCCAGCCGGCGCGCCGTCAGTCCCGCGTGGTCCGCTAGGAGTGTGTAGCGGTAATGGGGTTGAAAGCGAGGCCGGACGAGAGACGCCGGTCCGCCGCTGGGTGCGGCAGGCCGCTACGCTGCCGTCATGCGGAAGAGCTTGAGGAGGTTGTGGGTGGCGCAGATGAGGGCCCACTCCTCCCGGGCGGCCGTCAGGCCTCGGCGCAGCAGGGCACGAATACCGCGTGCCTCTTTGATTTGGCCGAAGACGGGTTCCACAATCGCCTTGCGCATCCGGTACACCTCCTTGCCTCGCTTCGTCGCCAGCTTCCGGGCCATCCGCTCCTTCGGGGTGAGTCCCGAGGGCGGACGGCCTCTGACTTTCGGTGGCGCGTCTCCATGCTTCTGGCGGCCGGTGGCGAGGTACGGCTCGACGCCCACCGACTCCAGCCAGCGGACATTCTTCGCCGAGAAGTAGCCCGCGTCCGCGCTCAACTTGCCTGGCACTTCTTCGAGGTGAGCGGCCACCCGGTCCACCAGCGCCGGCAGGTGCTCGGCGTCCGGAGGCTGGTTGGTGAGGGCCTGGGCGACAATCACCTGGTGCGCCGAGTCCACCGCCGCCTGCGCGTTGTAGGCCTGCTCGAAGCTTGCGCCCTTCTTCATGATTCGGCTGTCGGAGTCGGTGAAGTTGCGCTGCGCCTTCGGCGTCGGCTTGCCCTCGGCCGTATGGGGCACGGTGTGGCTGGGCAAGTCCTGGACGGACGGGGGCGCGTCGTCGTCATCATCCTTG
>NZ_JAAIYB010000326.1 GCF_010894475.1 Myxococcus vastator
CCCGCGAGGAGCGCGTGCGGATGACGCCGCTGCGCAAGCGCGTGGCCGAGCGCCTCATCCAGGCCCAGTCCACCGCCGCCATGCTCACCACCTTCAACGAGGTGGACATGGGCGAGGTGATGGCCCTGCGCAAGAAGTACAACGAGAAGTTCCAGCAGAAGCACGGCGTGAAGCTCGGCTTCATGAGCTTCTTCCTCCGCGCCTCCGTCGAGGCCCTCAAGGCCTTCCCGCAAATCAACGCGGAGATTGACGGCGAGGACGTCATCTTCAAGCACTACTACGACATCGGCGTGGCCGTCAGCGGCAGCCGCGGTCTGGTGGTGCCGGTGGTGCGCAACGCGGACAAGCAGGGCCTGGCGGAGCTGGAGAAGTCCGTGGGCGAGTTGGGCACCAAGGCGCGCAATGACAAGCTGGCCCTGGCCGACCTCCAGGGTGGCACCTTCACCATCACCAACGGCGGCATCTTCGGCTCCATGCTGTCCACGCCCATCCTTAACCCGCCGCAGACGGGCATCCTGGGCATGCACAACATCGTCGAGCGCCCCGTGGCCCGCGACGGCCAGGTCGTGATTCGGCCCATCATGTTCGTCGCGCTCACCTATGACCACCGGCTGGTCGACGGCCGCGAGGCCGTGCAGTTCCTGGTGCGCGTGAAGGAGTGCATCGAGGACCCGGAGCGGCTGCTCCTGGACGTCTGACGTCAGGCCCGGTAGCCGGGCAAGACTTGCATTCCGGGCGGCCGGCTGGACTTCCAGCCGGCCGTTTCACTACAACTGGGAGTGTCTCCCGGTTGTCGGGGGGCGGGAAGAACGGGCGGCTCTCCTCGCGCCGCCCCGCAAGACTGAAGGACGTGCAATGGCAACCGGTACCGTGAAGTGGTTCAACGACGCGAAGGGCTTTGGCTTCCTCACCCAGGACGGCGGTGGTGAGGACGTGTTCTGCCACCACACCGCCATCAACATGGATGGCTTCCGCACCCTCCAGGAGGGGCAGAAGGTGGAGTTCGAGGTCACCCGTGGCCCCAAGGGCCTGCAGGCGCAGAACGTCCGCGCCGCCGGCTAACGCGTCCGTCAGCCACTCCGTCCGGACTGGCCGATGACAAGAGGCCCGGCCCCACCACCTGGGGACCGGGCCTCTGTTTGTTCCGAGGCCTGGGGCCGCGCGGCCTACAGGTGGCGCTTGAAGTGGTCCATGACGCGCTCCCACTGGCGCTCGGTGACGAGCGGGTCGGGCACCATGTGCGTCAAGCCGCTGAGCGGCAGCAAGTCATGCGGCTTGCCGGCGCGGAAGAGCGCGTCACTCAGCTTCAGCGTGTGGAAGAAGTAGACGTTGTCGTCCGCGGTGCCGTGGATGAGCAGCAGCTTGCCCATGGGCTTGTCCTGCTTCGCGTACGTCAGGAGCGAGCTCTTCTCGTAGGCCTCCGGGTGCTGCTGCGGCACGCCCAGGTAGCGCTCGGTGTAGTGGGTGTCGTAGTCCAGCCAGTCCACCACCGGGGCGCCGGCCACGCCGGCCTTGAAGACGTCCGGGCGCTTGAGCACGGCCAGCGCGGACATGTACCCGCCGAAGCTCCAGCCGGAGATGCCCACGCGGGACAAGTCCAGCTCGGGGACTTCCTTGGCCAGCGCCTGGAGCGCGGCGACCTGGTCCTCCAGCGTGACGCCGGAGAAGTCGCCCTTCACCTCGCGCTCCCACTTCGCGCCGCGCAGCGGGGTGCCGCGGCCGTCAATCTTCACCACGAGGAAGCCCTGGTCCGCCACCCACTGCGACATCAGGTGCGCGGCCATGCTCTGGTGGACGACGGTGGTGGTGGGGCCGCCGTACACCTCGACGATGACGGGCAGCTTCTTGCCGGGCTTGAAGTCGCGCGGGCGCACCAGGGACGTCCAGAAGCGCTGGGGCCCCACCTGCCGCTGCTCCACGTTGGGCGTGTAGGGCGGCTCCTTCGCCACCGAGGGCAGCTCGCCCACGCGCGTGCCGTCCGCGCGCACCACCTGCACCTTGGGCATGGCCTTGAGGCCCTGCCCGTACATCACCACCAGCGCGCCGCTCTTGGACACCGCGCCCGACTCGATGTCGAGCCCCGCCGTCACCTTCTCCGGGGCGCCGCCAGCCTTCACGCGCCACAGGTGGCTCTGCGTGGGGTTGGGGCCGCCGTTGAAGTAGAGCGTGCCGTCCTGGTGGACGTAGCGCGCCAGCGAGCGGAAGCCCGCGTCCGGCTTCACCACGGTGCGCGCCAGCGAGCCGTCCGCCTTGCGCAGCTCCACCTCCGGGCCGCCGTTGCGCTCGGTGTACCAGAGGAAGCCGCTGCCATCCTCCAGCCACAGCGGGAAGGCCTGCTCCAGGTTGAGCCAGGCGTCGTCCTTCTCCGTCAGCAGCGCACGCGACTTGCCCGTGCGCGGGTCCACCGCGAGCAGCTGCTGCTCTGTCTGTTCCCGGTTCTGCACCAGCACGGTAAGCGGGCCCCCCTTGGGCCACGTCACGGTGGCCAGGTACGGGTACTTCGCCGCGTCCCACTTCGCCCACACGGTGCGCCCGCCCGTGACGGGGGTGATGCCCAGCCGCACCTTCGCGTTGGCCTTGCCAGGGCGCGGGTACGCGAAGTCCTCGCCGCCGCGCTCGGGGTGCATGACGTCGACGATGGTGAGCTTCTCCACGTCCGTCGTGTCCGCCTCCGTGTACGCGACGGACTTCGCGTCCGGGCTCCACCAGTAGCCGGTGAAGCGCCCCATCTCCTCCTGGGCGACGAACTCGGCCACGCCGTGCGACTTCGCCTCGGTGCCGCCCTTGGTGACGCGCTGCTCGCGGTTGGCGGCCACGTCGATGCGGTACACGTCATGCTCCCGCACGTAGGCCACCTGCTTGCCGTCCGGGGAGAAGCGCGGGTCCAACGTGCCGGGGCCCGTCTTCAGCTCCGTCACCTTGCCGCTGGCGCGCTCCACCACGTAGAGGCGGCCCGACAGGGGCACCAGCAGGCGGTCGCCGTCCTCGGACACCTGGTAGCTGGTGAAGCCCCGGGCGCTGACGCGCATGCGCTCACGGCGGGCCTTCTCCTCGGGGGTGAGCGTCTCCTCGGCGCCCTTGAGGATGGCCTCGGGGGTGAGCAGCTCCCGCGTCTGCCCGCTCTCCACGTCGAACGCGTAGAGCGTCTGCACGTTGGAGGTGGGCTGGGTGCGCAGGAAGAGGACGCTCTTTTCGTCGGGGGAGATGCGCACGCCGCCGGGCCGGCCGCTCATGAAGCGGCGCGTCTCCGAGAACTGGCGCAGGAAGGGGTCTTGCTTCCGCTGCGACTGGGACATGGTCAGGGGCTTGAGTTCCTGGGCGGAGGACGAAGCGCTCGCTAACAGGAGCGCGGCGGTGAGGACGTGGCGCATGCGTCGTCGAGTCCCCGCGGGGAGGGCGGGGCTCCTTTCGTGGAAAGGTGCGCGGAGCAGCCTACACTCGGCGGCCTCGCGGCCGGAGCAAACGCCTGGGCTGCTGGAGGATTCCCGACGCAATGGAAACGGAAGACGACGCCCCGCGGCACCTGCGCCTGGCCGGCGTCATCCGGCTGGGCCTGGGCGGCGGGCGGGGCCCGAAGGACGCCTACGTGTTCGACCCGCACCGGCTCGCCCTCCCCGCCTGGGCCTGCGCCCTGGGTGACGCGGAGGGCCCCGCCCTGCTGGTGACGCTGGACCGGCACCTGGACACCGTGGTGCCCCGGGCCCCCGCGGTCGTGCCGGACCGGGCGGCCGGGCTGCGCGCGCTGGACGAACACGCCCGCTGGGCGCTGGACGTGCGCAACTACGACCACATCCTCGCGGCCATGGAGGCGGGGCTGGTGGGTGACGCGCTGCTGATTGCCCGCGCCCGCCCCCGCGGCGCCTTCACGGGGGACACCTACGTGGACAGCCGGGGCCGGCCCCACCGGCTGGTGGCCGTGTCCACCGTGGACCGGGCCGCGGAGGCCTACAGCCGCCCTGCCCCCGGCGACGCCGTGCGCGACGTGCTGGACGCGGCCGGGCGGGTGCTGCTGGACGTGGACCTGGACTGCTTCACCTCCCTGAGCGACGCGGACCCGACGACGGTGCTCCCCTGGCCTCGGCAGGTGATTCGCGAGTTCCTGCTGCCCGCGGACTCGGAGCCCTTCTGGGACGCCGTGCTGGAGAAGACGGTGGCGCTGACGCTGGCGCGCGAGCCCCACCACTGCGGCGGGCTGCTCGCGTCCGGGGACCTGTTCCAGGACGCGGCCCAGGTGCTGTTCCGGGAGCTGTTGCGCACCGAGCCCCCGTGAGCCACGCCGCCCGCTACAGCGGCGTCTCCATGAAGTTGGGCCGCACGTCCGTCATCTGTCCGCCCGCGAAGGAGAAGCGGCTGCCCACCGGCGGCCGGGCGTCATTGAGCACGTAGCCGAAGTCCACGCGGAAGGGCAGGACGTTGAACTGCGGGAAGAGCAGCCGCAGGCCCATGCCCACCGTGTGCACCATGGCGGGCCTGTCGTTGAAGGCGCTGCCCGAGTCCCAGAAGAGCACGCCGCCCAGGTGCACCGTCTTCACGACGACGGGGCGGCTGCGGTACTCCAGGTTGAAGAGCAGGAGCCGCCGGCCGGAGTACGCGTCCGCGCCCGCGCCGCGCAGGCCGTTGGCGCCGCCCAGCAGGTGGATGCGGTCGAACAAGTCGTCGATATTCACGTCCAGCAGCCCGCGCGCCACGAAGCGCCCGCCCAGCACCTTGGGCGACACCTCAATCAGCTCCGCCGCCCAGCGCCGGTTGGTCCACGCTCCCCCAGGCCCCAGCGGCCGGCGGATGGCGCCCGACAGGGAGGCGGTGGTGAGCGTGTCCCCCAGCCGCAGGCGGTAGCGCAGCGCCAGCCCGCCCTCCACGAAGTGGCTCTGCTCGCCGAACACGGGCGGCGCGTAGCGCAGGGTGGCCGCCAGCCAGTGCCCCATCTGGAAGTCCTCGGCCAGGACGTACGAGTCCACGTCCCGCAGCACCTCGTAGCGCGCGTCGAAGGCGCGCAGGCTCAGCCCGACGTAGCCCGCGTCCTCGGCGCGCGGCAGGTAGTTGCGGTTGAACCACTCCGACTGCTCTGGAGAGAGGCCGGACGCCAGCGGCGCGCCGTAGGCGTAATGGTAGGCCCCCACCGTGCCGCCCACGTTCCACTTGTAGCGGGTGCCCAGCGAGCGCGTGTACGAGAAGCCGCCCACCACTTCTTCGGTCCGGTAGACGTAGGGCACCGCGGGCCCGCCGGGGAAGGGCAACTGCCAGATGGACGCGCCCCGGTAGACGCGGTTGGTCTCCACGTTCCAGGCCACGGAGGCGCTGGCGCTCCAGGGCGTGGACAGCGAATACAGCGGCCGGCTCACCGCGAGGCTGCCGCGCGAGCCCTCCGTCTTGCCCGTCTCCCGCCCCTGGATGACGGCGATGGACTCACTGAGCGACCAGCGGCTGCCCAGCACGCGCGGGTCGGTGTAGCTCTGCCCCAGGCTGAGGGTGTCCTGCCGCAGCACGAAGTCCACGGCGATGCGCTTGCCGCGCCCCAGGAAGTTCTGCTCCGTGCCCTGCAGCTTCAGGTACTGGAGCAGCGAGCCCACCGCCGCGAAGTCACTGTTGAGCCGCAGCGACCAGATGTCCTTGGTGACGGCCATCAACGCCACCGTGCCCGGCGCGCGGCCCTTCACCGCCACCAGGCGGACCATGGAGAACAGGCGCAGCCCGCGCAGGTTGCGCGCCGTCTCCTGGGCGAGCGCGTCCGAATACGGCGCCCCCACTTGGAGCAGCACCTCGCGCCGGACGACGTCGTCCCGCGTCCGGGCATGGAAGATGTTGAGGAAGTCCGGGAAGGGGTCGATTTCGGCCACCACGTCCTCGGTGGCCACCAACACCTCCTCCAGGACCTTGCCCTCCGGCGCCGGCTCCAGCACCCGGCCGTGCCGGGCCAGGGCCTCTTCAATCAGCGCGTCCTCGTAGTTGTCGATGGCGGACGCGGGCCCCTTGGCCGGCGCGTCAGACGACGCTTCCGACGGGGGAGGCGCGGCCGCGAGAGACATGGCAACGAGCAGCGCAGGCAGCGAAAGCGGCACGCAAGGCATCCTGTCATGAGCCGCGCCATTGCCCCCTGGACAATGCCGCGCTCTGTTACATCGCGGGATTTCCCGTTTTCACGGTCGCGTCAAAAATATACATGGGGGAAGCAACCGCGAAGCCCACTGGGTGGATAATGACGGCATGACCAGCGTCGTCGGCCCCCGCCGCTCGCCCCTCCTCGCTCGCCCGACCACCGAAACCGCCCGTGAGACGGCGTCCGCTCCCCGGACGACCTCCTCCGCGGCCACCAGCTCGTTCCAGCCCGCGCGGCCGGGACTCGAGGGCACCACGCCCTCGATGCTGACGAAGCTCGGCGCAGTCTTCGTTCCCCAGACGCCCACCGCGACGCAGGCGGCGGCCTCCCACCTGAAGGCCGCGGTCGGCACACGGGCGGCGTCGCTGGTCCACAGCACGACGCCCAACGCCGACATCAAGGACCACACCACCATCGAGAGCACCCTCGACGTCCCCGAGGACGCCACGGTGGAGTCGCTCAAGCTCAGCCTGGACATCGAGCACACCTACCGGGGCGACCTGAAGGTGACGCTGACCTCGCCGTCCGGCAAGAGCGCGGTGGTGTCGGACCGCAAGGGCGGTTCGGCGGATGACCTGACGGGCGCCTTCGATTTGTCCGCGTTCAAGGACGAGCCCACGAAGGGCACCTGGACGCTGGAGGTGCAGGACGCGGCGCGCGGCGACACCGGCACGCTGAAGTCGTGGGGCCTGGACATCGCCCCGAAGACGCCGGTGACGGAGCCCGAGGAGCCGGAAGAGCCCGACGACGGCCTCTTCGAGGGCCTGCGCGACGGCGCGCTGCTGGACGCGCTCCAGGACTACTCCTCCGGCAAGCGGACGGTCAGCTACAACGAGGCCCGCCGGCTGATGTTCTCCAGCCTGGACGTGAACGAGAGCGGCAACGTCGTCTGCGTGTACACGGGCGCCGAAGTCAAGGGCGGCAAGATTCCCAACAACTCGGTGATGAACACCGAGCACACCTGGCCGCAGTCGAAGGGCGCCACGGGCTCGGCGAAGAGCGACCTGCACCACCTCTACCCCACCGACAGCAAGGCCAACTCCCGGCGCGGCAGCTTCCCGTTCGGGGTGGTGGTGAACGAGCGGTGGAGCCAGAACGGCGCGAAGTTCGGCACCGACGCCCGGGGCAACATGGTGTTCGAGCCGCCCGACTCCCACAAGGGCAACGTGGCGCGGGCGATGTTCTACTTCTCCGCCACCTACAACAAGTCCATCTCCAACGACGAGGAGGCGGTGCTCAAGGCGTGGAACAAGCTCGACACGGTGGACTCCGCCGAAATCGAGCGCAACCGCCGCATCGCCACCATCCAGGGCAACTCCAACGCCTTCGTCGAGGACTCGGCGCTGGCCGACCGCGTGAAGGACTTCTAGGCCCCCGCGGAGCGCAGCTCCCCAGCGCGCAGGGGCGGCAGCTGCTCGCCCCGCGCCACCGCCGCGACGATTTTCGCCAGCCGGTCCACGCCGTCCGACAGGGCGGCCGGCCCCGGCTGGAGGATGAGCGAGCTCTTCACCTCGTAGAGCTGGTCGTCCACCACCGCCCGGACCCCGGCCCACCCGGGGCGGGCGACGATTTTCTCCCGCTTCGCCTTGCGTCCGCACCAGCTGGCGATGACGCCCTCCGGGTCGCGCCGCGCCACCTCCTCCGGCGCGAAGATGCGGCCCTGCGCCCCCTGCGACGCGCGCGACTCCCGGCACACGTCCACGCCGCCCACCAGCTCCACCAGCTCCGAACACCAGCGGATGCCGGAGATGAGCGGCTCGTGCCACTCCTCGAAGAAGATGCGCGGCCGGCGTGGCAGCGACTCCGCCGCGTCCGCGTGCCGCGCCAGGTTCGCGGTGAGCTCGGCGGCCAGCGCCTCCGCGGCCTCGGGCCGCCCCACCAGCGCGCCCGTCAGCCGCACCGACTGGAGGATTTCCGCGAGCGAGCGCTGGTTGAACAGGTAGACGGGCACGCCCCGCTTCGCCAGCTCGCGGCCGATGTCCGCCTGCAAGTCGGAGAAGCCCAGCACCAGGTCTGGCTTCAGCTCCAGGATGCGCTCGAAGTTCGCGTCCAGGAACGAGCTGACCCGCGGCTTCTTGCGCGCCTGGGGCGGGCGCACGGTGAAGCCGGACACGCCCACCACCAGGTCCTCCGCGCCCAGGCGGTAGAGCACCTCCGTCGTCTCCTCGGTGAGGCACACGACGCGGCGGGGATAGGGCGGCGCAGCGGAGAGCAGCTCGGACAGGCGGGCATTCATGCGGGGCCGCACCCTAACGCGGCCACCGCCGCGCTACGTGTCCGTAGCATCCGACAGCGCGCGCGGGCCGGGCTTTCACCGGACTCCCCGCCACGCCACGGCTCATGTGTGTCACCTGTGAAACGTTGTCGCGCCCGAGCCGGATTCTCGGCCGGTGGCGCACTGCGCCAACCCGGCAGGTCGCTTGGGAGGTGGAGGATTGCAGTGCTAGCATCTGCCCTCATGTTCGACCGGCGTGTCACGTGCCTCACCGGTCGGTGGGGGCAGTCATGATGGAGAGCAACGCCCCGACGAATGGCGCCCCACCCGACGTCGCGGACCCCATGCTGGGCCGGGTCCTGAACGAGCGCTTCCGCATCCTGGAGACGCTTGGTGTCGGAGGCATGGGCCGCGTCTACAAGGCCGTGCAGTCCCCGCTGGACCGGCTGGTGGCGCTCAAGGTGCTCAACCCCCAGTACGGCGAGGGCAAGGACCCGGGCTTCCAGAAGCGCTTCTTCCTGGAGGCCAGCGTCACCTCGAAGCTGCGCCACCCGAACACCGTCACCGTCATCGACTACGGCAAGACGGACGACGGCATCTACTACATCGCCATGGAGTACCTGGAGGGGCTGACGCTGGGCCAGCTCCTCACGCAGGTGGGCCCGCTGCCGTGGCCGCGCGCGCTCAACATCACCCAGCAGATCGCCCGCTCGCTGCGCGAGGCGCACAAGGTCGGCCTCATCCACCGCGACCTCAAGCCCGCCAACGTCATGGTCCTCAACCAGGAGACGGACCACGACGTGGTGAAGGTGCTCGACTTCGGCCTGGTGAAGTCCTTCATCGGCGACGCGGCGCCCGTGCCGCAGGACACGTCGATTACGCAGGCGGGCATCATCCTGGGCTCGCCGCAGTACATGGCGCCGGAGCAGGCGCGCAACATCGCCGACCCGCGCAGTGACGTGTACAGCCTGGGCGTGGTGCTCTACCAGATGCTGATGGGGCGGCCGCCCTTCCTGGCCGCGCAGAGCATCGACGTCATCGTCAAGCACATCAACGAACTGCCGCCCGCCTTCGGCTCGCTCTACCCCAACCATGGCATCCCCGGAGAGGTGGAGGCCCTGGTGATGAAGTGCCTGGCCAAGACGCCACCGGAGCGCTACCAGTCCATGGACGAGGTGATGGAGGCCACGCGCCGCACCCTGTCCACGGTGAGCGTCAGCGGCGCCTTCAGTGGCGCGCGCTTCGCCGGCGTCAGCGGCGTCGGCAGCGCCCCTGGCAGCGGCCCCATCAGCGGTCCCCACGGCGCGGCGGGCTCCGGTCCCGCCACCGTGGCGCTGGACATCTCCGTGGAGGAGACGCCGGGCAAGGGCGGCCGCAAGCCGCTGGGGCTGCTCCTGGGCGGCGGCGCGCTGCTGGTGGGCCTTGGCGCGGCCCTGGTGGTGGCGCTGCGCCCCACCC
>NZ_JAAIYB010000327.1 GCF_010894475.1 Myxococcus vastator
AGCGGGGGGTGTTCTTCAACCTCCCTGACGGAAGCACGCTGAACGTCCTGCTCCAGAGTGGCGCGTTTCGCACGGGCCTGGCGGTGGTGCGCAACGGGGAGGTCGTTCCGGGGTCGGACACGGACCCGGCGCAGCAGGTCAAGCGCGCGGCGCACCTGCTCTATTTCCTGGCGGGCCTGAACACCTTGCTCGGTGTCGTCGCCATGGTGGCGCGGAGTGACGTCCTGGAGGCCGCGGGGATGGGGTTGGGCTCCCTCCTCTTTGGGCTGGTGGTCGCGGTGCTTGGCTTCTTCACCTACCGGGGCACCCGGGTGGCGCCCATGCTCGCCGGCCTCCTGTACATCGCCGACGCGCTCTTCGTACTGGCGGACTCCGTCACGCAAGGAGGGCGCCTGCCCATCTTCCCCCTTGTCATCCGCGCCTTCATCGTCGTCACGCTCTTCAAGGCGGCGAATGCAGCGGCCAATCTGCGCCGTCGTGAACAGGAAGACGCGGGCGCGTCGCTCCAGCCCTGACTCCTGAAGGTACGGGCGCTGCTCGCGTCATGGGGGGACGCTCGTGCGTCCCGCTCGCACGCGGCCCAGGCCACCCGGTCTCCAATGCCCCCCGTGTCCAGCGGCGGGGCCGGTGGCGCGTTGGTTGCTATGCCAAGGACCTCGTTGCGCCTCCGCTTCATTCGACGACTCGTTCCCCGGTCCTGGACACATGCTGACCCTCCGCGCCGAACAGCTTCGAGTGCTGGACGCCCACCGGCAGGACCAGTTCCTGGCTGGCTTGGAAGGCCATCTCCAGCGTCACTTCCCGGCCTTCGTGGCCATGCAGCCCCGCGAATCGCTGCGCACGTCCCTCCGCGCGGCGGTTGATGAGGCCGTCTCCGTGGGCTTGGAGACCCGGGGCGACGTGAGCGTCTACGTCAACCTCTGCGCGGTGCTCGGCTGGGACTTCGCGTCCGAACCCGAGAGCGCGTGGCTGGGCGCCTTGCTCCGTGACACGTCCATCCCCTCCGCCTCGTACCGGCTCAAGCTGGGCGTCCAGGAGCTCCAGCGACGCCTTGCGCTCGAGCTCCAGCAGCGTGAGGCCCGGCATCGGTTCGAGTCGGCCACGGACACGGAGCGGCGCTGATGTTCTCGACACCCCTGGGCGTTTCATCCTTTCAGTTGGATACGGCGAACACGCAGTCGCGGAACACCTTCGGGAGCACGCCGGTGTCTGGCTCCATGGTGCCGTGCCGGCCCGTGGAGAAGATGGCCATCGAGGTCTCGCTCGTCGACTTCCAGGGGCGGGTCCTCCCTGACCAGGTGCTCGAGCTGGCGTGGGGGCAGACCGTGTACCGGCTGAAGAGCAATGCCTTCGGGGCGGTGCGCTTCGAGGGGCTGGAGGCCACCAGCTACCCGCTGACCTTGTTGGGGCTGGACCGGCGGACGTTGGACGTTCCGTTGGTGGAGGCCCTTTCGTCCATGTGGGTGCTGAGCAGCCAGCCCGCGGAGTGGAGTGTGCTCCCGCCCTTGGCCTACCCGGAGGCGATGCACGTCGTGCAGCCTGGCGAAGGGGTGGACACGATTGCCTTTGACTGGGGACACCTCCCGGAGACCATCTGGGATGCCCCCCAGAATGGGACACTGCGAGCCCAGCGGCGGTGGCGCAACCAGCTCGCTGCTCAAGACACGCTCTACATTCCTCCCAGGGAGCCCGCGACCCTCCAGGTCTCCGCGGGATTCCATTACGTGCTTCGGTTCAATGGCGGCGTGTCCCGGCTGCGGCTGCGGCTGGCGGTCGGGTTCGAGCCGCAGGACGGCGTTCCCTATCTGCTGGAGGTGCCAGACGCGCCCTCTCAGCAAGGGACCACGCGGAATGGGTACATCGACACGGTGGTCCCCGCGCAGACGACCCGCGTGACGTTGGTCCTCGACCAGGGAGCGACGCGCCTCGACCTCCCCGTGGGCGCCTTGTTGCCGCTGTCGGACGACCGGGGCGTCCAGCAGCGGCTGCGCAACCTGGGGTTTCCGTGTGCGTCCTCCGATGGCACGTTCGACGACGTGGCGAAGGGCGTGCTGCATCGCTTCCGGTCCGCGGTCTCCCTGCCTCACTCGGATGCCGTCGACGACGACGTCCGCGGGGCGCTCTTCGCACTCCACGACCAAGGGTGATTCATGGCGGGCCCGTTGACTGTTGCAGAGGTTCTGGAGAAGCGGAGACAGGCGCAGCTTGAGCTCCACCAGGAAGCGCTCTCCGTGGTGGAAAGACGGAGCGTGGCCCTCTCGGACCCGGAAGGCCATACGACGGTCATCAACCTCCCCCTGCCGCCCGCGGTGTTCACGGTGGTGAGCTGGAACGTGCAGACCTTCGAGGCTGGGAGGAGCCTGGGGAATCCCTTCGTCAACAAGGTCATCAACAAGGTGCTCGAGGCGGTGAGCGCCGACGTCTGCATCTTGCTGGAGAGCCGGTCGGACTCCTACATCAACATGAACGCCATTGAGACGGGCCATGTTGGCACCAAGGGGTGGAAGCAGGCCGTTGACGAGGAGGACCTGGATGACGACGGCGATGTCGATGAGGATGATGACGACGGCGTTGTCCCGGTCGACGATGAGGACGATGACGCCATCGACGAGGATGACGGCGGCGCGCAGTTCGACCTGCTCGACGGCGGCGAGCCGCTGACCTACCAGCAGAACGTCAGCGAGATGACGGGGAAGCGCTGGCTGCCACCCAAGAAGCTCTGCATCTATGAGCCCGCCATGGTGAAGCTGCAGCGGGACGTCCGGGATTTGAACCGCATCGAGAGCCTCGAGAAGAAGAAGAAGACGAAGAAGCTCACCAAGAAGGAGTCGGCGGCCCTCACGCGGCTCACCAAGAAGAAGGCCAAGAACCTGAAGGCGGACTCTCGATATTACGCTGCCGCGGAGCGCGCTCGGAAGAACGCGAGCCTGAAGAAGTTCCTGGGGGACTACGGCTATCACCCCAAGCTGCTCAAGGGCCTGTGTGTCGACTTGAAGGGCGCGCCCACGCAGGCGTGGATGGAGCAGCTGCGCGACGACGCCGTCCTCCCGGTGCGGAGCTATTACAAGCTCGTCTACGTCCAGGACGACTGGAGTGAGCAGGAGCTCGACTGGAGCACGGACATCTCCACGTGTCCGCCGCAGGACAACTGGCGCTTCGTGCTTCGTTTGAAGCGATGCGCGTGTGGCGAGTCTCTGGGGTCTGGCTCTTGTGGGAGCTGTGAGGATTTTGGGGCGTACACCACTCCGCTCCAGAACCTGCGGCAGGCCGTGGATGCGCTCACGTTCTACATGTGCACCTGTCAGGAGAGCTACTCCATCCTCCTTCGGCAGGGGACAGGCACCCAGGGCTCCAGCTCGATGGGTGTCTGGATGAAGGACAAGCTCGTGTCGGTGAAGTCCGCCGCGGCGCGGCTGGTGATGCGTGCGCCAGGCGAGGAGGACACGTCGCACGGCATGCCGGTCTTCAAGGCCGGCATGCTCCTGGGCTATCAGGACAACAGCATCGGCTACTACGGGCGCTGTCCCTATCTCCTCCCGGTGGAGCTGTGGCTGCCGTATCGCGGCACCAGCCACATGATGTACCTCGTGGCCTTTCATGGCCCGTTCGGCCCATCCACCCTGGCGGGGGTGGAGCTCCGCGCCGCCGCGATGCGCGAGCTGATGAACGCCGGCACCGGGTCGACGAAGAAGCTCGAAGACGAAGAGGACGTGATGGTCATCGGTGACTTCAACCTGGACTGGGCTCCCAACGTCCCAAAGCCCAGCGGGTATCAGAAGATCGCCAATGCCCTGTACAAGGACTTCAGCACGCGTGGCTTCGAGCCGCTCATCCCGGATGGCATCGCGACCTCGCTGGCGAGCATCCATGGGGCCTCGAAGTGGAGGGAGAAGGCGCCAGACACCGCCGCCTTCACCAGCAGCGCCTATGACAACTGTTTCCTCAAGGGGAGCGCGCTGAAGTCGAGCGTGGCCTCAGCCGCGGTGCTGGATGTCATCTCCTGGATTGAGGCGAACCTGTCGGAGTTCGACCTCCCGGACGACGACCCCCAGAAGGGAAAGCTCGGAACGCTCTCCACGAAGCACCAGGCGTTCTACATCTACCGGAAGTACGTGAGCGACCACCTGCCCATCGTCTGCGACATCCTGGTGGCCCCGCTGTCACCGCATACCCGGGCGTTGCAGGCGCAGGCCCGAGCCCTGACGAATCCCAATGTGGACCGCGCGGGAATGGAGCGGACGCTCGCCTTGATGCGCTCGGTCACCCGGCCCTCCGTGGAGGCGGTGTTCCTCTTCGACGAGATGATCGACTTCGGCGCAACGTTGGAGGCCGTGGACCAGTACCTGCCTTCCTATGAGGGAGAGACGCGCGTGGCGACCTGCGTGGGCCAGGTGGATCGGCACCAGGACGGGTACTTCGTCTTGAAGTGTGAGCCCTTCCAGGACCAGATTCTCTGGACGTCGTGGCGGCCAGAAACGCGGCCGCTCACGTTGGACAGGTTCCTGCGGTTCCATCCTCCGGGGACGCGTGTCCAGTGGAAGATGCGCAATCCCCGGCCGGCGACGTAGCGCGGCCCTGACGGCAGCGTCGTGGGCAACGCGGGAGCAAATGACTCGCGGCCTACCGCTCGGCCGCCTCCGCCGCGCTCCGCTCCTCCTTGCAGAACGCCAGCCGCTTCTGGATGACGTCGAGCGGCACCGCCATCTCCAGCTTGAACGACGTCCCATCCGGCTGGACGCGCGCGAAGTCGAGCAGCTGCGCCAAATCCTTCTCACCCTCCGCCTGCGCCTTGATGCGCGCCATGCTCAGCGCGGCGCCCAGCGTCTTGCCCAGGTCGGTGACTTCGTCGCCATTCGCGCCGCGGACCTCGGCGACCATCGCCACGTCGCCGCTCGCGTCCACGTGGAGCTCCACGTTCTGCGCCACCTGGCGGATGCGCTCCGCCAGCTCCGCCTGCTCCTTGGGCAACAGCCGCGCGAGCTGGTCCACGGACAGCACGCCGTACATCTCCCCGTAGGTGCTGCCCTCGGAGATGGCGGGCGGCTCGTCCGGGCCGCGCCCCTCCACCCGGTCCACCACCGCCTTCACCTCGTCCGGCGACTTGCCAATCACCAGCAGCTCGTTGTTCCACGTCGCCACCGCGGCCTCGCTCCGGCGCCGCGCCGTGCTCCCATCCGGCCGCGTCACCGTCATGTCGCCCGGCTCGTACACCCGGGCGCCTTCGCCGTAGTCCATGGACACGCGCTCGCCCAGCAGCTCCTTGAACTTCGCGTTGCCGAAGTTGCCCGACAGCATCATCCCGTCATCGGTGATGACCAGGCGGTCCAAATCCTGGAGCGGGTCCACGCCGCTGAGGTTGCGCAGCTCCTCCAGCCGCTTCCCACCATCCCGCATCAGGCAGTCCAGCAGCAGCTCGCCAATGGGCGAGTGCCGCAGCGCGTTCGCCTCGATGACCACCGCCGTCTTGCCCTCGCCGCGGGGCAGGGCGGCCAGCACGGGGTCCCTGGGCCGCGCGCGCTCCTGCGTGCCCGCGTCCACCTGCACGGGCAGGACCTGCGTCCGGCGCCGCTCCGCGCGCGCTCGCTCGGGGGCCCGCATCCGCCGGGGGAACTCCACCTTCGGCGTCTCCATGGCGGGCGCTTCCCCCTGCCCGGTGAACATCAACACCGCGGCCACCACGAACAGCATCGCCGCCACGACGAGCCACACCCGGCGGCGTCCACGGTTGTCCATGTCAGTAGTCCTTTCCCTCGAAGCGCCAGAACCCCACCGCCAGGGCCCCGAATCCAAACACCAGCACGCCCAGCAACAGCATGCCCAGCGAGTGCACCTCCAGCGGCGTGGACGCGGCGATGTCGCCCGCGGCCATGGCCAGCGCGGACAGCCGCGGCAACACCAGCGTCACCGCCCGGAAGGCCTCGCGTCCCAAGCCCTCCTCGAAGAAGGGCGTCAGCTGCTGCCGGTAGCCCGCGATGATGCCTCCCACCAGGAAGACGAAGCCAGAGGCCGCGCACAGCGCCGCGCTGCGCACCAGCGTCGCCGCCGTCAGCATCACCGCGTACACCGCCGCGAAGCCCACGCACGCCAGCAGCCCGGCGATGAGCGGCCCCGCCGTCCAGTACCCCGCCTTCACGCCGAAGATGAGCACCAGCCCCGTCGTCCCATACAGCGTCCCGCCCAGCGCCAGCACCATCACCCCCAGGAACGTCCCCGCCAGCAGGTGCCAGCGCTGAATCGGCAGCGCCAGCAGGTGCTCGATGCGCCCCGGTGACATCAGCGACGGCGCGAAGTCCGAGCACGCGACGATGCCGAACAGGATGCCGCCGTAGAACACCAGGAACGCCGCGGCCTGGTACACGGGCCGCAGGGCCACGTCCACGGAGCGGATGCTGTTACGCAGCTCCTCGCCGAACAGCCGGGACGCCGCGAGCGCCCCGTCCACCACCTCGATGCGCAAGCTCAGCGCCACCACGGTGAGCACCAGGGTGATGCCCACCATGAAGGCCAGGATGAACTTGCGCGACATCGCCTCACGGAGCACGTAGCCCGCGATTCCCAGGACGGGCTTCACGCCGCGGCCTCCACTGTTCCCATCAGCACCGACTCCAGGTCCGTTCCGTCACGCCGCAGCTCCACCATCAATGCCCCAGCCGCCCGTGCCCGGTCCAATGCTCCGTTGAGCGCCGCCGGGTCCTCTGCCTCGACGGCGTACTGTCCCTCCGCGGCGCCTCGGAGGAACCCCGCCGCCGCCAGGGCCTCGGTGTTCGCCCCGGGGGCGAAGCGCACCAGCCACCGCACGCCGCCCCGCGCCAGGTCCTCCAGCCGGCCCTCGCGCACCACGCGGCCCCCCGCGAGGATGGCGACACGGTCACAGACGCGCTCGGTCTCCGCCAGCAGGTGCGAGTTGAGGAACAGCGTCGTCCCACGCCGCACCTCCTCCTGGAGGATGCGCCGCACCTCCATCCGCCCCATGGGGTCGATTCCGTCCGTGGGCTCGTCCAGCACCAGCAGGGAAGGGGTGCCCACCAGCGCCGCGGCCAGGCCCAGCCGCTGACGCATGCCCTTGGAGTACCCGCCAATGCGCCGGCCCACCGCGTCCGACAGGCCCACGCGCTCCAGGAGGCGCAGGTTCACCGCGGGGTCCACCGGGAGGCCCTTCAGCCGCGTCACCGTCGCCAGGAAGGCGGGCGCCGTCCAGGTGCCGGGCAGGTGCAGGCGCTCGGGCAGGTAGCCGATGCGGGCGCGGATGCGCGGGTCCTCGGGCGAGCCGCCCAGGACGCGGATGGCGCCCTCCGTGGGCTGGACGATGCCGAGGATGCTCTTGATGAAGGTCGTCTTGCCCGCGCCGTTGGGGCCGATGAGGCCAAAGGCGCTGCCTTCCGGCACCGTCAGGTCCATGCCCCGGAGGGCCTCGGTGCCTCCCTTCCGGAAGGCCCGGTGGTACGTCTTCCTCAATCCCCTCACTTCAATGGCGGGCGCCTGGCTTGTCACGGTCGGGAATGTAGACGACCGGGCCGTCCACCGATTGCGTCAGGTTGCCGGGCGGTCGCCCGGGCGGGCGGAACGGTCTCCTGGCGGCTCCCTGCGGCGCTCCGTTCGCGCCCGTGGGAAAGGCGCTTCGCACGCCTGCTGTGCCTGCCGCGCCGCGGTACCTCGTTGTTCCGGGGACTTGGCGGCTTCCGCGTTCCTTGGAGCTCCACGGTCCGGCCCATGCAATGTCCGGCGGCGGACCCCATGCCCCGAGGAGCACCGGACATGACGTACGAGGACCGCATCAAACAGCAGCTGCTGGACGCCCGCCGCGAGCTGGCGCTGGCCGACCAGGACCTGGCGACGGGGACGGAGGCGGCGCGCGTGCGCTACGCCCGCGCCCTGCACGAAGCGGACATCGCCGAGTGTCGCGCCCAGCGGCACGCCCGGGAGGCGCGCAACCATCAGCGGAGCTGGCGGCTCGTCGCAGGCTGAGCAGGCGGGCAGGGGGCCAGAAACGGTGAAGGCGCGGCGCCGCCGGTTTATACCGGCGATCGCCATGGCCTATCCCATCCACCGACCCCGCCGCCTGCGCCGCAACGCCGTCCTGCGTGACATGGTGCGCGAGACGCGCCTCGACCCGGGCGACTTCATCTACCCCCTGTTCGTCGTGGAAGGCCGGGACGTGCGCCGTCCCATCGTCTCCATGCCGGGCATCTTCAACCTGTCGCTGGAGCACGTCGTCGCGGAGGCCCGGCAGGCCCGGAAGCTGGGCGTGCCCGCCGTCCTCCTGTTCGGCATCCCGAACCACAAGGACGCCCGCGGCACCCAGGCCTACGCCGACGACGGCATCGTCCAGCGCGCCATCCAGGCCATCAAGGCGGCCGAGCCGGACCTCCAGGTCATCGTCGACGTCTGCCTCTGCGAGTTCACCGACCACGGCCACTGCGGCGTGCTGGAGGGCGGCCACGTCGTCAATGACGCCACGCTGCCGCTGCTGGCGAAGATGTCCGTGAGCTGCGCGAAGGCGGGCGCGGACATCATCGCGCCGTCGGACATGATGGACGGCCGCGTGGCCGCCATCCGCGCGGCCCTGGACGAGACGGGCTTCGGCGAGCTGCCCATCATGGCGTACTCGGCCAAGTTCGCGTCCGGCTACTACGGACCGTTCCGCGAGGCCGCCCAGAACACGCCGACCTCCGGCGACCGCCGGGGCTACCAGATGGACCCCGGCAACTTCCGCGAGGCCCTGAAGGAAGTGGCCCTGGACGTGGAGGAGGGCGCGGACCTGGTCATGGTCAAGCCCGCGCTGGCCTACCTGGACGTCATCCGCGCCGTGCGCGAGCGCTGGGAGCTGCCCGTCGTCGCCTACAACGTGTCCGGCGAGTACTCCATGCTCAAGGCCGCCGGGCAGAACGGGTGGATTGACTACGAGCGGGTGATGCTGGAGACGCTCACGTCCATGAAGCGCGCTGGCTCCGACCTCATCATCACCTACCACGCCCTGGAAGCGGCGAAGCTCCTGTAGGCAACAGCCGGACGGACTCGCGGCGGGTTGACGCTTGATCCGCCGCGCGCGTTGCGTCCAAATGTGCGTCGCACGATGCCAACCCAAAAGCGGCCTGGACGAAAGTCCCAGAAGCCCCCGCCCCAACGCCGGCGCACCGCGAAGCAGCGGTCCGGCGCCGGTCGCGCGGTCCGTGTCACCCCCCCAGGACCCTTGCAGTACAAAGTGGTCGAGCTGTCCACCGTGGACGAGGGCGCCCTGGAGCGCACGCTCAACGAGTGGACGGCCAAGGGCTGGAGCCTCGACGGCATCCAGTTCGCGATGCGCGAGTCCTCCAAGCGCCCGGCCATGGCCTTCATCCTCTTCACGCGCCAGGGCGGCCCCGCCGAGCACGATGAAGACGCGGCGCGCGGGCGGCTGATGCGGATGTCGGAGACGGGCAGCCCCACCGCGGCGCTCGCGGCGGAGTACGCGCGCGAGCACGCCGAGTGGGCCGCGCCCATGATTTCTCCTTTGAGCGCCCACGAACGGCTGGCGCGCCTGGCGGGGCTGGACGAACCCGAGCCGCGCGAGGAAGGCCTCACGCTGGAGCCGGAGGAGTGAGCACCGCGCGAAGCCGCGTGTTCATGGCGGCGAGCAGGCAGGGTGGCCGCGCCTTGCGGCTGGTGTCCGGAGAGGCGCAACCCGATTCCCCCTATCCCAAGGCCTCGCTCTGGCTGCGCGGCGGCGCGCGGGTGGTGGACGTGTCGGTGGCGTGGGGCCTGTACG
>NZ_JAAIYB010000328.1 GCF_010894475.1 Myxococcus vastator
ACCGCCAGGCGCCAGTAGTAGACGCGCACACCGCCGCCGTTGAAGCGGTACGTCACCCAGTCGCCCAGCCGGGCCGGACGGGCGCCGCGGGACATGTGCTGCACCAGCTCCCGCGCGGGATTCGCCTCCACGCGGACCGGCAACGCCAGCACCAATGCGGCCACCACGAGCAGGGTCCTCACTTCGCGCCCTCCTTCTTCTGGGCCTGGTCCTTCTCGTAGGCCTCGCGGCTCTGGCGCACGGCATCGTCGTTGGGC
Source organism: Myxococcus vastator (assembly GCF_010894475.1). GTDB lineage: Bacteria > Myxococcota > Myxococcia > Myxococcales > Myxococcaceae > Myxococcus > Myxococcus vastator. The sequence continues at coordinate 258 of NZ_JAAIYB010000328.1, forward strand.
ACCGCGTCCGGGCGGTCCGAGCCAATCCACATCTGGACCACCGCGGTGACGCCCTCCTCCGCGGGCGACATCGTCGTCACCACCTGCTCACCCTTGCGGGCGTGCTCCATGGTCAGCTGCGTGCCGCCGCCCATCTTGAGCGCGGACTGCCGCACGGGCGCGTAACCGCGACGCTCCAGCTCCGCGTTCACCTGCTGTTGCACCTGGGTCAGCTCTCCCGTCACCAGCGTGGTGCGGCTCTGCGAGCCACCCGGGTCGTCCCGCGTGGCCAGGTCCTGGCTGTAGAGCGCGCCTTCCAGCGTCACCAGGCCGGGCGCCGGCTTCTTGGGCGGACGCACCCACAAGTCCCGCAGCGCCGTGAAGCCCACCGTCTTGCCCAGGTGCTTGCGCAGCACGACGCCGCGCTGGAGGCCCTCGCGCGTATAGAGCGCCGACACCACGCCCTCGTCCTGCATGTCCCCTTCCACCACGGTGGGATAGCCCTCTTCCTGCCACTTCCGGGCGAAGTAGGCCGCCACCTTCTCCATGGAGTCCGGCGTCGTGAAGTATGCGAGGCGGTAGTACTCCCCGCCAATGACCAGGTCGTTGCCGATGCGCGTGTGGATGGTGCCCGGATAGATGGGCAGCTCCTGCTCCGCGGCGGCTGGCACGGAGGCCAGCAGCACGCACAGGAGCGCCGTCCGGACGGGCCCCACCCTACTCGCAGGGAATCTTTTGGTCTTGCTCGTCATTCTGCGTGGACTCCGGGCGGGCATCCGGGTCGGTCGGGTCATCCGCCATGGCCCGCTTGCACCCCATGTAGAACTCGCCGCGCGCGTTGAAGACCTTGATGTAGTTGCTGTTCGCGTACGTCATCTCGTCGCGGAACGGCGCGGTGTCGAAGCAGTTGGGCCGTTCGTGGTCGGTCAGCTCCAGGCCGCGCTTGTGCATGACGTGGAGGCCGCTGCTGGCCTTCGCGTCATACTGGGCAAGGCCGGTGCAGTCGCCCTTCTGAGAGTCGCCCACGCCGTAGTTCCGGGACACCACGAAGGTCCCCAGGAAGTTGGGGAGCACCGAGGCGACCACGTCCAGGATGGCGCCGATGCCCAGGCTGTCCAACGTGGAGGCGAAGCCCAGGAACACCATCCGATCCACCTGGCGGTAGAGGCCGTGCGGCTGGCTGAGGGAACCACCGGTGTGCTGACCGGCGCGGCGGCCACGGACAATGGCGTCACCACCGTCCGGCATGTGCCAACCGTTGGCGTACATGGAGTACTTCGACTTGAGCCGCAGGCTGCCCAGGTCGCGCCCGCCCATCATGTTCTCTTGGAAGAAGCCGCCGTTGCCACCGCTCTTGTCGAGGTACCGCGTCGGCAGGATGGTGTTCTCGTAGTTCATCTCGACTTCGGATTCGACCCAGCCGCGGTTGTTGAAGCCCCACTGGTTCAAAACCCATCCCATGCCGTTGTTCAAGGGGCTGAGGATGGCGCCCGCCAGGCCGCCTCCTTCGCTGGTGCTCGGGCTGCCGAGCATCCCGCTCTCCAGGAAGGTGATCTCCTTGTTGGTGATGGTCGCCGTCACGTCCGTGTAGCGGGCAATGAAGTTGCCGCCGGTGCCGTTGGGCTCCACCGAGTCCATGTCCCTGAAGCGCTCGACGAACTCCTCGTGGGCCTCCTGGCGGGCGTCCTCGAAGGCATTGTCGTGCTGCCCGTTCGCGAAGTCGGAGAGCGCATAGCTCGTCATCTCCCAGACGGCGTAGCGCGCCGCCTCCTGGAGCTTGAGCTTCGCCCTCACCAACTCCGTGAGGTACATGCTGAACATCAGAATCATCACGAGGAGCGGCACGGAGAGCGCGAACTCGACCGTGGCGGCACCTCTTGAGCGCGAGCGCATTTGGAGTCGGGCACGCATGGCAGTCCTCAGTGCGTAATGATCTTCGGGGCAATGCCCTGAAGCGGTCCGGGGAGCGCGTCCATCATCTCACCAATCTTCGGCAGTGAGTTCCGGCCCTGGAACACGGACGCCAGACGCGGGCGCCAGTAGGGGTTGAAGAAGTTGGGCTGCTCCGCCCAGTTGCCGGGGCGGTGGTAGTAGGACTGGCCGCGGGAGATGACGTTGAGGCCTTCGACCAGGCCCAGGAACTTCTTCCGGTTGTTCAGCATCTCCAGGCCGTCCGTGTCCGGGGTGAAGGCGAACTTCACCTTGCCTTCATCGTTGAGCAGCGCGGGCGCGTTGGTGCCGGTGCCGTCCGTGTTCTCCCGGTTCACGACCTGCTCCGGGTCCTTGTTCAGCGCCACCCAGGCGGTGGGCTGGTTGAAGTCCGCCTGGCGCTTGGCCCCTTCACGCATGGAGGCGTTCGCGGTGGGGTTGCACACCGAGCCGAGCTGGCCGGGCTCGAAGTGCATGAACGGCGTCAGGCCGCCCCAGCGGTGGTGACCGTCCTGCACCGGCCGCACGTTGGCCGCGAAGACGTCCGTCTTGGCCCAGCACACGAACGCGAGCTCCAGCACGCAGATGCGCGAGCGGTGCAGCCCCACGTCACGCTCGGCACCACCCGGCCGCATGTGGCCGGACCAGCGCTCCGGGTTGCTCGGGTAGTTGACGCGCCAGTGCATGCCGCCCCGGTGACGACCGCTGTCGGTGTCGTTGAGCGCCCAGATGCTCGTCTTCGTCATGTGCTTGTAGGGGAGCTTGGAGGTGTTGTTGTCCCCCTTGCCCTTGCGGTTGTCGCCGAAGCACTTCCAGTAGTCGTCGTTCTTGGTGCACGACACCGGGTTGTCCGCCTTGCCCACGCCCACGTCGATCTCCGGAGGGCCGAACTTGAGCCAGTACGGGTCGTCTGAACCGATGTTGTCGCCCTGCGCCGTCATGCCCCAGGGGTTCAGGTTGTCGTTCCAGTCGCGGATGTAGTTGCGGCCTTCCTGACCGGGACCGCGGCCGGCGCGGACCGCGTTGGCGTTGGGGAAGCCCGTGGAGAGCATGCGCGTCTGGCCAATCTTGCCGAACTCGAAGATGCCGGGGATGTTGACGCCGCCGTTGAAGAAGTCCCGCATGAAGCTGAGCATGTCCGGCAGCGGCAGCAGGTCACCCATGCGGCGGCTGGTGATGAAGCCCTGGGGGCACGCGCCACCATTGGCGTCACAGGCGTAGCGCGTGGCGTTCGTGATGCCACCCATGGAGCGCTTGGCGCGGGCGATGGGGTCGTTGGCGGCCTTCTTCGTCACGTCCAGCGCGCCGAACGGGTTCTTCCACGTGTTCGGCGCCAGCGGCTTGCCACCCGCGTGCGGGCTGTGCGCCTGGCTGAAGAGACACTGGCTGTAGAGACCCGTCGCCAGCTGGCTGGCCAGCGAGGAGATGTTGCTGTCGTTGTCATCGATGACCGTCTGCGTGGTCTGCGTCACGTGCGTGGACGCGGACATCATCACCGCCTGCGACGCGAAGTACATCACCCCGTTCATCACCCGGTGCGCGGGGATGATCCACTCACCGATGATCCGGTCCGGATTCAGCCTGGTGATGACCTGCTGGATGGGTCTGAGGAAGTAGTTCCGGTACGCGGTCATGATCCGGCCAATGGCCTTGATGACCGCGCTCACGTACGGAATGACGTTTTCCAGAATGGGACAGGCGATCTTCCAGAAGAGGTTGTTCGTCTTGCCCGCGCAGGGATTCAACGTGCGCATGAAGCCGTAGATGTCCGTGAGGAACGCCTCGGCGGAATAGATGAGTGACAGCAGCGACTGCCACATCATCGCCGACACGTAGTGCGACACCTGCGTGCGGTTGGCGTACGCGTAGAAGTTGAACGCGCGCGCCTCCATGGCGGCCATGGAGTATGACGCGGAGTCCGCCGTGTTCTGCAGGCGGATGCGTTCATGCACCGTGTGACCGATGTTGACCGTGGTCAACACGGCGATGGACATGATCAACACCATCAAGGCGGCCAGCACCAAGGCCTGGCCTTCCTGGCGGCGGAAACTCTGTCGGAGGGTCCGGGTGAACATGGGTCGGGAGTCCTCTTCCTCTTACAAACCCCAGTCGGGGTTCAGGTGCATGATCCACTTGCGGTGGAAGTTGGACTGCATGCGCATGCTGTACGTAGCCGTCAGCGGCATGAAGTACCGCTTGCCAGCCAGGTCGGAAACGAGCGGGATGCTGCCGTTGGCCAGCATCCAGAGCACGGTCATTTCAAGCGGATACACGGAGTCGTACCCCATCTCGTGCTCGATGCCGCGGGCGCCAGCGAGCAACGGGTTGAGGTTGCCACGCTGGTTCATCATGTTCGCGCGGGGGTCCACGGTGCCGCGGTCAATGGCGCCTCGCAGCGCCATGCCCGCGTTCGAGGCGAACCAGGAGTAGAAGATGATGGAGTTCGCGAACGGGACACGCAGCTGGTACCAGTAGCGCAGACGGATGGTCAGTCGCGTGGACTTGCGGAACACCAGCTCCGCGTCGTCAGGCTCCGGCAGGTTGAAGAACTTGCGGATGTGGTTCTCCAGCGAGGGCACCTCCGGAAAGGAGTCCGCGCCGTCGAAGTCCAGCTCCTGCCAGTTGTAGCCGCTGCGCAGCTTCCACATCGAATCGATGGGCGTGAAGTACGCGGGGCTGATGGTGTCCACCCGGATGACGCCGAACAGGTTGGACCCGTTGACCGTCCGGGGCACGCGGCCGCCGCCGAAGTTCAGCATGCGCATGCCAGAGTCGTAGAGCTGGTGGAGGACGAACGTCTTCCCCAACTCGACGATGTCGTCGGTACGCCCCATGGTGGGAAGCAGCGCCACGATGGCCGCGTCATGCATGCGCTCGTTGTTGCCGTTCCACACGATGCCGGCACGCGCGGCCTGATAGGCGGCGTACTCCGTCATCAGCTTCGCGTGCTGCATCATCGTGAGCTGGATGATCCCCAGCGTCATGAAGACGGTGAGCGGCATGATCATCGCCGCTTCCACCGCGGCCTGACCTGACTGCCGGCGAGACGCCCCCCGCGCCCGCGGTTCCTGTGCTTCCTGTCCCATGAAACCATTATCCAGGGACAGGTCTCAGAAGCGCATCGGTCAAATGGACAGACCTGTGCCTACGTTTCCCTCCCAGTTGATGAGAAAATACTCCCCGCTATTTCGCGGGTTTAGCGGGCAGCTCGTTGACCGATGACTCGCGATCCACCCGCCGGCGCGCCGATCTGGCGGCGTCCGAGGCGGGCGCTTCTTGTATCACGCGCTTGCAAGCCTCGAGTCCTTCGGCACGCCGACCCAGGGCGAACTCGAACTCACACAGCTGGTTCAGAAGCGTCCAGCGCTCCTTTCCAGTGGCCCCCGCGGCCAGCGCCGCGCGGATCAGCCCGGCTGCCCGGGCCCCCTCCCCCGCGTCGAACGCCGCTCGCGCCTGGCGCGACAGCTCCGCGACGTCGGCGCGCGCCATGGGGGGCGGCGGAGGCGCGGCGGGGGGCGCGGCTTTCTTGGAGACCGGTGCCGGCGCCGGGCGCTGAAGCTCGGCGTTGCCCTGGGCGGCGGCGCCTCCCGGGGCGCCCTTGGATTCCGACGCGTCCAATTCGTCATCGTAGGCGGCGCCCCGTGCCGCTGGCGACGTGGACCCCAGGCGCAGCGAGTCGCGCGGGGGGACGGCCCAGGGGGCCTGCGAGTCCGCGACGCGCCGCTCCTGCTGACCGGAGGCATCGTCCCGGTCCTCCGGCGGTGTCCGCAGGTCCTTGGATTCACTCGCGACTTCGGACTCCTCGTCCAGCGACGACGGCGCCCCTTCCTGCGCCATGGGCGCGGGCTCCTGCGCGGCCAGCATGTCGGCCTTGGGTGCGCGAGCAGCGGCGGGCGGCCCGCGCTTCGCCTTGCTCGCGCTCTCACGCCGAATCCGCATGTCGAGCCCGCCGCCACTGCCCGCGTTGGCCCAGTCCTCCGCGAGCCGTTGCTGCTCTCGCGAGCGCTCGGCCACCTTCGAACTCTTTGGCGCGGCCACTTCCCGGGCGGCGTACCCCGTCGCTTCCGCCTCGGCGGGCACCGTCGGCGCCGCCGCGGGGGCCGGCGCGGCCGCGACCGGCGCGAAGCCATCATCGGACGGCGGGGACACCTGCTCTTCCTTCGCGACCGCGACCTTCGCCACGCTCAAGTCTGGCCGCGTGAGCTCGGGCGACCGGGCCTGGAGCGTCAGGATGCCAAAGGTGCTCACGGAGGCCAGACCCACCACGGGCAAGAACCACCGGCGCCAGCGGGACGACTTCGGCTCGGGGCCCGCGGCGGCGCGGCGCGCGGCCTGCTGGGCATAGGCCATCAGCGACTCCAGCCCCGCGTCCGGAGCGGGCTCCACCGACAGCTGGGACATGGTGGCGCGCACCCCGCGAATGTCGTCCAGGGCCTGGGTGCAGCGGGAACAGCCCTCCAGGTGGGCTTCGACGAGGCGGGCCTCGGGCACCGGCAGTTCGCCATAGGCGAAGTCGAGCAGCCGGTCCTCCTGCGCATGTGGATTCTGCGGCTTCATCCCACCACCGTCCTTCCGTCCTCGGCGAGGTCGCCGTCGACGCCCATCTCCGCCAGCCGGCGGCGAAGCCCGTCGAGCGCGTAGCGCATGCGGCTCTTCACCGTGTTCTCGGACACTCCCGTCACCTCCGCGATGTCCTTGAAGGGGATGCCGCTGTACTCGCGCAGGGTGAAGACCTCACGCTGCTCGTCCGGGAGCGTCGCCAGGGCTCGCTCCAGCATGGGACGCAGCCGGGCGTTGTAGGCGCCGCGCTCCGGGCTGGCCCCCGCGTCCGGAAGGCCCTCCCCCAGGGGGCGCGACTCGTCCCGCTCCGCTCCCGGGGCGGGTGCCTCCAGGGAAGACGCCTGGCGGTAGCTCTCTTTGCGCGCGCTGTCCACGCAGAGGTTCCTCGCAATCGTGTAGAGCCAGGTCGTGAACTTCGCCTTGGGCGTGTAGTCGCCGGCGCTCCGAACCACCTTCAGCCACGTCTCCTGCAGCACGTCCTCCGCCCGTGCCCGATGCCCCGTGAAGCGGAAGATGAAGTTGAACACCGGCGTCCGGTGCTTGCGCACCAGCGCCTCGAACGCGCGCGCGTCCCCCGCCTGGAAGGCGAGCATCAGCCGCTCGTCTGAGGTTTCCGGTCCCAACACTCCCCCAACGCGCCTCGGAGCCACCCTCACCCGGCCCACTCCGCCACCCGTGCACTCTTAACGGGCGACGGGCCGCCAGGGTCTATCCCGGGCGCGGTCTCTGGTAAGTGGCGAGAATGACAGGGACGGCCACCGCTGTCACGAGCGCGCCCTGCGCCAGGAGCACCGCCGGCAGTGGCTGCTGCAGGTGCACGTACAGGGAGCGGCCGAGCGCCGCCCCCAGCAACACGCCCGTCAGGGTGCGCACCGCGTTGCTTCCGGACGCCGGCCGGAAGCGGCCCACCGCCCAGTCCGCCAGCGCGGGAACGGTGAGCGCCAGGACGACGGGCACGTCCAGCGCCCACCGCAGCGGGGCGCGCACGGCGAACAGGGCCACCAGCACCGCCAGCAGCACCGGATAGGTCCCCAGGCAGCGCGCGCACACGCGCACGCCGCCGAACAGGTAGGTGCGGTTGTACTCATCCGGATGATGATGGCTGAGCCAGAACACCAGGACTTCCTCCAGAAGGGGCCGCGGCCGGGGCCTCACGCGCGTCGGCCTCCGCCAGGAAACACGCGGCGAAGTGGCCACCGCCCAGCGCGTAGGACGGGGGTGACTCGCGCCGGCACCGCTCCATGGCATGCGGACAGCGCGGATGGAAGGTGCAACCAGGGGGCGGCGCCAGGGGCGATGGCGGCTCGCCCGGCACCAGCAGGCGCGTCCGGGCGTGGCCCGGGTCCGGGACGGGCACCGCGGACAGCAGCGCCTGGGTGTACGGGTGGCGGGGCTGACGGTAGAGCGACGCGGCCGGGGCCAGCTCCACGATGCGGCCCAGGTACATGACGGCCACCCGGGTGGACACGTACTCGACGATGTTCAGGTCGTGGGCGATGAAGACGTAGGTGAGGCCCCGCGCCTGCTGCAGGTCCACCAGCAGGTTGACGATTTGCGCCTGCACGGACACGTCCAGCGCGCTGATGGGCTCGTCGGCCACCACCAGGTCGGGCCGCAGCGCCAGCGCTCGCGCGATGCCAATGCGCTGCCGCTGCCCGCCGGAGAACTCATGGGGGTAGCGCGCCAGCGCCTCGCGCGGCAGCCCCATGGCGTCCACCAACTGCGCCACCTCGCGCTCCCGCTCACCCGGCCCTCGGGCCAGCCCGTGGATGGCGAAGGGCTCCTCCAGAATCTCCCGGACCGTCATCCGGGGATTGAGCGAGGCATACGGGTCCTGGAAGACGAACTGCATCCGCTGGCGCAGCGGCCTCAGCCGGCGCTGGGACAGCCCGGTGAGCTCCTGCCCGTCGAAACGGACGGAGCCCGCCGTGGGCTCCACCAGCCGCAGCACCGCGCGCCCCAGGGTGCTCTTCCCGCAGCCACTCTCCCCCACCAGCCCCAGCGTCTCACCGCGCATGACGTCGAAGTCCACGCCGTCCACGGCCTTCACCGCGCCGCGCACCCGGCCGAGCACGCCGGCTCGCACCGGGAAGTGCACCTGGAGGTCGCGGACCTGGAGCAGCGGCGTGGCGCTCATGGCGCGGGCACCGGGTTGTGACAGGCCGTCCACTGCCCTTCCCTGGGCGACGTCAGCGCGGGCTTCACGTGCGCGCAGACGTCCAGCGCGCGTTCACAGCGCTCCCGGAACGCACAACCGGCGGGCAACTCCCGCAGCGGCGGCACCCTGCCGGGGATGGCCCGCAGCCGCGCCCGGGAAGCCGGAGCGCCGCCCACGTCGCGCCGGGACGGAATCGAGCGCAGCAGCCCCGCGGTGTACGGGTGCGCGGGCCGGGCGAACAGCGCGCTCACCGGGGCGCGCTCCACCACCCGGCCCGCGTACATCACCACCACCGCGTCGCAGCTCTCCGCCACCACACCCAGGTCGTGCGTAATCAGCAGCACCGCCATGCCCCGCTCGGCCTGGAGCCGCGCGAGCAGGTCCAGAATCTGCGCCTGGATGGTGACGTCCAGCGCGGTGGTGGGCTCGTCCGCGATGAGCAAGGCCGGGTCACACGCCAGCGCCATCGCCATCATCACCCGCTGCCGCATGCCTCCGGAGAGCTGGTGGGGATACGCGTCCACGCGCTCGGCCGGCGCGGGGATGCCCACCTGCCGCAGCATCTCCACGGCCTTGTCCCGGGCCTGCGCGCGCGAGGCGCCCAGGTGCAGCCGGACGCCCTCGGCAAGCTGCTCGCCCACGGTGAACACCGGGTTGAGCGACGTCATCGGCTCCTGGAAGATCATCGCCGCGTGCCGGCCGCGCACCCGGCGCAGCTCGGCCTCCGGCAGCGTCAGCAAGTCCCGGCCCTGGAAGCGCACCTCCCCGCCCACCACGCGCACCGGCGGCTCGGGCGCCAGCCGCAGCAGGGACAGCGCCGTGAGGCTC
>NZ_JAAIYB010000329.1 GCF_010894475.1 Myxococcus vastator
CCCCACCCAGGCCCCCCATGCAACCTCCAAGAACTCCTGCGAAGCCGCCTCTTGTGGCATATACCCACACCATGCCTTCCGCCCTGACCGCCTCTGAGATCCGCGAGGCGTTCCTCAAGTTCTTCGAGGAGCGCGGCCACCGCCGTGTGGCGTCCTCCTCCCTGGTGCCCGCCAACGACCCGACGCTGATGTTCACCAACGCGGGCATGGTGCAGTTCAAGGACGTCTTCACCGGCCGTGAGACGCGCGACTACCGCCGCGCCACCACGTCGCAGAAGTGCGTGCGCGCCGGCGGCAAGCACAACGACCTCGACAACGTCGGCTTCACCGCCCGGCACCACACGTTCTTCGAGATGCTCGGGAACTTCTCCTTCGGCGACTACTTCAAGTCCGACGCCATCGCGTACGGCTGGGAGTTCGTCACCCGGACGCTCGGCCTGTCCACCGACCGGCTCGCCGTCACCGTGTTCAACGGCGAGGGCGGCACCCCCTGGGACGAAGAGGCCTACGAGCTCTGGAAGAAGCAGGGCGTCCCCGCCGAGCGCCTCTACAAGCTCGGCCTCAAGGACAACTTCTGGGCCATGGGCGACACCGGCCCCTGCGGCCCCTGCTCCGAAATCCACTACCACCAGGGCGACGACATCCCCTGTGTCGAAGAGGCCGAGGGCAAGAAATGTCTGGGCGTCGCCTGTGACTGCGACCGGTGGCTCGAAATCTGGAACCTCGTGTTCATGCAGTTCGAGCGCAAGGAGAAGGACGGCCCCCTCATCCCCCTGCCGAAGCCGTCCATCGACACCGGCGCGGGCCTGGAGCGCATCGCCTCCGTCGTCCAGGGCAAGCGGTCCAACTACGAGACGGACCTCTTCCAGAACATCCTCGCCACCGTCAGCGAGCTGTGCGGCAAGCCCTACTCGCAGGAGTCCGGCGCGTCCCAGCGCGTGGTCGCGGACCACGGCCGCGCGGCGGCGTTCCTCATCTCGGACGGCGTCCAGCCCTCCAACGAGGGCCGCGGCTACGTCCTGCGCCGCATCATGCGCCGCGCCATCCGCCACGGCACCCAGTTGGGCCTGGAGGACGTCTTCTTCTTCAAGGTCGTCGACCGCGTCATCGAGCTGATGGGCGACGCCTACCCCGAGCTCCGGGAGAGCCGCACCTTCGTCCTGGAGGTCTGCCGGCACGAGGAGACCAGCTTCCGTCAGACGCTCAGCCGCGGCCTCAAGCTCATCGAGGAGGAGCTGTCCGAGCTGCAGAAGGCCGGCGGCAAGCAGCTCTCCGGCGACGTCGTCTTCCTGCTCCACGGCACCTACGGCTTCCCGTGGGACCTCACGCAGATCATCGCCCGCGAGCGCGGCTTCGACGTGGACCTGGTCCGCTTCGAGGAGCGCCTCAAGGAAGAGGCGGACAAGAACAAGTTCGCGGGCTCCGGCGACAAGGCCACGGGCGAGGTCTACCTGAAGCTGGCGGAGCGGCTCGGGACGACGGAGTTCCTCGGCTATGACGGCGAGGGCCACGAGGGCGAGGGCAGCATCCGCGCCATCGTGAAGGACGGCGCCGAGGTCACCCAGGCCACCCAGGGCGACACGGTGGAGCTGGTCCTGGACCGCACGCCCTTCTACGGCGAGTCCGGCGGACAGATGGGCGACACCGGCCGCGTCGTCGGCCACGGCGGCAAGGCGGTGGCAAAGGTCACCGACGCGCAGCGCCCCGTGCCGGGCCTGGTGGTCCACTCGGTCGAAGTCTCCGAGGGCACCTTCAAGGTCGGCGACATGGTCCAGGCCGGCGTGGACTCGGAGCGCCGCAAGTCCATCCGGGCGAATCACTCCGCGACGCACCTGCTCCACAAGGCGCTCAAGCTCGTGCTCGGTGAGCACGTGAAGCAGGCGGGCTCCGTCGTCGCGCCGGACTACCTGCGCTTCGACTTCGCGCACTTCTCGCCCGCCACGTCCGCGCAGCTCGAGCAGGTCGAGGACCTGGTCAACGGCTGGATTCGCGACAACGCGGGGGCCGAGACGCGCATCATGAGCCTGGAGGACGCGAAGAAGTCCGGCGCCGTCGCCATGTTCGGCGAGAAGTACGGCGAGACGGTTCGCGTCGTCACCGTGCACCCCGAGTCCACCGAGCTCTGCGGCGGCACCCACGTGCGCCGCAGCGGTGACATCGGCCTGTTCAAGATTACCAGCGAGAGCGGCGTGGCGTCCGGCGTGCGCCGCATCGTCGCGCTGACGGGCATCGGCGCGCTCCAGCACGTCCGCGAGCAGGAGCACGAGCTGCGCAAGGTGGCCGAGCTGTTCAAGTCGAGCCCGAAGGAAGTCTCCAAGCGCGTCGAGGCGACCCAGAAGCGCGTGAAGGAGCTGGAGCGCAAGGTCGAGGAAGTGGCCGTCAAGGCGCAGACGGCCAGCAGCAAGGACCTGCTGGAGCAGGCTCGCGACGTGAACGGCATGAAGGTCCTGGCCACGAAGGTGGACGCGGCGGACGACAACGTCCTGCGCGGCATGGCGGACCAGCTCCGTGACCGCATCCGCTCGGGCGTGGTCGCCATCGGCGGCGAGAAGGACGGCCGGGCCATCATCCTGGTCGCGGCCACCAAGGACGTCGTGGCCAAGGGCATCAACGCCGGCGCGCTGGTGCGCGAGATGGCCAAGGAAGTCGGCGGCAAGGGCGGCGGCAAGGCGGAGATGGCCCAGGCCGGCGGCCCGGATGCCTCGAAGCTCCCCGCGGCGCTGGAGAAGCTGTACGAGCTGGTGAAGGGCATGGGCACCGCGTGATGAACCACCGGGCCTCTGCTTCCGTGGCGCTCCTGGCGGCCTCCCTCGTTCTGGGTGGCTGCAAGGAGGAGTCCGCGCCTGACTACGCGGGCACGGGTGATGACCGGACGCTTCAGAAGCTCCGCCAGGAAGTGGACCGGGTGAACCAGGGAGGCCGTCCCTCCCAGGGCCCCGAGGCCACGCGCGGAGACCCGAACGCAAACCTCGCGGGCCTCGCCGCGGGCATCAACGTCCCCACCGAGCGCACCTGGGAGCTCCCCTCCCCCAACGACGCCGTGCGCCTGGAGACCCTGTCCGTGAAGCTCACCGGACTGGAGGCGTCGCACTCGGTGACGGGCTCGGGGAAGGTGAGCCTGACCTCCGAGGACCTGTTCTTCCGCGTGCAGCTCATGACGCAGAACGTGGGCGGCGCGCCGCTCACCCTGGACCTGGACGGGGCGAAGCTCTTCGGGGCTGAAGGCCCGTCGTACGCCGTGGCCCGGGATGCCCAGGTCGTCGGGGGCACCCGCCCCCTTCGCCGCACCTGGGCTCCGGACGAGCGCACCGACGTGGTCCTCCTGTTCGAGCTTCCTCCGGAGGCCCTTCGGGATGACGGGCTGCACCTGTTGCTTCAGGGCTCCGGGGGGGATGTGCGGATTCCCTTGAAATGAGCGGGACCGCGTCCAAGCTCCTCCCGCTTCGCATCCGCCTCCCGTACACGACGGAGGAGGAGTTCATCGACAAGTACGGCTCGAACGTGGCGCGCGGTGGCGTGTTCGTCGCCACGCGCGCCATGAAGCCCGAAGGCACCGGGCTGGCGTTCGAGTTCGTCCTGGCCGACGGGACACGGCTGCTCCGCGGCGAAGGCATCGTCGTGAAGGCCCAGGTGGACGCGGCGGGCGGGCGTACCGGCATGACGGTGCGCTTCGTGAAGCTGGACGCAGCGAGCAAGGCGCTCATCGACCGGGTGGTGGCGAAACGTACCGGGAGCGTGGAGCCACAAACTCCTGCCCCGGTCACGGCCCCTGCGCCCACGCCACCTCCGGGACTCGTTCGCCGCGCACCCGGCGCGAAGGCTTCGAATGCGGTGCGACCCTCGCGGGAGGATGCGCGCGTCGAAGGCACGACGGCTGGAGTTCCTGACGCGGTGGCGGTTCCGGAACCCACGCACGGTTCCGAGACTGCCAGGGCGGATGATGACGCACGCTCGGAAGCACCGGACTCCGGCACGGCTGCTCCGTCCTCCGTGTTCGAGCAAGTGCCAGATGCGCCTGCGTCCAGCACGGACGCGCATGCGGTGTCCGGTGAGGCGGACACGGGCTCACTTGAGGCCTCTGATTCAAGGGCTCCGAGCACTCAAGACGCGGACGCGCGTCCGGGACCTGTCGCTCCGCGCTTTGAAGCTGATTCGAGTGACGGGCTCGACTTCGCCATCACCGCGAGCCTCGCGGCGTCCGAGGATGCAAGTGGCACTGAGAATGCCGTAGCCGAGCCAAACGACCTCGGTGAGCCTGCTAGAGCGCCACTCGTCCCGGAGGATTCATCGACCGACGCCAGCACTGCGCCGACAGCTACGGCGGCTCCAGACTTGTCGGCGGAAACCTCCGACGCGCGGGCCGCAAGCGAGTCAGTGGAAGCGACTCAAACGCTGCTTCGTATCCCGCCCGCGCCAGAGCCAAGCGACGATGCGCATGCCGGAGCCGAGCCCACCGGCTCCGCACCCGTTGAAGGCGACGAAGCCATCGGTGGCGAAGCTTCCTCCCTAACCTTGCCTGCGCCTGACGAATCCAAGCCCGTACATGGAACGGGTGACGACTCTGCGAATGCCAAGCAGACCGGTGCAACAGCGAGCGATGGATCCGCCTCGGCAACGGAGCCCGTCACGGCAGGAGCCGTTGTCTCGACGAAGCACGACGAGCCAGCTCCGCGCCTGCATGCGACCTCCGCTCCGGCGACGGATGCAGATGCAGTGGTGCCCCACGGAGACTCTGTCTCTCAAGCGAGCACCCCAATCGTCGCGGAAGCTGGCACTTCCGCAACGAGGGAACCCTCCGCGACGATTCCGGCTACGGGCACCGCTCCCGCCAACGAAGCAGCCACGGAATCCTCGGCGCCATCCGCGAACACGAGTGCCGAGCCCCCCGCCAAGGGCAGCGATACATCCACGATTGAAGCACCCGCAGAGGCATCGACTACAAGCGCCGAGCCCGACACCGACGCTGGCAACGAAGCAGCCCCGGCATCCTCCGGAACGGCGCACCCCGCGAGCGAAGAGCGCGATGCCGATGCCGATGCCGACGACGCATCACCGACTGCCACTTCGACCACAAGCGTCGAGTCCACCACCGAGGCAGGCCCCGGAGCAGCCCCGGAGGCTTCCGCGACGGCCGCGTTCCCTCGTGCAAAGCCTGACGCCGAAGCAGGCGACGCAGCCACCACGAAGCCCTCCGCTGCGACGTCACCTCTGCGCGATGCGCCCCTCGCCGAGGCAAGCAACGAAGCAGCTAGCGCGCCCCAAGCAGCAGCGCAGAGCACCGGGCAAAGCGGCCCGGATGCCGCGCCCGAATCCACGACGACGACCAACACGGATGACCCATCCGGCAGTGCTCCCGACGAGGCATCATCCGCGGCGAACATCGGGAAAAGCGGCCCGGATGTCGCGTCCGAAGCCACGACGGCGACCAGCACGGATGACCACTCCGGCAGCGCTCCTGGCGAGGCCCCCTCCACACAGGCGGTGACCGCGCTCCCGAGCGCACCTGACGTCGACAAGACGGAGCCCGACGCCCCGGATGCGAAGCCCGCTGAGCCTTCGCAGGACGCCTCCGCAGCAGGTGACACTTCGTCCCAGGCATCAGCCAGTGCAGCCCCCAAGGCCGAGTCGAATCCACCCCGAGCGCCGACACGCACGACCACCGTGCCTCAAGGGCGCACCGCCGCTCCCGAAAGCGCGCCCCCCAGCGCGGCCTCGGATGAGGCTTCTCTGTCCAACTCGGAAGCGAGCTCCGCGCCCACAGGGGCCGCCACGGAAGCAGCCCCAGCCCGTGCCGAATCCGAGCCCACGCCCTCCGTCCCCCTGGACGCGGACGTGCCACGCAACCGCCGCCGTGCCCTGCTCGAAGTCCCCCTTCCTCAGCCGGCCTCGACGCCCGCGCTCCCCGAGGTCGTGCTGGGCATCGACCTGGGCACCTCCCATGCGCGCGTCGCCGTCGTCCAGGACGGGACGCCCACGCTCATCCCCCTCCCCGGCACCCACACCACGGACCTTCCCGCCCTCATCGCGGTCAATGGCACCGGCGACCTCGTCGTCGGCGCAGCGGCTCAGACGGAAGGCCAGCGCGCCCCCCGCCGTGCCATCGCCGGCCTCAAGCGACTGCTGGGCCTGAAGCCGCGCTCGCCACAACTCCGTTGGCTCGCCCCGTTGCTCCCCTACCCCGTCACCACCGACGCGAATGGGGACTCCGCCGTGGAGGTCCGGGGCCGCGTCATCTCGCCGACCCTCTTCACGGCCATGATGCTTCGCGAGCTGAAGCAGGCCGCCGCGGCGCACCTCGGCCGCAAGGCAACCCGAGCCGTCATCTGCGCCCCCACGCACTACACCGACCGCCAGTGCGCGGCCCTTCGCGAAGCCGCCACGCTCGCGGGGCTCGATGCCCAGCGCATCCTCATCGCCCCCGCGGCGGCGGCGCTCGCGTATGCCCATGGCCGGGGGCTCGCGCGGAAGCGAGTGCTCGTCGTGGACCTGGGTGGCGGCGGGCTTCAGGTCTGCGTGGTGCAAGTCACAGGCGATGACCTCGAGGTCATCACCACCGGGGGCGACGCCACCCTCGGCGGCATGGACTTCGATGCACGCATCGCTGAAGCCATCGCCAGCGACCTCTCCGAACAAGGCGTGCCCAAGCCGGACCATCCCCTCGACTGGGCCCCCCTGCGCACCGCCGCCGAGTCCGCGAAGGTGGCCCTCTCCAGTCAGGAGCAGGTCGACGTCACCCTCCCCTCGGGCACCGTGCCCCCTATGAACCGGGAGCGCGTGGAGGCCCTCACCGCCGACCTCGCTCAGCGCGTCACCACCGTGGTCCGCGACGTGCTCGAATCCAACGCGCTCTCCCCGCAGGGGCTGGACGCGGTGCTCCTCGTCGGCGGGCAGAGCGCCGCGCCCCTGGTCCGCCGCCGGCTCGAAGAGAGCCTGGGCGTGAGCGTGCGCGACGACGTGGACGCGCGGGGCAGCGTGGCCCTGGGCGCCGCGCTGCTCGGACAGGGGCTCCTGCTCGCCGAGGTCGGCAAGCCCGCGGCCACCGTCTCAGAGGTGCTCTCCTCGCCGCTCTCCGTCGCCGAGCGCGGCGGCACCTTGCGCCGCGTCCTCGAGCGGAACACCCGCCTGCCCGCCACCAAGACGCTGGTGCTTCCCACCGCGCCGGGTCCGCTCGAACTGGCCGTCTTCCAGGGAGCCGCCACGCAGGCCGCCGACGCCGAGCACCTCGGCCGGCTCACCCTCAACGTGGAGCGCGCGGGGGAGGTGGAGCTGCACCTCGCGCTCTCGGTGGATGGGGCCCTGTCGCTCGAAGCCACCCTGCCCGGCGTGAAGCGGCACGCGGTGTCCCTGGCCACGGAGCACCTGGACGACGCGGCCTTCGACGCGCTCATCGCCCGCTCGCCGCTCATCCCCGAGCCGGAGCGGCGTCCGGGTGGCGTGCTGTCCGGACTGAAGAAGCTCTTCGGCCGCCGCTGAGCCCCTCCCCGCCCGTCCGCGCACGAGTCACGGCGTCCTTCGCCTCGTGGGCCGATGCACCCGCGGCCATCCAGGCCACCGTGCGTCCCTGTGGCTCTCTCTGTAACCGTGGCGACAGATGGCCAGCTTTCCGGTGACTGTTTTCCCGGGGAGGAATGCGATGCGACGTTCGATTGTGGGTGGAGTCGCCACGGCGGCGCTGGGCATGGCGGGGCCGGCCTTCGCCATCGAGGCACAGCAGGTGGGCGAGCGACTGCGCGTCGATGAGCAGCCGCTGGTGGGCGTCGACGTCCGGTTGGGCCTCGGCAACTTCACCGGAGACCTCGGCAACACCACCAAGGTGGGCCCGCTCCTGGGCATCAACGCCAGCGCCTATCCCTGGCAGTACGGCGGCGTCGAGGTGGGCTACGAAGGCCAGCGCCTCCCCATTGATGACGCGCGCCTGCGCGACAACGGTGATGGCGAGGGCGTCTGGCGCCACAACGCCACCCTGCTCGCGAAGGCGGGACCGCTCATCGACGCGAAGTGGCGCCCCTTCGTCGGCGCCGGCGTCGGCCTGAGCTACCTCAACCCGTCGGACGGCGCGGACACCTTCTACAACAACGACTGGCAGACGGAGCTCCCGCTGGCCGCGGGCCTGGACTACCGCTTCGGCAACCTGGTGGCCGGCGCGCGCGCCACGTACCGGCTGGTCGGCGGAGAGGGACTCCTCCGAAACCCCGTCACCAACGCTGACGAGAAGGGCAGCCTCTTCAACGGCAACGTGATGATTGGCGGGCAGTTCTAGCCCGCCCTCACATCACAGGCCGAAGCCGTCCAGCAGCGCCTCGGGGCGGGGATGCTTCTCCCACGCCTCGAGCACCGCCACCGCGGGCGAGCGCCCCGACGCGGCCACCGCGTCCAGCGCGTCCAGCAGGGGCGCATCCTGCGCATCCAGCCGCATCAGCCCCCGGCGGGAGATGGCCAGCATCTCCGCCGCCAGGCGGTGCAGCTCCTGCGAACCCAGCCGACCGCCCAGGCCCTCGCGCCGCGCCGTGTCATGGAAGGCCAGGTGCTCGGCGTAGGTCAGCTTCGGGAGCAGGCGCTCGGCCTCCTCCAGCGCGGTGGCGTCGTACAGGATGCCGCGCCAGAGGGCGGCCAGTGCCCCCGTCATCGCCGGACTCACGCAGTCCGCGCCGCGCACCTCGACCACCGTCTTCAGCCGCACCTCGGGGAAGAGCGTGGACAGGTGGTCCGTCCAGTCGTTCAGGTCAGGCGGTTTGCCCTCGAAGCCCTCCTTCATCAACTGCCGGAAGGTGAGCTTCGGATACAGGTACTCGTTGTTGCGCCGCAGGAAGAGCAGCGGCGCGTCCAGCGCCCACTCCACATAGGCGCGGTACGAGAACGAGCCGTCGAAGAACGCGGGCAGGTAACCACAGCGCGTGGGGTCCACCTCGTCCCAGACGCGGTTGCGGAAGGACAGGTAACCCGACGGCTTGCCCTCCACCAACGGGCTGTTGGCGTACAGCGCGTTCATCAGCGGGGCGAGCCGCGCCACCACCACCGTCTTGCGGACACAGTCGGCCTCGTCCGCCCAGTCCAGGGATACCTGGCCCGTGGACGTCATCAACATCATGTTCAGCGCCAGCCGGCCGCGCTCCGGCAGCGTGCGGCGCATGATGAGGTAGCGCGTCTTCGGCATCCACGGCATCTGCGCCGTCGTGCCAAACGGGCGGTAGCCCAGGAAGACGAGCCGCAAGCCCAGCGCCTTCGCGGCGGAGGACACCTCCGACAGGTGCGTCAGGTTCTCCGCGTGCGCCTCGCGCGCGGTGACGAAGGGGCTTCCGGACAGCTCCACCTGGCCGCCGGGCTCCAGGGAGATGGTGGCACCGCCGCGCTGCAGCGCGATGACGGGCGACTCCGGCGTCTCCCGGAACGGCGTGTAGCCCGCCGAGGCCACCCGGTTCAGCAGCGCGCCCACGCCCCGCTCACCTTCATAGGTGGGGGGCTCCGCGGCGCCGACCGGATAGAGGAACTTCTCATGCTCGAGCCCCAGCCGGTGCGCTTCACGGGGCTTCTCGGCGGCTCGGAATCCAGCCAACAGCATGTCGACGGAGGAGATGGGCTCTGAGGCCGCGCGCTTGAGGTCGAGTGACATGGGCGCGCCCTATATAACCTAGACCTTCAGACCCGCCCGGATTTGCGCACTGGCCCTTATGAGCCCACACGCTT
>NZ_JAAIYB010000032.1 GCF_010894475.1 Myxococcus vastator
GGGTTGGGATTTCGGACGCGGATGAGGTGCGCGGTGCGCGGGCGGGTGCCCAGCTCGTGGAGCAGCTTGTACGCGCGCTCATCTTCGTGGAGCTGCGTGACGCGCTGCCGCGGGTCGTTGAGAGAGCCGAAGGTGATGGCCTGCGTGGGGCAGGTCTGCTGGCAGGCCGTCTGCAGTTCCTTCTCGTTGATGAGGCGCTTCTCCACGCGGGCGTCGATGCGCGTGCGCTCGATGCGCTGGACGCAGTACGTGCACTTCTCCATCACGCCGCGGTTGCGGACGGTGACGTCCGGGTTCATCAGCATCTTCTCGGTGGCCGTCTTGTCCGCCGTGTAGTGCAGGTAGTTGAACCGGCGCACCTTGTACGGGCAGTTGTTCGAGCAGTACCGGGTGCCGACGCAGCGGTTGTACACCATGTCGTTGAGGCCCTCGTCCGAGTGCACGGTGGCGTTCACCGGGCAGACGTACTCGCAGGGGGCCTTCTCGCAGTGCACGCACATCACCGGCTGCATCACCATCCGGGGGTCGCTCTCGCTGCCCTCGAAGTAGCGGTCGATGCGCAGCCACTGCATCTCACGGCTGACGGAGACCTGCTGCTTGCCCACGACGGGGATGTTGTTCTCCGCCTGGCAGGCAATCACGCACGCGCTGCAACCGGTGCAGCGCGACAGGTCGATGGCCATGCCCCACTTGTAGCCCTGGGGGTTGCTGGGGCCCTTGTCGTAGTCGAAGGCCGGCAGGTTGTCCTGGACGCCGAACTTCAGCTCGCCCTTGACGCGGTGGAGCGTGTGCTGGGTCGCGGTGGACGGGTTCTTCAGCTCGGACAGCGGCATGTCCAGCGCCAGCGGGCGGTTCTCCATCCGCCAGTGCGTCTGGGTCAGGCTGAACTTGTAGCTGCCGCGCACCTTGGTGAGCGTGGCGCCGCCGTCGAACCAGGGGGCCTTCAGGGTGCGCACGGCGTTGGCGTTGAAGCCCACCGCCTTGGCCACCTGCTCGTGCAGGCCGTCACGGCCATAGCCCAGCGACATCGTCACGGTGTCGTCGGCGTGGCCCGGCGTAATCCACACCGGCACGGTCAGCTTGCGCCCGCCGTAGCTCAGCTCCGCCAGGTCACCGGGCTCCAGGCCCAGGCGCTTGGCGGTCTCCGGGCTCAGCAGCGCGGCGTTGTCCCAGGTCATCTTGGTGATGGGGTCCGGGAGCTCCTGCAGCCACGAGTTGTTGCCGAAGCGGCCGTCGAAGATCTTGTAGTCGTAGACGAAGTTGATCTCGAGCTCGCCCGCGGCGGGGGCCGCGTAGCCCGTCACCAGCGCGGAGGCTGCGCCGAAGTCCGGAGCGCCTTGCACCGGGGCGGCCTGCGTGCCGGGGATGGCGCCGTCGGAGACCCAGCTCTCCCAGCGGGCCTCGAAGTCACCCTGGCCCTCGGCCTGACCCTGCCAGTAGTCGCGCAGCATCTGGTACGCGGGGCGGTAGGGCTCGTCGAGGAACATCGCCAGCAGCTCGGACTCCGCCACGCCGTTGTAGAGCGGCTGGATGAGCGGCTGGGCAATGGCCACGGTGCCGTCGAACGAGCGGCCGTCGCTCCACGTCTCCAGCGGGTGCGCCGCGGGGACGAACCAGTCGGCGTACTGGCTGGTCTCGTCCTCGTAGAGGCCCGTGTAGAGGACGGTGAGGTTGCCGCGGTTGGGGTTGGTCGCCGGGTCCAGCAGCTCCTTCAGACCCGTGTCCGCCGGAACCGAGAACACCGGGTTCCAGCTGGTGATGACCAGCGTGTCCACGCGGCCGGCGGTGAGGTCCTCCACCAGCGCGCGGACCTGGCTCAGGCCCTCCTGCTCCGCGATGGACGACTGCACGTACTTCACCGTGGTGCCGGTGTTGCCCAGCGCGGCGTTGATGGCGTGGGCCAGCGCGTGGACCGCGGCCGGCTGACGCTCACCCGCGACCACCAGGCTGCGGCCAGGACGCGCGGCGCGCAGGTCCGCGATGACCGCCTGCACCCACTTGTCGTGGTCCGCCTTCAGCGACGCCTTGTTGGCGGCGGCGCCAGCCAGCGAGGCGGCGGGGCCCCCCACGGCCTGCGCCACCGCGGCGGCGACCGCGAGCACTTCCTGCGACTTCACGCGCAGGCGGTGGTCGGCCATGCCGCCGGTGATGGAGAAGCGGGCCTCGGCCACGTAGAGCCGGTTGAGCGGACCGCTGTTCGGGTCGCGGCGGTTGGCGAACTGGCGCGCGTAGGCCAGGTTCTCCGGGCGGCTCTCCAGGAAGTCCGCGTCCAGCGCCAGGACGATGTCCGCCTGGGCGAAGTCGTAGATGGGCGTGACGGCCTGGCCGCCGAAGAGCGCGCGGGCCGCCTCGGCCTGCGTGTCGTGCGTCTGCGCGGTGTAGCTGTGGAAGCGCGCGTTCGGCAGCTTCTTCAGGATGCGGTTGCGCAGGTCGCCGGTCAGCGGCGAGTTGCCGGGCTCGGACAGGAAGCGCACGCGGCTGCCACCGTCACCGGCGGAGGCCTTGTTGGCGCGGTTGGCCAGCTCCTCGCGCAGGGTGCGCAGGGCGCGGGGGCTCTTGCCCTGACGGAGCACGCGGGCGCGGCTCGGGTCGTACAGGGACAGCAGGAACGCCTGCTCCCAGGGGCCCGCGGCGCCCTGGTTGATGGGGTGGTCCGGGTTGCCCTCGATCTTCACGGGGCGACCCTCGCGGGCGGTGATGAGCAGACCGGAGGTGTGGCCGGCCAGCGTCATGCCGGACGCGTAGTGGAGCGGGTTGCCCGGGACGAGCTCGGGAGGCGTCTTGGTGTACGGCAGGAGGCGCTCATCCACCGGACGGGTGCTGCACGCCGTGGCGCCGGCCAGGGCCAGCGAGGCACCCAGCAGGTGCATGAACTCGCGGCGGGCGAAGCCGCTGGGCGCCAGGTCCGCGCCGGCGGGGAACTCCGGCCGCGTCTCTTCCAGGTAGGCGGGCGCGCCGAGCTTCTCCTCCAGGCTGCGCCAGTACGTCTGGCCATAGCCGGGCTCGGAGGAGGAGGCGTTGGCGGCGGCGTGCTCGAGCGCTTCGCCGACAACGTCGGACGCGGCGGCGGGCCGGTCCGTGACGACCGGGAGCGCGAAGGAGGAGGGGGTGTCCTGCGACGGGGCGCCGTCGCGCTTCGTGTTCATCGGTGGCATGTGGAGCAGCTCTCGCGCGAGTGGACGTCGTACGCTTCTGCCAACTGGCGGCCAAGCTCAGCGGCCTTGGCCTTGTCTTCGGGCGGGGTCCACGTCATGGACGTGATGAACTCCGCCGGACGCAGGTGGGGCTCCGGATTGCGGTGGCAATCCAGGCACCAGGCCATGGTGAGCGGCGCGGCCTGCTCCACGGCGGCCATCTGGTCGACGCGGCCATGGCAGGTGGCGCAGCCAACGCCCTTGGCCACGTGGATGGAGTGGTTGAAGTAGACGAAGTCCGGCAGGTTGTGCACGCGGACCCAGGGGATGGGCTGGTCGGAGAAGAACGCCTTGCGGACCTCGGTGAGGTACGGGCTCTTGTTCCAGACCTGCGCGTGGCAGGACATGCACACCGTGGTGGAGGGGATGCCCGCGGAGGGCGACTCCTCGACCGTCCAATGGCAGTACCGACAGTCAATCTGCTCATCACCCGCGTGGTGGCGGTGATCGAACTCGATCGGCTGTTCAACGGGCCGCTGCTGGCCAGTGACGTACGGCGAGCGCACGTAGGCCATGAGACCGCCGATGCCGATGGCGGGCACGGCAAGGAGCGCCGCGGCTGACAGCCGCGACACCGTGTTCGTCCAACGTGGGAAGAGAGGGCCGCTCATACCAGGACCATGGGCAAGGGGGCTTCGACAGAAGCAGTGACGGGAACGAAAGGCGAGGCGTGGGCGTTGCCGGGCACGGGGAGCGGAGGGGCGTTCCCGGCCCCAACGGGGCGGGTGGGCGGTGGCTCCTGGCGCACTGAAGGCGAAGCGGACACGTCCAACGAGACCTCTATTAGTAATGCCGTGGGCGGGGCCCTCCTTCTCTCCCTGCCCTAATGCGGCGCGGGACCATCGGGCATCGACACGGCAGTGTCAACCATTCAGATGTGGCGGTGCGGGGATACCACTTCCACGTGCGAGGGCGGAAAGTCGCCGTCGCGCGGTGATGAATCTCTCTTCTGGCGGGAGGTAGGGGCGATTGAGCAAAGCACCCGCCGGGGTGGATCACGCCGGGTGTTTCACGGCTCTTCGTCGGTCTCCCGCTTTCGCCAGCGCGCGAGGCGCCGGGCCAGGAGCCGTTCCACCAGCTCCCGGGCGCGTGCGTCCCGGTGATAGCGGGCGTCATGCCGGGAGCCCTTGCCCTGGTTGCACCGGGCGCAGGCCAGCCCCAGGTTGGTCAGCGCCTCGGTGCCCCCGGCCGTCTTCGGGAGGATGTGCTCGATGGTGGCGCGGCTGATCGGCTCGCCATCCAAGCCGACCCATAAGTGCGCGTTGCAGTGCAAGCACTTGCCAAGCCACGCCTCGCGGCCCCGGTGGTCGGCGCGCTCGAAGGTATTATCCGTTTCGATGATACCCAGTATCTTGCGACGCTTGGCGTAGCTCATCCTACACCTCGACGACTGCGGTGCCGGCGACGGCGAAGATGCGATCGCCCGCGCGGCGGGAGACGTTGAGTCCCCCCGTGAAGGCGCTGAAGGCCGGGAGCACGCCCACGCCGCGTCCCACTTGAAAGCAGGGAAGTCGCAGTGTGTCGCTCTTCCCACCCAGCCGCACCATGGGGTGGAGGTGACCTGCCCATACATAGCGGCCGGACACGGGCTCCGGATGGTGGGCGAAGTGGAAGGGGCCTTCGTCAATGGAGGCCTCGCGGACGTCCAGGCGCCAGCGCTCGGGCAGCGTCTTCACGTGCCGGTCATGGTTGCCCCGCACCAGGACGCACGCCACGGAGGCGTGGGACTCCCGCCACACGGCCAGCCGTTCGACGACGGCGGGGGTGAGTCCCTGTCGGGAGTGGATGAGGTCGCCCAGCAGGAGCAGGCGACGGGCATTGGTGGAGGTGAGCGCCGCGGACAGGCGGGCCAGGTCGTCCTCCAGCACGCCCGTGGGCAGGGGGATGCCGTGCTGCTGGAAGCTCTCCGTCTTGCCCCAGTGCAGGTCCGCCACGGCCAGGGTGCCGGTGTCGGGCCAGTACAGGGCGCGCTCCGGGAGCAGCTCCAGCAGGGTGCCCGCTAGGCGGACCTGGCATCTTCGCGAGTCCATCGCTCCTTCAAGCGCTCCACCCGCTCCAGCAGGGACTCGCTGGACAGGCTCGCGCTGATGCGCTCGACGACGAGCGGGAAGCCGAGCGGCGTGGGCCGGCGGACCTGGATGAGCTCCAGGGGCGCGGCCTGAAGCCGCTCCAGGGTCCGCTCCAGGCGCCCCTCCTCGAACTGTTGCTCCAGCACCTCCCGGCGGGCCTGGACGAGCAGGAGGTTGTCCGGGTCGTATTTGATGAAGACGTCGTGCAGCAGCGACGCGCTGGCCTGGACCTGTCGCGAGGACTTGCGCGCGCCGGGCAGGCCCGGCAGCACCAGCCCGGCGATGCGCGCGATGTCTCGGAACTGGCGCTTCGACAGCTCTCCGACGTTGACGCTCTCCAGGACGTCCGCCTCCAGCCGCTCGCGGGTGAAGAGGGCGGGGCGCAGCGCCTCCTCGAAGGGGAAGGGCGTGGGCGTGAGCAGCTCCAGGCCGTAGTCATTCACCGACAGGGTGAAGGTGGCCTTGCGCAGGCGCGTCAGCCGCAGCGCCAGCAGCGCGGCCAGTCCCTCATGCACCAGTCGTCCTTCAAAGGGGTAGAGGAAGAGGTGGTGGCCGTCGCGCGTCTGGCACGTCTCCGCGAGGAGGAGGTCCGCCGCGGGGATGCGGGACAGGCGGGCCTGCGCGTCCAGCACGGGCCAGGCCGCGGCCAGCTCGTCCGAGGTGACGTCGCCATGGCGCGCGGTGTCCAGCGTGCGCCGCACGGCGGCGGCCAGTGAGCTGGACAAGGGCAGGCGACTGCCACCCCAGCGCGGCGTCTGGGTGACCTTCGTCTTCGCGGGCCGCACGTAGGCGGTCATGTCCTGGAGGCGGCTGAACTCCAGCTTCTTCCCCGCGAAGATGAAGGTGTCGCCCGGCTTGAGGCGGCTGACGTAGGACTCCTCCACGCTGCCCAGGCGCCCGCCGCTCCAGTAGCGCAGCTGCACCACGGCGTCGGAGGTGATGGTGCCGATGTTGATGCGGTGCATGCGGGCCACGCGCGCGTCCGCGACGACGCAGCGGCCCTCGTGCTCCACCACGCGGCGGAACTCCGGGTAGGCGCGCAGCGTGGGGCTGCCCTCGCGGACCAGGGACAGGGTCCACGCGAACGCCTCGTCGGTGAGGCTGGCGAACGCCGCCGCGGTGCGCACCTCGTCGCGCAAGGCCTCGGGCGTGAAGCCGCCGCCCAGGGCGCACGTCACCAGGTGCTGCGCCAGGACGTCCAGCGGCTGGGTCGGAGGTGTGCGGGCCTCCACCTCGCGGCGCAGGAGCGCGTCCTTGGCGGCGGCCATCTCCACCAGCTCCAGCGCGTGCGTGGGGACGAAGAGGATGTGACAGGTGGCGCCGGGACGGTGGGCGCCGCGGCCCGCGCGCTGCATCGTCCGGCCAATGCCCTTGGGGCTGCCCACCTGCACCACGCGCTCCACCGGGCCGAAGTCCACGCCCAAATCCAGCGACGAGGTGCACACCACGATGCGCAGCGAGCCTTCCTTGAGGCCGCTCTCCACGCGCTCGCGCTCCTCGCGGTCGATGGAGCCATGGTGGAGCGCGATGAGGTGCTCCCACTCTGGACGGGCGAAGCGAAGGCCCGCGAACCAGCGCTCGGCCTGGGAGCGCGTGTTGGTGAAGATGAGCGTGGAGCGCTCCGCGTCCAGCCACGCGCCCACGCGGGCCAGCATGGAGAAGCCCAGGTGGCCCGCCCAGGGGAACGCATCCACGGACTCGGGCAGCAGCGTCTCCACGACGACGGGCCGCTCCAGCGCCGCGCTCACAATCGTGGGTGTCTGGCCGGTGCCCACGGCGTGACGGGCGGCCTCGTCCAGATTGGCCAGCGTGGCGGACAGCGCCCAGGTGCGCAGGCCCGGTGCGAAGTGGCGCAGGCGGGCCAGCGCCAGCTCCAATTGTGAACCTCGCTTGGAGCCGAGCAGCTCGTGCCACTCGTCCACGATGACGGAGCGCAGCGACGCGAACAGCTCGGGGGCCCGCTCATGCGTGAGCAGGACGCACAGTGACTCCGGCGTGGTGATGAGCACCTGCGGCAGCCGCTCCCGCTGACGCTGGCGCACCGAGGAGGACGTGTCGCCGGTGCGGCTCTCCACGGTG
The DNA here is from genome assembly GCF_010894475.1 of Myxococcus vastator. Lineage (GTDB taxonomy): Bacteria > Myxococcota > Myxococcia > Myxococcales > Myxococcaceae > Myxococcus > Myxococcus vastator. The sequence continues at coordinate 7,343 of NZ_JAAIYB010000032.1, forward strand.
ATGTCCGCGTCCAGCACGGCGAGGGGCTCCCTCAACGCCTTCTCCACGTCCCGGGACACCGCGCGCAGCGGCGTCACGTAGAGGAGCTGAAGCCCGGGCTGTCCCTGCGCCGCCACGTCCGCGAGCGGGCCCAGGTAGGCCGCGTACGTCTTGCCTGCGCCGGTGGGGACGTGGATGAGCCCGCTTTCGCCGCGCGCGTGGGCGGCCCAGGCTTCTTCTTGGAATGGATAGGGCGTCCACCCCTTCGCGTGGAACCAGCCGCGCAGCCGGTCCAGGGGTGATTCACGCGTTCGCGCTTGAGTCGATGCGCGCTGGAGGCGAGGCCGCCTGGGCTCGCGCGGAGCCTTCGCGGCCGGGGGCTCGGTGGTGGCGCGCAGGGCCTTGCGACTGGCGGCAATCTGCGCCCGCAGGGAGCGAGGCCTACCCGCTGGCATGGAGCAGCTCCTTGAGCGAGTCAAGCGTGTCCGCGTCCCGCGGCTTCTTGTCCGTCCGCCAGCGGGCGATTCGGGGGAAGCGCAGCGCGACGCCTGACTTGTGACGCGGCGAGGATTGGATGCCCTCGAAGTGCAGCTCGAACACCTGCTCGGGCTCCACCGAGCGCACCGGGCCGTACTTCTCCCGCGTGTGCGCGCGAATCCACCGGTCCAGCCGGCCAATCTCCGCGTCCGTCAGGCCGGAGTACGCCTTCGTCACCGGCTGGAGCTCCGTGCCGTTCCACACCGCGAAGGTGTAGTCGGTGTACAGCGACGAGCGCCGGCCGTGGCCCGGATGCGCGTACAGCAGCACCGCGTCCACCGTGAACGGGTCAATCTTCCACTTCCACCAGTCGCCCCGCTTGCGCCCGGTGAGGTACGGCGACTCCAGGCGCTTGAGCATGAAGCCCTCGACGTTGCGCGCTCGCGCCTCGCCCCGCGCGGTGGCCAGGTCCTCCCAGGTGGCCGCTTGCACGACGGGGGAGACGGGCAGCCGCGGCACGTCCTTCAACAGCGCCTCCAGCTTCGCGCGCCGCTCGCGCAGCGGCTGGCTCCGGAGGTCCTCGCCTCCCAGCTCCAGCACGTCGTAGGCGATGAAGGCCGCGGGGGCTTCGGCCAGCACCTTGGGCGTCAGCTTCTGCCGGCCGATGCGCCGCTGGAGCAGGGCGAAGGGCAGGGGCGTTCCGTCCGCGTAGGCCAGCACCTCGCCGTCCAGCACCGTGCCTTCGGGCAGCGCCGCCGAGGCGTCCGCGATTTCAGGGAAGCGCTCGGTGATGAGCTCCTCGCCCCGGCTCCACAGATGCACGCTGCCCTCGCGGCGGATGAGCTGGCCCCGGATGCCGTCCCACTTCCACTCCACCAGCCACTCCGCCCGGTCGCCCAGGTCCCCGGGTGGCTGCTCCAGCGGTGACGCGAGGTAGAAGGGGTAGGGCCGGGAGCTGTCGCCGTCCGACACGTCCTGGGACACGAGCTGCCGGAAGAAGGTGGGCGAGGGCGTCCACGTCCCCATCAGCCGGTGCGCCACGCTGGGCGCGGGCAGGCCCGCCACCTGCGCCACCGCGCGGACCACCAGCGTGGAGGACACGCCCACGCGCAGCTCGCCGGTGAGCATCTTGTTGAGCAGGAACAGCTCGCGCCGGGGCATGGCGTGCCACCAGGACAGCACCTGCGCGCGTTGCCCGGCGGCATCCAGTTGACGCAGCGGCAACAGGCGTTGCTCCAGCCAGGCGGACAGAGGCAGCTCCTCGGTCCGCGCCGGGCGCTCGCGTGCGTCCAGCAGCAGGGCAATCACCTCCGCCAGGTCGCCCACGGAGGCGTAGACCTCCTCGAAGAGCCAGCCGGGGATGCCCGTCAGCTCCTGCGTCCACCCCACCAGCAGCTTCGTGGGAATCAGCCGCTTCAGCTTCTGGCCCGTGAGGAAGTAGAGCGCCCACGCCGCGTCCTCCGGGGGCGCTTCCTGGAAGTAGCGCGCGAGCGCTTCCACCTTGGCGTTGGTGGACGTGGTCTGGTCCAGCGCTTCGTAGAGGTCCGCCAGTCGCCGCACGCGTCAATCCTCCGCTTCGCCTTCGAAGGGCGTGGCCAGGGGCGCGGCGTCCACGCCCTGTTCGCGCAGGTAGTGGGCCAGCGGCTCGGTGTAGCCGTGTGTCACCAGCACGCGCTCCGCCTGGGTGTCCTTCACCGTGCGCAGCAGGTCCGGCCAGTCCGCGTGGTCCGACAGCACGAAGCCGCGGTCGAAGCCCCGGCGGCGGCGGTTGCCGCGAACGCGCATCCAGCCGGACGCGAAGCCCGTCTCGTAGTCACCGAAGCGGCGCATCCACGTGGAGCCGCTCGCGCTCGGCGGCGCCAATACCAGCGCTCCCGCGAACGAGGTGCCCTTCTCCACCTCGGACACCAATCGCGTGGGCAACATGTGGACGCCCGCGTCCCGGTACACGTCCACCAGGGCGTGCAGCGCGCCGTGGACGAACACGGTGCGGTCCGTCCGCTTCGCCAGCTCCGCGAGCAGCCGCTGCGCCTTGCCCAGCGCGTAGCAGAACAGCACCGCCGCGCGGCCCAGCGCGCGGTTGGCGTCCCACCACCGCAGGATGTCCTCGGCCACCTGCTCCGTCGCGTCCCAGCGGAAGATGGGCAGGCCGAACGTCGCCTCGGTGATGAAGGTGTGGCAGGGGACGACCTCGAAGGGCGCGCACGTGGGGTCCGGCGCGCGCTTGTAGTCACCGGACACCACCCACGTCTCCCCGCCGTGCTCCACGCGCAGCTGCGCGCTGCCCAGCACGTGGCCCGCGGGATGGAAGCTGATGGTGACGCCGTTGATGCTCAACCGTTCGCCGTAGTCGAGCGTGTCGATGGTGGCGTCCGCGCCCAATCTCCGGTGCAGCAGTCCCTTGCCTGCCCGGGCGCCCAGATAATGGCGGCTGCCACCGCGGGCGTGGTCGCCATGCGCGTGGGTGATGAGCGCCCGGTCCACCGGACGCCAGGGGTCGACGTGGAAGCCGCCGGGAACGCAGTAGAGCCCCTGAGGCGTCACCGTCATCAATGGAGCGGAAGGAGCGGCACGCAAAGTCCCATTCAGATAGCGAGGGGCTCGGAGCCGGACCACCCGGGGTGGGACGTCGCCTCACCGGCGGGAGCTCCCCGGGCTGCTCCCCGGGCACCCGCTGGCCTGGGGCTTGCGTGACGTGCGCGGAGGAATATCGGACCGCTTGGAGGACTCCCCCTGGACGGGGGATAACCCCATTCCCCCCTGCCGTGATGCGCGGTGGGAAGCGAGTCAGCGACGATGGATGCACAGGAGCGGAAGTCAGCCTACCGGCAGCGCGCGGAGCAGGGCGAGGCGGTGCCGGTGTCGGTGGAGCTGCCGGCGGACCTCGACACGCCGCTGTCGGCCTACCTGAAGCTGGGCGGTGGTTCGCGCGGCTTCATCCTCGAGTCGTGCTACGGCGGCGAGCGTTTCGGCCGCTACAGCCACATTGGCGCGGAGCCCGCGGGCCGCGTGCGGCTGGACCGCGGCGGCGCCACCTTGTGGCGGGGCGCGAACGAGGAGCGTCGGGACGGCAAGCCGCTGGACGTGCTGCGCCAGCTCTGGCGCGAGCTGGCCGTGGCGCGGCTCCCCGGTGAAGCGCCCTTCCTGGGCGGGCTCGTGGGGTACATGGGCTACAACTGCTTCTCGTGGCTGGAGCCCACGGTGCCGGACCGGCACCCCAGCGACCTCTCCTTCCCGGACTCGGAATGGCTGGTGTGCGAGGACTTCGTCACGCACGACACCCGCACCGGGACGCTCAGGGCCACCGCCATTGCCCGGCCGTCGCTGCACGGCAGCGTGGCCGCCGCGCTGAAGGACGCGGAGGCGCGCGCGCGGGCCATGGCGGACCGGCTGCTGAAGCCGCTGCCTCCGGAGGCCTACGCGCCGGCGCCGCGCATGCGGGGGGACGTGGCGCCCACCGCGTGCTGGGACCGCGCGGGGTATGAGGCGGCGGTGGCGCGGGCGCAGGAGTACATCCGCGCCGGAGACATCTTCCAGGTCGTGCTCGCGCGTCGCTTCGAGTCCCGGGGCGCGCCGCCGCCGCTGTCGCTCTACCGCGCGCTGCGGCGGGTGAATCCGTCGCCGTACCTCTTCCTGGTGGCGCTGGGCGAGGCCCGCGCGCTGGTGGGCGCATCGCCGGAGCTGCTGGTGCAGGTGCGCGACGGGGACGTGGTGGTGCGGCCCATCGCCGGCACCCGGCGGCGCGGCGCGTCCGAGGCCGAGGACCTGGCCCTGGAGAAGGAGCTGCTCGCGGACGAGAAGGAGCGCGCCGAGCACATCATGCTGGTGGACCTGGGGCGCAACGACGTGGGCCGCGTGGCGGCGCCCGGCTCGGTGCGCGTCGAGGACATGATGCTCATCGAGCGCTACAGCCACGTGATGCACATCGTGTCGCAGGTGCGCGGCAAGCTCGACGCGAAGTACGACGCGCTGGACGCGCTGGCCAGCACCTTCCCCGCGGGCACGGTGTCGGGCGCGCCCAAGATTCGCGCGATGCAAATCATCGACGAGCTGGAGGTCCAGCGGCGCGGGCCCTACTCGGGCGCGGTGGGCTACCTGTCCTTCTGCGGCACGCTGGATGTGGCGATCGCGCTGCGTACCTTCTTCGTGGACGGAGACCGGACGATGTGGACCGCGGGCGCGGGCGTGGTCGCGGACTCGGTGCCGTCGAAGGAAGCGGACGAGACGGAAGCCAAGGCGGGCGCCATGGCCGCCGCGCTGCGGCTGGCGCGCGAGGGAGGTGGCCGGTGATTCTGGTCATCGACAACTACGACTCCTTCACCTTCAACCTCGTGCAGCTCCTGTACACGCTGGGGGCCGAGGTGAAGGTGGTGCGCAACGACGACCTGGATGCGCAAGGCGTGGCGGCCTCGGGCGCGTCCCACCTGGTGATTTCACCGGGGCCCTGCACGCCGCACGAGGCGGGCGTCAGCGTGGCGGCCATTGCCCAGTCACGGGTGCCGGTGCTGGGCGTGTGCCTGGGGCACCAGTCCATTGGCGCGGCCTTCGGCGGCAAGGTGGTGCGCGCGCCAGCGCCGGTGCACGGCAAGGCGGCGCACATCCAGCATGGCGGCACGGGCCTCTTCGCCGGGCTCAGCGCGGGCTTCGCGGCGGCGCGCTACCACTCGCTCATCGTGGAGGCGCCGTCACTGCCCGCCGAGCTGGAGGCCACCGCGTGGAGCCAGGATGGCCTCATCATGGCGCTGCGCCACCGCGAGCGGCCCGTGGTGGGCGTTCAGTTCCATCCAGAGAGCGTGCTCACGCCGGATGGGCCGGCGCTGGTGCGCAACTTCCTGGAGGGGCGGCTGTAGCTCAAGCGCGCAGGTGCGTGGTGTCGTTCCACGACACGATGGCCGGGCGGCGCCTGTCGCCGTCATGGCCGAGCACGCTGATGGACGCGGTGCTCAGCAGGAAGAGGCGGCCCTCCCACGGGGGCAGGCCCAGCCACCGCGCCGCGAGCACGCGGAGCAGGTGCCCGTGGGCGAAGATGAGCACGTCCCCATCCGTCCGGAGCGCGTCGGAGATGACGCTGTCCACGCGCGTGGCCACCTGCGCCGCCGTCTCTCCGTTGGGGACGCCGTTCTTCCAGAGGGTCCAGTCGGGCCGCTCCGCGCGAATCTCCGCGCTGGTGCGCCCCTCGTAGTCGCCGTAGTCCCACTCCATGAGGTCCTCGCGCGGCTGGGCCAGGTCGCCGTAACCGGCGAGCGCGCAGGTGTCCGCCGCGCGGCTGAGGGGGCTGGTGTAGACGGCGTCGAAGCGCCAGGCCTTCAGCGGCGCGCCCAGAAGGCGGCCCATCTCCCTTCCGGAGTCCAGGAGCGGAATGTCCGTCCGCCCCGTGTGCCGGCCATTGTGGCTCCACTCCGTCTCACCGTGCCGGACGAGCACCACCTGTTTCCCGGGGGTCTTCATGGCGCGCATTCTGGCAGGGCCCGGGCGCACACGCAGGTGAAAGCCCGAGGGGCCTCGGGGCGCCGGGACTTTCAGTGGGCGATGGATGTCGACGGCAGGAGCGTCTTTCCGCCCCTGCCCTCGAAGAGGCTGTCCTTCAGGTGCAGGTGGATGACGACGCGTGAGCGCTGCTCCAGGGCGCCGCGCGTGGTCGAAAACTGGATGGTTCCGGCCTGGGCGTTGACGAGCCCCGCCAGGCTGTCTTCCTTGAACGCGCCCACGTCGTCCAGGCGCACGGTGATGTCCACCTGCTTCACGTACCTGGGCAGGAAGAAGCGCCCCAGCAGGTGGGCGTGGTCCGTGTCCGACAGGTCCATGGCGCGTGCGTTGGGCGAGGGCTCGAAGCGGACGGGCTCGCCGAAGGACGTGATCTCCACCTGTCCCATGCCCAGCAGGACCTTCTCGTACCGTGCCGCGTCCTGGCCCCGCAGGCGGAGCTCGAAGGCGTCCAGCACGGGGTCGCCCAACGCCCGCACCAAATCGTCCTCGCTGCTGTCGCAGGCGCCTGTCGTCCCCAGCGCCACGAGCAGGGCCGGAGCCCACCTGGATTGGGATGGAAGCTTCATGACCGCTGTCTCCTTCAGAACCGAGGCTCCTCGGCGCGCTCCATGGCCCGCAGCGGGTCCATGGCGAAGATTCGCTTTCGCAGCGGAATCGCCGTCCGCTTGCCAGCGTGGTTGTGCCGCTCCAGCCGTTGACGCAGCTCCTCCACCGGGCCGGGGTCGAGCGAGGCCGGATTGGCCAGCGCGGACAGGGCAGGCGCGCGTGTGTTGAAGACGCGCTCGTTGCAGACCGCCGTCAGCGCTTCGCGCGCCGTCCGGACCTTCAAGGACTCCAGGGCCGTGCGGCGCGCGTTGTTCGAGGCGATGGCGGGGTTGGCCCAGAGGATGCCCAGGGCACCTGGGAGGGTGGAGACCTCGCCGAGCGCGCCGAGGGAGATGGGGCCGTAGGCCAGGCACTCCAGGAGGGCGCTCTCGCTGGCGCCGAAGAAGCCGCGGTCCCGCGTCGTCGGCCGCGGACGAGGCGCGCCCCAGAGGTAGAAGCCACACATCGCGCCGTCCGCGAGCTGCGGCACCGGCCGCGTGAGGAGGGTGGTCAGGTGGCCCGTCATCACGTCCACGGCATGGAAGCCGCTGGCCCGGCGGGTGTCGGGGCCGCTGGTTCCGTAGAGGTAGAGCTCGCCGTCACGTGTGAAGACGGCGGCGCTCATGACCGGGGCCTCCGCGGGCCTGCCGTCAATCCGCGCGGGCGAGGCATGGTCCGTGGCCACGCCCGTGAGCGGGTCGATGCGGGTCAGCCGCTGGGTGGCGTTGTTGAAGGCGTAGAGCTGGCCGTCCCGGGGACTCACCGCGAAGTCCGCCACCTGGAAGTCTCCCGGGGCCGTCACGACCTGCTCGGAGAGCGTCTCACCGGTGGTGGGGTTGACGCGGATGAGGCGACGGGTGCCGTGCTCGAAGCCGACGTAGGCGCCGTCCTTGAGGACGGCTCCCGCGGTCCAGAGGGCGGAGGGAGGCGCCGCGGTGTCCAGCGGGGCGATGACGCGCGATGCGCCCGTGGCGTCGACGCGGATGAAGCGGGGGGCGCCAATGCCGTCCGAGGCGATGGCGTACAGGATGTTGTCGAAGGGGTTGAACGCCAGCGCGTTGTAGGGAAGTGCCGCTTCACCCTGCAGCGTCAGCGTGCCGGTGGCGGGGTCGAAGATGTAGAGCCGCGAGGGGGCCGCGGGCCGTCCATCCAGGGCGCGCGAGGTCGTGGAGAGGTAGACGGTGTCGTCGCAGAACAGGTCGGGCCGAGGGAGGCAGAGCACGTTGGTCCCCGCCTGGCTGGCACCTGCGTCCCAACCGATGCTGAAGGTGCTGGTGAAGGAGACCTCGGGGTTGGGCGTGACGGGGTTCGCATCGTGTATCCCCAATGTGAGACACGCGTCGTAGCTCTCCAGCTCGATTTCGCATTGATACGTGACCTGCCCATCCGCCGGAACCACGAGGGGCGGCGTGGGGGCGCGCGTGCAGGGCTTCATCAGGGGCGCGGTCGCGGAGAGCAGCTCGGCGGGGAGCGCCGGGTCGATGTTGGTGACGGTGAACGTGAAGCGCAGCGTCTCCGGGTAGGTGCCGACCGTATATTGCTTGCGTCCGTTCACGAGCTGCCCGGCTCGGAAGTCATTGGCCCAGGCGTTCGAGGCCCAGACGGCGCCGATGAACAGGAGCCAGAGCCACTTCCTATCCATCATGGAGGTCTCCACGTTCGTGATTGCTGGGGGCCAGGGCCGGGCTGCAGTCGATGTGCCAGTTGTTCTCTTGGTTGTTGTGATTCTTGGAGATTGATATGCGAGCCCCGGAGGGCGCATGGGTGTTGAATGGCGTTGTCTGTGAATGCCTTCGGGAAGGAGGGCGGATGACCTGGAGGTCTGGTTGGTGTCCGCCGGGTGGCGCGCGAGGGCAGGGGGGCGCTGACGCCGGAGCGGCGCGCGCCGTCGCGGCTGTGTAGGAATTACAGGAGGACGGCTGGCATTCGTTCAGGGTTGCAGGCGGCCCGGCCGGACGGCGGTGCGCCCGGCCGGGCCTGTTCTCAGACAGTGACTACGGCGCCACGATGATGAGCCGGTCCGCGCGGACGTTGTTGTCCTCGCGCAGCTCCTCCTGGTGGTTCCAGGGGTCGGCGATGCCGCCCAGGTAGAAGAACCCGGTGGGGCCCGAGTCCGGAGGCGTGTAGGCCGTCACCGAGGCATTGCGCGTGACGCACTGCCCGGCGTCCAGGGTGTTGACCTGAACGGCGCCGATGAGCGTCTGTGATTCGGGGGGGGCCCCCGGTCCGCCTTGAGGTGGGAGCTCGAGTGTGTCGCTGCTCGACAGATACAGGTCCACGGCGGTGTTGCTGGCGGTGGTGGTGCCCTGGTTGCACACGCGCACGGTGGCGGTGAAGGCGCTGCCTGTCCTCACGGAGGTGGGGCCGGAGAGGGAGGTGATGACCAGGTCGGGCCGGTCGCCCACGCCCATGAGTCCGCTCACGAAGGTGTTGTTGTCCTCGCGCAGCTCCGCCTCCATCTGAGAGGTGTCGACAGCGGCGCCCAGGTACAGGGGGTGATTGGGCGATGCCTCGGGGGGCAGCGTCACCCAGGCTGAGGCGGGCTCCGTGACGCACTGCCCTGGATTCAGGGGCTGCACGTTGACGTAGCCAAGGGGCATCTGGGTGTTCGGGTAGGGCATTCCCGGGCCATTCCACTGGGGCATGACCACCCGCGCCTGCGTGGAGAAGAACAGCTCCAGGGACGTGCCGTTCGAGTGTTGCGTCCCCTGATTACACACGGTCACGGTGGCGGTGAAGGTGCCATTGGACGGCACGCTCGCCGGCGCGCTCACGGTGGTGATGACGAGGTCCGGGCCGTACCCCACGCCGATGAGGCCGCCCACGAAGGTGTTGTTGTCTCCGCGAAGCTCGTCGTGCGGTGCATGTGCGCCGACGATGGCGCCCAGATAGAGCGGTCCGTCCGCCACCGTCGCCGGGGGGCGCTGCGCCCAGGAGGGGATGTTCAACGTCGTGCAGTCATCCACTTGCAGCGGCGGGAGGCTCAGCTCGCCCACCAGCCGTTGGGTGTCCGGCATCGGTTGGCCCGGGCCATTCCACGACGGCAGGTGCAGGGTGTCCTCCGTGGAGAGGTAGACCTCCACCTGGGTGGAGGACGACGCGCTCGTTCCCTGATTGCAGACCGACACGGTGGCGGTGAACGCATCGTAGCGCGCCACGCTCGCGGGGCCGGTGACGGAGGTGATGACCAGGTCGGGGCCCTCGCCCACGCTGAGCTGGCCGCTGACGAAGACGTTGTTGTCCTCACGCAGCTCCTGCTCGGAGCGATTCGCGTCGACCAGGACGCCCAGGTAGAGCGGCTGGCCGGGCGTCGCCGCGGGAGGCCGGTTGGCCGTGGCGAAGGCGCTCCCCGTGAAGCACCTGCCGGCGTTCAACGAGGGCACGCTCATGCTGCCGACAGGCTGCTGCGTGGCCGGCAGGGGATTGCCCGGACCGTTCCACCGGGGCATGACCACCGTCGGCTCGGAGGAGAGGTGCACCTCCACGTCGTTGCCGGCCGAGGGGGCCGTGCCCTGGTTGCACACCGTGACGGTCGCGTGGAACGTGTCGTTGGGCAACACGCTGGCGGGGGCCTGGATGGCGGTGACGACGAGGTCGGGCCCGTAGCCTACGCCCACGAGGCCGCTCACGAAGGTGTTGTTGTCCTCGCGCAGCTCCAGCGTGCCTCCCCACCCGTCGACGATGGCGCCCAGGTAGAGGGGCTGGTCGGGCGTCGCCGCGGGAGGCTGCTGCGCGTAGCCCGGGACCGCCAGCGTGACGCACTGGCCGGCTTCCAGGTACGGGACGGGCAACATCCCGGCAGGCGCCTGCGTCTCCGGGAAGGGGGCGCCGGGGCCATTCCACCGGGGCAGCGCCAGGCCTGCCGTCGTGGAGAAGAACAGCTCCAGGTCCGAGGAGTACGAGGAGGCAGTGCCCTGGTTGCAGACGGTGACGGTGGCGGTGAAGGCGTCATTGGGCTGCACGCTCGCGGGGCCGGTGAGGGCGGTGACGACGAGGTCGGGGCCGTCACCCACGCCGATGCGGCCACTGACGAAGGTGTTGTTCTCCTCGCGAAGCTCTTCGACGTCTCTCCACACGTCGACGATGGCGCCCAGGTGGAAGGCCTCGCCTGGAACGGAGGGCGGGAGGTAGGCAGAGCCGGAGGCGGTGCCCGTGAAGCATTGGCCGGCGCTCAAGGAGGGGATGCTCAGCTCACCGGCGGGCGTCTGGCTCTCCGGGAGCGGGGCGCCCGGGTTGTTCCAGTCCGGCAAGACCAGGCTGGGCTCGGTGGACAGGAACACTTGTGCCTGGCTGGGGCTGGACTGCGCGGTGCCCTGATTGCAGACGGTGAGGGCCGATGAGAACGGCTCGTTCCTCCGCACGCTGGCCGGGCCGGTGAGGGCGGTGACGACGAGGTCGGGGCCGTCACCCACGCCGATGACGCCGCCGATGAAGGTGTTGTTGTCCTCGCGCAGCTCCTGCACCGCCGACCACGGGTCGACGATGCCGCCGAGGAAGTAGGCCGTGTTCCAGTTCCCTCCTGGGGACTGGGCCACCGCGGTCCCGGAGAGCGCCCTGCACTCGCCGGGGTCCAGCGGTGGGAGCGTGAGCATCCCAATGGGGGTGCGCATGAACGGCTCGAAAGCGGGGCCACCCTCCGGCGTTGGCGCGTTCAGGAACGTGCTCGTGGAGAGATAGAGCTCCAGCACGTCGGAGTAACTGCTCTGGGTGCCCTGGTTGCAGACCGTCGCGGTGACGGGGAAGCTGCCTGTCCCGACGTTGGCGGGCCCCTTCAGCGAGGTGATGACCAGGTCGGGGCGCTCGCCCACGCCCATGAGTCCGCTCACGAAGGTGTTGTTGTCCTCGCGCAGCTCCGGGACGTTCGACGCCGTGCCGGCGATGGCGCCCAGGTAGAAGGACTCCATTCCGGGGGGCGCGTCGTGGGGTCGGCCCGCGTGGATGACGACGTCGCCAGTGACGCATTGGTCCGGGTCCAGCCCGGGGAGGGTCAGCAAGCCAATCGAGGCCTGGGTCCCATGGTGGCTGTACACATAGGACGGCAGGTCCAGCGTCGGCACCATGGAGAGGAACAGCTCGACGTCGACCATCGAGGTCGACTCCGTACCCTCGTTGCAGACGGTGACGGAGGCGTTGGCGGAGCCCCAGGGGCTCAGGCTCGGGGGCGCCGTCATCGCGGTGACGACGAGGTCGGGCGCCTGCCCCACGCCGAGGGGGCCCTTCACGAAGACGTTGTTGTCCTCGCGCAGCTCCGGGACGTTCTGCGCGGCATCGACGAGGGCCGCCATGAAGACGACCCTGTCGAGCGGGCCGCCGGGGGGCGGGGCCGCATCGGCCAGCACGTCGCGTGTGGCGCAGTGGCCAGGGCCGAGCGGAGGCAGGCCCGTCTGGCCCACCATCGTCTGTCCCGGTGGGGGCGGCGTGCCAGCGCCGGGCATGGCGAAGGCGCCATCCACGGAGAGGTGCAGCTCGACGGCGCTGGTGGGCGCGGGCTGGGTGCCCTGGTTGCAAACCCTCACGGTGGCCATGAGCGGGTGGTTGCCCCCGGTGTTGGCGGGCGCGTGGACCTCCGTGACGACGAGGTCCGGCGCGTCCCCCACGCCGATGGGGGCGCTGACGGTGATGTTGTTGTCCTCGCGCAGCTCCGGGGTGCTCTGCTGGGCGTCGGCGATGACGCCCAGGTAGAGCGGCTGCCCGGGTGAGGCGCCGGGCGGCAGCGTCACCAGGGAGGACACCTCGCGGAGGGCGCACCGGCCCTGGGACAGCTCCGGCATGGGGAACGAGCCAATCAGGAGCTGGCCCGAGGTGGGCGGCGGGTTCGGGACGGGCCAGGACACGGTGTCATCCGAGGAGAGGTAGAGGTCCACGGACCCCTGCTCCGACATCGCCGTGCCCTGGTTGCACACCTTGACGGTCGTCGTGATGCCCTGGCCGCTTCGGGCACTGGCGGGCGCGTGGACCTCCGTGACGACGAGGTCCGGCCGGAGCCCGACGCCCAGCACCGTCACGCCGACGTTGTTGGCTTCGTCCAACTCGACGACGGTCTGCTGCACGTCGATGATGGCGCCCAGGTGGTAGGCGCCGTCCCCCTGGCCCTGCGCGGGCGGCGTGGCGTACCCGGTGAGGCCCCGCGTCTCACACTGCCCCGCCTCCAGCGCGTTCATCTGGACCGTGGCGACGAGCACCTGGTCCAGGGGCGGCGGCAGGCCCGGGTCGGGCCAGGACAGGGTGTCGTCCGTGGAGAGGTAGAGGCCCAGCTCGAGCGCGCCGAAGGGCCCCTGGGCGAGCGCTGTCCCTTCGTTGCAGACCCGCACCGTGGCGGTGAACGTCTCCCCGAGCCGAACGCTCGCGGGGCCCCGTAGCTCCCGTATCACCAGGTCGGGGCCAAAGCCCTGGCGCTGGGACTGACTTCTTGTGGGTACAGGCTCGGTGGGAGCTGCGTCGCCCCCACAGCCCGTCCCTGCCAGCAGCCCCGCTGTCAGCAGGAACGCACCGCTCCAAGACGGCCTTCGCCGTTGCAACATATTGCCTCCGGATGGATGGCGCCGCGGACGAGCCCGCCCGATGCGGGTGTCCAGGGCGCTCCGGAGTGTTTATAGGGATGGCGAATTATTCCCGAAAATCGAATTAAGCTGGGGAGAAGCGGCCAGGCCTCAGCGGCGCAGCCCGCGCTTGATGTCGGCGCAGAGCGCCTTCGCCGCGGCGGGGCCTTCTGTGTGCGCGGCACGCACCAGCGCGCTGCCCACCACCACGCCATCCGCATGGGCAGACAGGGTGCGTGCCTGCTCCGCCGTGGAGATGCCAAAGCCCGCGACCACGGGGACGGGCGCGGCGCTTCGCACCAACTCCAACCGCTGTGACAGGTCCGGCGGCAGCTCCGCGCGCATGCCCGTCACGCCGGACACGGACACACAATAGACAAAGCCACGGCCTTCCTTCGCGATGGCCTGTGCCCGCGCCGGGGGCGTGGTGGGCGCGCACAGGGGAATCAGGTCGAGGCCCTCCGCGTCGAACGTGGCGCGCAGGCTGGCGCTCTCCTCGGGCGGCAGGTCCGGGAGGATGGTCCCCGACACGCCGCGCTCGCGGGCGAGCTTCGCGTAGCGCGCCTCGCCCATGGCCATGATGACGTTGACGTACGTCATGATGACCAGCGGCGTCTGGGGGCAGCGCTGGCGCACCGCGGGCACCACCTCATCCAGCACGCGCTTGAGCGTGGAGCCGGCCTTGAGCGCCCGCTCCGCCGCGCCCTGGATGACGGGGCCGTCGGCGATGGGGTCGCTGAACGCCACGCCCAGCTCCAGCACGTCCGCGCCGCCCTCCACCAGCGCGGCGAACACGTCCACCGAGCGGGGCAGGTCCGGGTCGCCCGCCATGGCGTAGGCCACCAGCACGCCTTCTCCGCGCGCCTTCGCCTGGGCGAAGGCCTGTGCAATCTCGCCGCTCACGCCTTCACCCCCACCGGCGGAGGCACGCCCCGCGCGGAAATCGTGGCCACGTCCTTGTCTCCGCGGCCCGAGCAGTTGATGACCAGGTGCTTGCCCGCCCCCAGCTCGCGCGCCAGCTCTCGGCCGCGCGCGAAGGCGTGGGACGTCTCCAGCGCGGGGAGGATGCCCTCCAGGCGCGCCACCTCGTAGAAGGCCGCCAGCGCCTCGTCGTCCGTGGCGACGCGGACCTCCATGCGCCCCGTCTTCGCCAGGTGCGCCAGCTCCGGGCCCACGCCCGGATAGTCCAGGCCCGCGGAGATACTGTGCGCCTCCTGAATCTGGCCGTCCTCGTCCTGGAGCACCAGCGAGCGCGAGCCGTGCAGCACGCCCTCCGTCCCCAGCGTCAGCGACGCGCCGTGCTGCTTCGTCTCCAGGCCGTGGCCTCCCGCCTCCACGCCCACCAGCCGCACGCTGGCGTCACCGATGAACGGGTGCAGCACGCCAATGGCGTTCGAGCCGCCCCCCACGCACGCGATGATGGCGTCCGGCAGGCCGCCAAAGGCCGCCAGGGCCTGCGTCCGCAGCTCGCGGCCGATGACGGCCTGGAAGTCGCGCACCACCGTGGGATAGGGGTGCGGCCCCGCCGCGCTGCCGATGACGTAGTGCGTGTCCGAAACCTGCGACACCCAGGTGCGCATGGCCTCGTTCATCGCGTCCTTCAGCGTGCGCGAGCCGGACTCCACCGGCCGCACCACCGCGCCCAGCGCGCGCATGCGGAAGACGTTGAGCGCCTGTCGCTCCACGTCCAGCGCGCCCATGTACACCTCGCAGGGCAGCCCGAAGAGGGCGCACGCGGTGGCGGTGGCGACGCCGTGCTGGCCCGCGCCCGTCTCCGCGATGATGCGCTGCTTGCCCATCCGCTTCGCGAGCAGCACCTGCCCCACGGTGTTGTTGATTTTGTGCGCGCCGGTGTGCGCCAGGTCCTCGCGCTTGAGCCACACGTTCGCGCCGCCCCAGGCCTCCGTGAGGCGCCGGGCGGGCGTCAGCGTGGTGGGGCGGCCCACGTACTCACGCAGCACGCGGGCGACCTCCTCGCCGAAGGCCGGGTCCGCGCTCGCCGCGGCATAGGCCTCTTCCAGCTCCTGCAGCGCGGGGACCAGCGTCTCCGGAACGTAGCGTCCGCCGTAGCGCCCGAAGCGGCCGGCGACAGTCTCCGTCGTCATGTCTGTCACTCCCAGAGGTTGATGGACTTCGCGGCGCGCACGAAGGCGCGCACCGCTTCCACGTCCTTGATGCCAGGGGCGGACTCCACGCCGCTGGCCACGTCCACGCCGTACGGCCGCGTCGCGCGCACCGCGTCGGCCACGTTGGAGGGCCGCAGGCCCCCCGCCACCAGCACGGGCACGCCACTGCCCGCCAGCCCCGCGACGAGCGACCAGTCGAAGCCCACGCCGCCGCCGCCATAGCCCGGCGCCGCGCCGTCCAGCAGCAGCCCCGCGACGTCCCCTACGCCCACATACGCCTGGGCCCGGGCCACGTCTTCCGGACCCGTGACTCGCAGCGCCTTGATGACGGGCACGCCGTACCCCGAGCAGGCCTCCGGGGGCTCGTCCCCATGGAGCTGCACGGCCGTGAGGCCACAGGCGCGCACCGCCTCCCGGATGGTGGCCGGCGCGGCGTTGACGAACACCCCCAGCACCGTGCCCAGGGGCGGCCGCGTGCGCGCCAGGGCCGCCGCCGTGGGGAGGTCCAGGCAGCGGGGGGACTTCGGGTAGAAGTTGAGGCCCAGCGCGTCCACGCCCGCCTCCCACGCGGCCCGCGCGTCGGACAGGCGCGTGACGCCGCACACCTTCACGCGGACGCTCATGGCGCCGCGGCCTCCACCCCGAGCAGCCGCCGCAGCGCGTGTCCGGGGTCGGGCGCTCGAAGCAGGGACTCGCCCACCAGGACGGCGTCCGCGCCCGCCTCCCGCGCCGCCTCCAGGTCCACCAGGGACTTGAGGCCGCTCTCCGCCACCAGCACGCGGGCCCGGGAGCGCAGCTTCGGCATCACCCGCAGCGCCGTGCCCGTGTCCGTCTTCAGCGTGGAGAGGTCGCGGTTGTTGATGCCCACCAGCTTCGCGCCCGCGGCCAGCGCGCGCTCGGCGTGCGCCTCCGTGTGGGCCTCCACCAGCGCGGCCACGCCCACCGCTTTCGCCGTGGCGACCATCTCCCGCAGCTCGCCATCCTCCAGCGCGTCGGCGATGAGCAGCACCGCGTCCGCGCCCCACAGCGCGCTCTCCTCCACCTCGCGCGCCGCCACGAGGAAGTCCTTGCGCAGCACGGGCAGCGACACCGCCGCCCGCACGGCCACGAGGTCCTCCAGGCCGCCGCCGAAGTCCGGCCCATCCGTCAGCACGCTGATGGCGCTGGCGCCCGCGGCCTCATAGGCCCGGGCCACCGCCACCACGTCGGCGTGGGGGAAGTCCCCGCCCGAAGGGCTCTTGCGCTTCACCTCCGCGATGACGCTCAGCGGCCGCCCGGAGCGGTGTGTCACCAACCCCTGCGCGAAGTCGCGGGGCGTGGGCCGGCTGCGAGGCACCATGGGCGGACGCGCCGCGAGCTCCTGACGTTTGCGCGCCATGATGCGGTCCAACGTTCCTGCCTGGCTCATGACAAGCCCCCCTCGATGAGGGCCGCCAGCTTGTTCCGGGCCGCGCCCGAGTCGATGGCGTGCTCCGCCTTCCTCACGCCGTCACGCAGGTCCGCCGCCAGCCCCACGACGACGAGCGCCGCCGCCGCGTTGAGCAGCACCGCCGTGCGCAGCCCGGAGCGCTCTCCGTCCAGCAGCGCGCGCAGCCGCTGGGCGTTCTCCTCCGCGTCGCCCCCCGCGATGGCCTCGCGAGGCACCACGTCCAGCCCCGCATCCCGGGGCGACACCGTGAAGGTGTGGACCGTGCCGTCCTCGCGCAGCTCCGCGACCTCCGTGGCGCCGCACGGGGAGACTTCATCCAGCCCGTCATGGCCGTGCACCACCCACGCGCGGCGGCTGCCGAGCCGGCCCAGCACGCGGGCCGTCTGCTCCACGCGCTTGCCGTCGAACGTCCCCAGGAGCTGGTAGCGCGCGCCCGCCGGGTTCGTCAGCGGTCCCAGCAGGTTGAACACGCTGTGGAACCCCATGTCCCGCCGCGCCTGCGCCACGTGCCGCAGGGCCCCGTGGTGGGAGGGCGCGAAGAGGAAGCCCACGCCGTGCTCGTCGATGTCCCGCGCCACGCGCTCGTGCGGGCGCTCCATGGAGACGCCCAGCGCCGCCAGCACGTCCGCGCTGCCACAGCGGCTGGAGACCGCGCGGTTGCCGTGCTTGGCCACCGTCACGCCCGCCCCGGCGGCCACGAAGGCCACCGCGGTGGAGATGTTGAAGGTGTGCGCGCCGTCGCCGCCGGTGCCGCAGGTGTCGAGCACCACGTCGGCGCGCGGGGACAGCTTCGCCGCGCAGGCCCGCATGGCCTCCGCCGCGCCGAGGATTTCATCCTCCGTCTCACCCTTCATCTTCAGCGCCGTCGCCAGCGCGCCAACCTGGGCAGGCGAAGCCTCCCCGGCGAGCATCAGACCCATGACGCGGGTCATCTCCTCGCGGGTGAGGTCGCGCCGGCCCACCACCTTGCCCAGCGCTTCCTTGAGGGTCATGGCCTATCCCAGCCGGACGACTTCGCGGCCCATCACCTGGGCGATGGCGCGGACCTCGTTCATGGACTTCTCGAACTCGGAGAAGTCCAGGGATTGGGCACCGTCCGACTTCGCGCGCGGCGGGTCGGGGTGCACCTCGACGATGATGCCGTCCGCCCCCACCGCCGTCGCCGCGCGCATCATCGCCGGCACCGCCTTGCGCACGCCGATGCCGTGCGACGGGTCCACGAAGACGGGCAGGTGTGAGAGCGCCTTCAGCATGGGCACCGCGTTGAGGTCCAGCGTGTTGCGCGTCATCGTCTCGAAGGTGCGGATGCCGCGCTCGCAGAGGATGACCTGCGTGTTGCCGCGGGCGACGATGTACTCGGCCGCCATCAGCAGCTCCTTGATGGTGGCGCTCATGCCGCGCTTGAGCATCACCGGCTTGCGCAGGTCGCCCACGGCCTCCAGCAAGCTGAAGTTCTGCATGTTGCGCGCGCCAATCTGGAGGATGTCCGTGGCGTCGGCGACGGCCTGGAGCGTCGCGGTGTCCTTCACCTCGGTGGTGACGAGCAGGCCCGTCTCCTGGCGCGCCTCGGCCAGCAGCGCCAGGCCGTCGCCCTTGAGGCCCTGGAACTCATAGGGGCTGGTGCGCGGCTTGAACGCGCCGCCGCGCAGCATGGTGGCGCCCGCCTTCTTCACCGCGTGGGCGGTGGAGAGGATCTGCTCGCGCGACTCCACCGAGCACGGACCGGCGATGACGTGGAAGGCCGCGCCGCCAATCGTCAGGTCGCCGATGCGCAGCTGCGTGTCGTCCGGCTTCACCTCTCGGCTGACGAGCTTGAACGGCTGGGAGATGGCCACGGCGTCAGCGACGCCAGGGAGCACGCGGAAGGGCTCGGGTTCCACCGCGCCCGGGTTCCCGGTGATGCCAACGGCCGTGCGGGTGCCCCCTGGAATCGCGTGCGGTTGCCAGCCACGGCGGCGGATCTCGTCGTTCACACGCTCGATGTCCTGGGCCGTCGCGTCGGGTCGCATCACGATCAACATGGGGCTACCTGCTTTCTCTCGCTCCGAGGGGTGTTGTGGGCCGGGAGCATTCCGGCGCCGGGTGAGACGGGGGTGAGGGGCAACAGCCGGTGTTTCTGCATCAAGTGTCGGTTGCCCGCAACCGCCTCCGAGTCTCCCTTGCGCCTCCCACGCTTATCAAGCGAGCGTGGGCGCTTTTCTTGAGCAGGAAGTGGGGAGGCGCGCGCGTGTCGACTCCGGAGGTCATCGTCGTCGGTGCGGGTCTCGCGGGGCTGGCGTGCGCGCGGGCGCTCGTCGCCTCACGGGTGAAGGTGCTGGTGCTGGAGGGGAGTGACGCACCGGGCGGCAGGGTCCGCACGGACGTCCATGAGGGCTTCCTGCTAGACAGAGGCTTCCAGGTGTACCTGTCGGCATATCCGGAAGGCCG
The DNA here is from genome assembly GCF_010894475.1 of Myxococcus vastator. Taxonomy (GTDB): domain Bacteria; phylum Myxococcota; class Myxococcia; order Myxococcales; family Myxococcaceae; genus Myxococcus; species Myxococcus vastator. Next base: position 26,392 of record NZ_JAAIYB010000032.1, read on the forward strand.
GCGCACGTTGGACCTGGGGGCGCTGTCGCTGCGCAGGTTCATCCCCGGCGCCAAGGTGTGGCGGGGTGGCAAGCTGCACACGGTGGCGGACCCGCTGCGCCGCCCCGTGGAGGCGCTGGCGCACCTGTTCGCGCCCGTGGGGACGTTCGGGGACAAGCTGCGCATCCTGGAGCTGCGGCAACAGGCGCTCTCCGGTGAAGTGGAGGACGTGTGGCAGCGGCCGTCTCGCACGTCGCGGCGCTATCTGGACGAGCTGGGCTTCACGGAGGCGTTGCGAGAGTCGTTCCTGCGGCCCTTCTTCGCGGGCATCTTCCTGGAGCGGGAGCTGACCACGTCCAGCCGCTTCCTGGAGTTCGTCTTCCGCATGTTCTCGTCCGGGTACGCGGCGGTGCCGGAGGCGGGGATGGGCGCCATTCCGGAGCAGTTGTCGGCGCGCCTTCCGCCGGGCGTGCTGCGGATGCGCGCGCCGGTGGCGGACGTGTGGGGGCACCGCGTGCGGCTGGCGGACGGAGAGCTGATTGGCGCCAGGGCGGTGGTGGTGGCCACGGACCCGGCGAGCGCGGTGGGGCTGCTGCCGGGCATGGTGCCACCGGTGATGAACCGGGTGACGTGCCTCTACTTCGCCGCGCCGGAGCCGCCCGTGGAGGGGCCGTGGCTGCTGCTCAATGGCGAGGGCCGGGGCCGGGTGAACAACGTGGCGGTGATGAGCGAGGTGTCACCGGCGTATGCGCCGCGGGGACAGGCGCTCGTGTCCGTGTCCGTGGTCGGCGCCACGCCGGACCTGGACACGCTGCGCGCCGAGGTGCTCGCGGAGCTGACGGACTGGTTCGGTCCGTCCGTGTCCGCCTGGCTGCACCTGCGCACCTACGCGCTTCCGCTCGCGCTGCCCGCGCAGCCTCCGGAGGCGCTGGAGCCGCCTCACCGGCCGGTGCGGCTGTCACCGGGGCTGTTCGTGTGTGGAGACCACCGTGACAATGCCTCCATCGACGGCGCGCTGGTGTCGGGCCGCCGCGCCGCGGAGGCTGTCATGAGAGAGTTGGAGCGCGAATGAGATACCCGGGGCGCTCCGTCATCGTGTTGGGCGCCGTCCTCTCGGCGGTGGCCTGCAAGTCCACCAAGAGCGCACCGGAGGCCTCGGGAGCGCAGGCGGCGCAGGCGCGGGATGCGGGGCCGTCACTCCAGCCCGTGTCCGCGTTCGCCGCCATCACGGATGAGAAGCAGCGCTCCGCCGCGCTCTTCGTCGAGGCGGGGCGTGTGATAGCGCACCCACGCTGCGTCAACTGCCACCCGGCCGATGGCGTGCCCCTGCAGGGCATGGACCAGCGTCGGCACGTGCCCGCCGTGACGGGCGGGCCCACGGGACATGGCCCTCCCGGGCTGCCCTGCACCTCGTGCCACCAGGCGCGCAACACACCGCTGGTGGGCACGACGCTGCGGAGCGTGCCCGGCAATCCGAAGTGGGCCCTGGCGCCAGCGGAGATGGCGTGGGTGGGCGTGCCCCTGGGGAAGATTTGCGAGCAGCTCAAGGACCCCGCGCGAAACGGCGGGAAGTCCCTGGAGGCGCTGCATCACCACATGGCCGAGGACGTCCTGGTGGGGTGGGGTTGGGACCCGGGCCCTGGCTTGGAGCCCGTGCCAGGCACTCAGCGTGCGTTCGGTGAGCTCATCCGCGCATGGATTGACACGGGGGCCGCCTGCCCGAGCCCCTGACACGACCTGATGGGCCTGATAGACAGCCCATTGATGAGGGACCTTCCGGATTCTGGGAAGCAGGCATTCGGCTTCGAGGAGCACCGCGCGGCGCTCATCGGCCATTGCTACCGCATGCTGGGCTCTGTCTCGGAGGCGGACGACGCCGTCCAGGAGACGATGGTGCGCGCCTGGCGCGCGATGGACCGGTTCGAGGGCCGTGCGTCCCCGCGGACCTGGCTGTACTCCATCGCCACCCGCGTGTGCCTGGACGCCTTGTCGGCGAGCGGGCGCCGCGCGCGGCCGATGGAGCTGGGGCCTGCGTACTCCATTGACGGGCCGCTGACGCCGCTGCCGGCGAACAGTTGGATTGAGCCCATTCCGGACGCGCTGGCCGTGCCCTCGGACCTGGACCCCTCCGAGCAGGTGTCGCTGCGCCAGAGCATCCGGCTCGCGTTCCTCGCGGCGCTTCAACACCTGCCCCCCAAGCAGCGCGCGGTGCTGCTGCTCGCCGAGGTCCTGGGCTGGCCGGCCACGGAGATTGCCCAGACGCTGGAGACGTCGGTGGCCTCGGTCAACAGCGCGCTCCAGCGTGCCCGGGCGACCGTGTCGGACCTGGGGCTGGAGGACTCCGAGTTCCGGGTGCCTCAGTCCGACGCGCAGGCCCTGTTGCTGAATCGTTACGTGGACGCGTTCGAGCGCTACGACATGGACGCCTTCACCGCGCTGCTTCACGAGGAAGTCACCCTGTCCATGCCCCCCTACACGCTGTGGCTCCAGGGGCACGCGTCCATCCGCGGCTGGTTCCTCGGGCGGGGGGCGGTCTGCAAGGACTCCCGGCTGGTGCGGACCGAGGCCTGTGGCTCACCGGCCTACGGCCAGTACCACGCGAGCAGTGACAGCGGGCCCTTCACGCCGTGGTCGCTCATCGTCCTGGAGCTGTCCGGTGGGCGCATCGCGGCGATGACCCACTTCCTCGATACCGAGGCGTTGTTCCCGCGGTTCGGGCTCCCCCAGGAGCTCCCTCGGTAAGGCGGGGCGGGGAAAATCTTTCTGAAAAAGGACCGATGATTTCGGTCCGCCGCTGGAGTCAAAGCCTTCGTCACCCACCCGCCCTGGAGGCGAACATGAAGGTCAGCCGTCCTCGAAAGCTCTTCCTCAACCTGCCCGTGGCCGACTTGAAGCGGTCGGTGGACTTCTTCACGAAGCTGGGCTTCGAGTTCAACAAGGACTTCACCGACGAGCACGCCACCTGCATGGTGGTGGGCGAGGACGCGTTCGTGATGCTCCTCACGCATCCCCGCTTCAAGGACTTCATCAAGAAGCCCCTGCACGACGCGAAGCAGAGCACCGCCGGCACCTATGCGCTGTCCGCCAACAGCCGCGAGGAGGTCGATGAGCTGGTGAAGACCGCGCTGGCGAACGGTGGCTCTCCCGCCGCGGACGCCATGGACCTGGGCTTCATGTACGGCGGGAGCTTCTACGACCCGGACGGCCACCACTGGGAGCTGGCCTGGATGGACCCGAACCAGATGCCGCCGCAGTAGCCAGCGGACGTGGCGTGCCGCGTGGATGCCCAGGGCTTCCGCGCGGCGCGCGGGCGCTGTGTCAGGGCGCGCTTTCGGCGGCCACCACGGGAGGCAGCCACTTGCGCAGCACGCTGGGCGAGCTCATCCGATAGATGTTGTCGTGGCGCAGGTCGGGCCGGGGTTCGACTTCCCACTTCAGGCCCGCGGGAGCGCTGGCGCGGAGGACGTCCTGGAGCCTCGCCACGGCGGGGACGATGTCGCCCGTTTCATTGGCGGAGGACACATAGAGTCCCGCGCGCAGGTCCGGCCGTGCCGCGAACCATTCACCGGCCCCCTTCACCAACGACTCCGCGTTCCACCACAGGCTGGGGCTCAGCGCGAGGTAGGTGTCGAACAGGTCCGGCTGGAGGAAGAACGTCTCCACGATGAAGTAGCCCGCGAGCGACTCGCCGATGATGGCCCGCTCCCGCGTCACCCGGTAGCGGCGCTCCACCTCCGGCATCAGCTCTTCGTGGATGAAGGCCCGGAACGCCGCCGAGCCTCCCGTGACGGGGGCGACCTCCCGGTCCGTCGCCACCGTCGTCGGCCCCGTCATGTCCCGCCGTCGCACGGTGTTTTCGATGCCCACGATGATGAGGGGCCGCAGCTCGCCCGCGCGGATGGCCGTGTCGACGGTGGTGGCCAGGTGCGGGAAGTCCTCCTTCAGGCCGCCGTCGGGCATGTAGAGCACCGGGAAGCGTGCGCCCGCCGACGTGGTGTAGCCCGGCGGCAGGTAGACGGTGATGGGGCGGGCCTCCTTCAGCTTCACGGAGTCGATGGTGAAGGTCTGGTGGGGCGGCACGGGCTCGGCCACGGCGGGCCGGGTGGTCGCGCACGCGCCCCCCAGGACGAGCAACAGCAGCCCCACCCACGTCATTGATGTCCGCATCACTTGCTCCCGCGGTGTTCGACGAGCCAAGGAGGCTCGTGACGGGGATAGTGCCCGAGCCCAGAAGGCGTCGCCAGGAGGCGCGAGCCCCGCTCAACCGCGATGGCCCGTCACCTATGCCTGTCACCCGCGCGGCCCGTCACATCACCGTCGAGCGCTCCGCCTCCTCCACGGACGTCGCGGCGCCGGGCCTCGATGCGGTGCTGAGGAGCAGCCGGCCCAGGAGGAGCGCCAGGACGGCCGCGGCGCCGCTCGCGCCCAGCACGCCCAGCTTCGCGGCGGCGAGCAGCTTCGCGTCCGTGAAGGCCAGTTGCGCGATGAACAGGGCCATGGTGAAGCCGATGCCCGCGGTGCACCCCAGCACCAGCACGTCGCGCATGCTCAGGCCGCGCGGCAACGTCGCCAGCCGCAAGCGCAGCGCCAGCCAGCAGGCCCCAATCACTCCCAGGGGCTTGCCCAGCAGGAGCCCGGTGGCCGCCGCGGCGACCACGGTCCATGAGGCCGCGTCGAGCGGTTCACTCGAAATCGACACGCCCGCGTTCGCGAGCGCGAACACCGGCATGATGCCGAACGCCACCCACGGATGCAGGGTGGCAATCAGGCTCTCCGAAGGAGACATGGCCTCGCGTCGCGCGGCGTCCACGCGGCGCAAGGTCGCGGACAGGTGATGGGAGGAGAGCGTGCCCGGCTGCGCCTGGGCGATGTGCTCGATTTCGCTCCGCGCACCGGTGACGAAGCCCTCGGTGCCGAGCCAGGCGCGCACCGGCGTGATGAGCCCGACGATGACGCCCGCGATGGTCGGATGAATCCCCGCGGAGTAGACGCCCGCCCAGGCGACGAACGCCGGAACGACGTAGGCCCACTTCGAGCGCACGCCCAGGCGCTGCATCGCGAAGACCCCCAGGATTCCCAGGGCGGCGACGAGCAGGCCCGTGATGGCCACGCCCGACGAGTAGAACAGCGCGATGACGATGATGGCGCCCAGGTCGTCGATGACGGCGAGCGCGAGCAGGAGCACGCGCAGGGCGGGGGGCACCCGGCTCCCGAGGAGCGTGAGGATGCCCACCGCGAACGCGATGTCCGTTGCCATGGGGACGCCCCATCCCGACCGGGTGGCCGGAGCGCCCCCCAGGAGGAGGTACAGGCCCGCCGGCACGACCATGCCCCCCAGCGCCGCCGCGGCGGGGAGCGCGGCGCGCCGCAACTCGGACAGCTCGCCCTGGTGGACCTCGCGGCGAATCTCCATGCCCACGACGAAGAAGAAGATGGCCATCAACCCGTCGTTGACGACCCATTCGAGGCTGCGCTCGAACGTGAAGTCGCCCATTCGGATGCCGAGCGGCGTGTGCCAGAAGTGCGCGTAGCTCTCCGCCCAGGGCGAGTTCGCCCACAGGAGCGCGATGGCCGCCGCCACGAGGAGCAGGATGCCGCTGGCCGCCTCGATGTGGAGGAAGCGCTCCAGCGGCCGGCTCGCGAGCCGCGAGAGGCGATGCAGGGGGGCCCAGGCTTCGGGCGGAAGGGGGGCTTGCCCCGGTGGCGTGGCGGTCGACATGCGCGGACCCTGTCGGCGGTGTTGCCGGCTGGGATGGCGGCCCGACCATCCATGTTCCTGCGGCGTGCATCGCCGCACCCTTCAGCTTTGGCGGCACATTCACATGGCGCGCGGCCTCCGTCGAGCGTTGTCGACATGCGCGCGGGCCATGCTTGGGCTTGCCTCCTTGGTGCCGCCTCAGCGCGCCTGGAGCGCCGCCGCCAGCCGCTCCGGCGTCAGCGGCAGCTCCCGCAGCCTGGCCCCCGTGGCGTCGAAGATGGCATTGGCCAGGGCCGCCGAAGTGGGGCCCTGGGAGGCCTCGCCCACGCCCAGGAGCGGCTCCCCAGGACGCTCGATGAGCGCGACCTCGATGGGCGGGACTTCGGAGAAGGTGAGGATGGGGTACGTGCGCCAGTCTCGCGAGGTGACGCGCCGGGCGTCGTAGCGGACCGCCTCCTTCAGGCTCCAGCTCAGCGACTGGATGAGCCCACCCTCGAGCTGGTTGGTGAGCCCATCCGGGTTGACGACCTCGCCCGCGTCGGCGGCCAGGACCGCGCGCAGCACCTGGATGGCGTGAGTTCCAGGGTCGACGCGCACCTCGATGCAGACGGCGCAGTAGCTCGCGAGGTTCTTGTAGCGCGCGAAGCCGATGCCGCGCCCATGGCCCTGGGCCCTGGGCGCGGGGGTCCAGCCGAAGCGCTCCGCCGCTTTCTGGATGACGGCCTTCGCGCGCGCGTCGTGGAGCTGCCGGAGCCGGAAGGCCACCGGGTCCACCTTCGCGGCGTGGGCCAGCTCATCCATGAAGGACTCGATGGCGAAGACGTTGCCGTAGGCCCCCAGGCCCCGAAGCGCGGAGACGCGCAAGGGCATTCGGGTGACGAGATGGGTCGTCACCTTCCGGCCCGGGAAGGCGTAGAGCGGGATGGCGTTCCGGTCCGCGGCGTAGTTCGGCGGCCCGCCATTGCCGGGCATGGGCATGCGGAAGGGCGCCGCGAGCGAGCGGCCCGCCAGCAGATTGCCGGGGTGGCCTCCAGGCCGGGTGCTGTGGGGGGTGGACCAGAGCGCATAGTCCCAGTCCAGCACGTTGCCTTCCGCGTCCACGCCCGCGCGCGCCTGCATCACCATCGCGGAGCCATACGGCTCGCAGGCGTGCTCGTCCTCGCGGGACCACTGCACGCGCACCGCGTGGCCGGGGAGGGCGCGCGCGAGCAGCGCCGCATCGGCGGCGGCGTCGTCCGCGCCATTGTGGCCGTAGCAGCCGGAGCCGGGCAGGTGCTTGCCGTGGACCCGGTCCACCGGGAGGCGGAGCATCCTCGCGATGGCCGCGCTGGTCTCGAAGACGCTCTGGCTGTGGGTGTGCAGCGTGAGGCGCTCGCCGTCCCACTCCGCCACCGCGCAGGACGGGCCAATGGCGCCGTGCATCTGGTACGGGCGCAGGTAGCGCGCCTCCAAGGTGTGCGTGGGCGCGACGTCGGTGGGCCGCGCCGTGTCCTCGATGACGCTGTCGTGGCTGGGTTGCTCCAGCAGCCAGGTGTACGGGTCCGGGGGCAGGGTGGCCTGTTCGCGCCACCGGGCGCTCTTCGCCAGCGCCGCCGCGGCCTGGATGGCCTGCCACTCCTTCGTGGCGATGACGCCCAGGAAGTCGCCGTCACGCACCACCTTCCGGACGCCCGGCATCTGCTCCACCCGCGCGGTATCCACCTCCGTGAGCGAGGCGCCCTGGGACGGCGCGCGGATGATGCGGCCATGCACCAGGTGGGCGGGCCGGAGGTCGTGCACGAAGCTCGCCTCGCCGGAAAGCTTGCCCGGCAGGTCCACGCGCGGCACCGAGCGGCCCGCGAGATGGCGCTCGATGGGAGGCTTGGGCTTCACCGTGCCCGTCGCCTCCCGGTTCAGGGCCTTCCCGCCGACGAGGCTCCAGTACGTGACGGAGGCGCCCTTCCCGCCGCCCACTCGGATGGTGCCGTCCCGCACGCGCAGCTGCTCCACCGGGACGCCCAGTTGCTTGCTGGCCAGGTCCAGCAGGATGGCGCGCACCTCGGCAGACGCGTAGCGCACCGCGGTGCCGCTCTGGGAGACGGAGTTGCTGCCGGCGGTGGTGCCTTCGTAGGGCGACAGCTCGGTGTCGCCGGAGATGAAGGTCAACCGCGAGATGCTGACGCCCAGCTCGTCCGCGCAGAGCTGCCCGAGCGCCGTCAGGATGCCCTGGCCCAGCTCCACCTTCCCCGTCTTCAGCGTGACGACGCCGTCCGCGCCGATGCGCAGCCACGCGTCGAGGCCGCGGGTGCGCCGCAGGCTCCCGGGGAGTCGGGTGGTCGCCGGAGCCGCGCCCAGGGCGCGTGGGCCCGTGAGGGCGAAGGCCAGCACCAGGGCGCCCTGGAGCACCTCGCGGCGGCTCGGGCGGAGGCTCATCGTGCCAGCGCCTCCGCGGCGCGCTGAATGGCTCGGACGATGCGGTTGTGTGAGCCGCACCGGCACAGGTTGGCATCCAGCGCCGCGCGAATCTCCGCCTCGGTGGGCCGGGGCTTCTCCTTCAGCAGGGCCGCCGCCGTCACCACCATGCCGGGGATGCAGTAGGCGCACTGGCCGGCCTGCTCGGCCACGAAGGCGTCATGGAGTGGATGCGGTGTCCCATCCGGCGCGCGCAAGCCCTCCACGGTGGTGAGGTTCCGGCCGCTCAGGGTGGCCGCCGGCACGACGCAGGCGCGCAGCGGCGAGCCATTGCTCAGCACCGTACATGCGCCGCACTGGCCCACGCCGCAGCCATACCGGGCCCCGTAAAGTCCCAGCTCGTCGCGCAGGATGTAGAGGAGGGGCGTGTCCTCGGGCGCGTCGACGGCGTGCTCGCGGCCGTTGACGTTCAGGGTGAAGCTCATGGCGCCTGCTCCTCCCGGAAGACGGTGGGCCCCGCAGCGTATCGCACGCATGCCCTGGCCCGGAGGAGATGTGGCCTGACGCGGCGATATCCCGCCACCGGGTTGCCATGCCGTGAAGCAGTGCACATCCCGGGGAGAGCGGCTGCGGCACCCGTCATGGACGCGGGTGGAGACCGCTCGCGGGAGGGCGGGTTGG
>NZ_JAAIYB010000330.1 GCF_010894475.1 Myxococcus vastator
GGGAAGGGGGCGCGCGCCTTCCGTGAAGCTGGCCTCTCCAGGCAGGAGGGGGCGCGGCTTCAGGCGGTGGTGCCCCGCGTGGAAGCGCTGAAGGCCGTGCTGGAGCGGTTGGAGGCGCGACTTGGGGAGAGCGCCGTGGGCGAATTGGCCCGGCACCTCCAGCAGCGCCGGGACGCGGCCATTCTGGTGGCGGAGTGGGGCGAGGCCGGTGCGCTGGCGCTGCACGAGGCGCGAGGCAACGTGGCTCAAGCGCAGGCGACGTTGGCGGTGCGGTATCGCGCGCCTTCGAGCGCCGCGTCCACCGGCGGCGGCGGAGGGAGAAGCAGCGGCAGCAGGCCCTCCAGGCCACCCGAGGCAGCCGGACTCCCCGCGGCGGTGGCGGAGGCGAAGTTCAAGCAGTGGGAGGCGGAGTTCCCGGGAGCGCGCCTGTCGATGAACGTGGCGGAGCTGACGCGGCACCGTCAGGCCCTGCGGAAGGCGGCTCCCGCCGAGCTCAAGGCCGAGCCTCTCTGGGCCGACTACGTGGCCTACCTGGAGACGCGGGCCGCTGAACTCAAGCAGGGGATTGCGGAGCAGGGGCCGCTGAAGTGGGCCGGATACCAGCTTGTGCGTGCCAGGTACGCCCGGGGGCTGGCCTTCGAGAAGAAAATGGTCGCCATTCTGGAGGCGGACGCGGCGCTCCCACGGACGCAGCGGCGGTGGCTCCGGGACTTCGACCGGCCTCGCATCGAGACGCACGTGGGTGTTGCGAAGGTGGACCTGCGCTTCGCGGACGTGCTCGTCATCGAGGCAGGGGCCGATGCTGGCCCGACGCCCCGCGTGGAGACGTTCAGCTTCAAGAGTCGTGAGCTTCTTGGCCTTGATGGGGATGCCCTGGCTGCTCAAGTGGTTGCGGACGCAAGAGCCGCACTGAGGTATTACGGTGAGACGTTGAATATCCGTAGACCTGGACTCGAACAGACGGCGCAAATCAAAAAGGTCCGTTTGATCTATGAAGAGGTCTTCAAGCCATTGGACCCTGATGCCCTTGAGCGTGCCGTGAATAGAGCTGAGAGCAGGGCAGAAGGCGTGGAGGTGCTGTTTCGATGAAGGCAATGGGTCCGCTCGAACCGAATGCAGGCGATGGCCTGCGATTCCTGCTGGACGGGGTGCCTGGCCATTCTGCCGGGTCGGACACCGAGCTCACGCCCTTCATCGCGGCGCTGGAGTCCCACGCTGAAGGCTGGATGCCGGATGTCGTGAAGGGCGCGCAACGGCGAAGATACTCGCGCGCTTCTATCCAGAAGGCATTGGGTGAGCGGCGTGATGCGCATGGAACGTCCGTCGCGCTTTACCGCGCACAACCCTCGGTCGAGTTGACGCTCGACCTCAATCTCCATCCATCCGGAACGCAGTTGAGCTGTAGCCTGGGTGTTCAACCCCTCTCGTTGTTTTCGGAGCGAGGGCGGTGCCTCAGGCTGGTCGACATGGTCAGGACCCTGGCCGCGGACTATCGGGTGGACTACGCCATGGCCCATGGCATGGCGGATCGCCAACTCGCGGGGGCTCCCTACTTCGGTCGTGATGGGAAGACCACTCGCAGGGATGGCTTCGACAAGCTCTATGAGCTGTTCTGGCTCAACGTCTTCGGTCCAAAGCTGGTCGAGGCCGTAGGCCGCGAGCGGATGCTCTCAACGCCAGCGCACCTCGTGGAGGAGCTGCCCAACGGCTCCGTCCTCCTGGTGCTGTGGCCCACCGCCGCGGACTTCGCGAGTGACGAGGCGCGAGTGGCCCAGGCCCGCGCCCAGGTCCACCTGCGGCCAGACCTCGACTTCGACACGGTGCTGCGCACGCTGAGGGAGCGCAGCGCCGCGCTCGCTCCGGTGGAGCCTCGTTTCCACCCGGACCTGGCGCCGCTCCTCTCACGGCTGCCGGACACGTTCGCCATCAGCGAACGGCAGGCGAAAATCGCCGAGCTCAACGCCTTCCGGCCGCCAGCGCCGGAGGAGTGGCTCCCGGCCGCCCTTCCTCCGGACGTCGAGAATGTCGAACGCATCCGTCGTGACTACGGCGCCCTGTCCGAGCGCCTCGTGGCGGCGCTGCACACCCAGGTGCCCTCCATCATGAACGAGACGCCAGAGTCTCTCACGGACCTGGACTTCTACTTCTGGAGGGAGAACTTCCCCGAGCGGTACACGCGGGACCTCATCGACGAGCACACCGCTCCAGCCCTGGGGGCCTACCTGGGCGGCATGCTCGTTCGACGGCTGGGCGGAGCGTGGGTTCCGCGACGGAAGCTGGAGGAGTCGCAGGTGCGTGTCGGAGGGCGCGTCTGGCTGCCCTTCCTGCGCGCCCGCCGGTACCTGCAGTCCCGTCAGTCGCTGCTGGACTACTCGCTCACCCAGTTCTTCCATGAGGCGGAGCGGCACCGTCCCTGAGTCGCGGGCGTTCAACCGGGCGACACCCCCAACGCCGGAGGTGCGCGTCTCCCGCTTCAAGAAGCCCTATCCCCAGGATTTCCCGACATGGTTCACTGCGAGTCATGTCGCGACTTCACCGGCTCGCCGTCGTCATCCTCCTGGCGTGTCCCCTCCTCGGCGCGGCGCCCGGGGACACCCGGTCCGTGACTCCCAAGAAAGGGGCTCCTGCCAAAATGGCTCCCACCTGGCGTTTCGAACTCTACCATCAGGTCAACTGCGGCGACCCCAACGCGAAGAACGACGTCCACATCGGCTCGGACGGGAAGCGCTACGGCATGGGGCGCGAGGACTACCAGCCCTTCATCGAACGGTGCGAGCTCATCCCGCCCGAGGGCTTTGAGCCACTGTCCGCCGAGCTCGACTTCCTCCCGTACTTCCGCGAGCAGAAGCCCGCGACGACGCTGGGCGCATACTTCAAGGCGCAGGCCATTCGCGGGAGCACGCTCCAGAAGCTGCTGCCGAGAGACCTCGAGGGGATGCTCCGCTCCCCCAAAGACGACCGGCAGTACTTCTCCACACGCGTCGAGCCGACGTCACAGGCCAGGCGCCTCGTCGTCATCTGGAACCCCGAGGGACAGTGGTACGTCGACGAGGTCTTCTACCGCATCGAGGGACTCGGCGGCTGGCAGCGGGGGGCGTGCGCCGACGTGGTCGAAGGCACGTTCAGCGATTTCCTCAAGTACTCGCCACTGCTCGCGCCGCGGCTGAGCGAAGGTTTCTCGCAGTTGGAGCATCCGGAGCGGAGCCAGCAGCGGTTCTCCAAGGACGCGCTCGTGCTCAGGCTCGAGAAGACGCCCGGCATGCCCAACACGCGGAGCTACTGGCTCGAGGTCTTCGCGGATGGCCGTTTCAAGCGCAACGGCCCGCTCCTCTCCGAGGCGAACGCGGACGACGCCCATCGGCTCACGACGCTGCTCATCGTGGCGAGCCGACTGAGCGAACTCAAGGAGGGCCGAAGCGCACCGCCTCCCCCCGAACATGACGGGCAGACGACGACGCTCGAGTTCACCGTGAACGGCCGGCGCACGCGCCTGACGTTGGGCAACGACACCCCGCCCTTCATGCTCCGCTTCATGAAGCAGGTGGCCACCGCCTACGGCATCGAACTGTGAGCGCGCGGCCCCCGGGCGCCCCACGGCTGGAGGAACACCTCCGTCTCCTCCAGAATCCGCGGCAGTGAATCGGTGAGCTCGTGGCCGTCATCCACCTCCACCAGCCGGACGTGGCGCTTGCCCTCCGCCCACTGGCGCGAGTTGCGGACGTCGCAGGTGTCATCCTGACGGCCGTGGATGATGAGCGTCGGCACGCGCACGTCGGGCCAGCCGTCCGTCCGGGCATCCACGGCCTCCGCGTCCGCGATGAAGCCCGAATGGATGCGCACCTTCTGCTGCGTGACGAAGTCGTCCGTCTCAATCCAGCCCGACGTCCGCCAATGCCGCCACGCCGCGTCCCCCATCCTCCGGCGCAGCTGCGGGACGACGCGGAAGGCGGGCGCCAGCAACACCAGCGCGCACACGCGGGCGTCCTGCTCCGCCACCCGGGCCGCCGTGAGGCCGCCCAGGCTGGAGCCCAGGAGCACCACGCGCTCCTCGGGCCCACCCATGGCGGCCAGCACCGTGTCCAGCATGGCGCTCAGGCGGAGCTGCTCCAGGGAGGGCACGCGGAGGTTCAACCGCTCCACCGGGATGCCCTGGTCCGCGTAGTGCCGGGCCACGGCCACGCCCTTCTTCGAATCCGGACCCGAGGCGAAGCCGTGCAGGTACAGCCAGCGAGGACCCACGGCGGAGGGCGATGTCGTCGAAGCGTTCATGACGGGCCCACTCTAACGGGCGCGCGAGGTCCTGGCTTCAGATGCGCAACACCGGCCCGGCAATCACCGACTGCATGAGCTTGGCGCATTGGTTGAGCGCGCTGGACGTCAGCTTCACGTCGCAGAACTGGAAGCCCGTGGAGACGGACACGCCCCAGGTGTCGCTGAACCAGCCGTCCACGCCCACCCGGAAGGCCATGCTCGTGGTGTCGATGTTCGTCCGCAGCCACGTGCCCACGTCATCCGGCGTGAAGGTGCTCCCCCAGCTCTTCGACAGCCGCGCGCCCACCCACGGGGTGATGGGCTTGTCCTGGAAGAAGCGCAGCCGCGCCTCGATGCCCACCGCCCGGTAGTCGAGCTGCGCGCGCTCCAACTGTCCCGACCGCATCGCGTCCGGGAACTGCTGGCCCCACGTCTCGGAGATCTCCGCCAGCAAACCCACCGACAGTCCCGGTGGGGTCTCCAGGCCCAGGTAGCCGTGCAGCGCCGGGCCCCTCGTGCGGAAGTCGCTCAGATGGTCCAGGGTGATGCCGGCGCCCAGCGATGCATAGCCATTCCAGCCTGCCGCCACCGCGTCCGTTCCCACACTCAGCACGCCCACCACCGCCACCCACATCGACTGCTTTCTCATGCGTTGCAGTCTATGCCTGGAGGTCGCCTCGGGGGACTCCAAGTGCCGCTCCGCGGACAGTTCAGCGACTTCCGCCCTGTCGGATGGAGGGCGGGGAGGGGGCCTGCATGCGCTTTCAGACAGCAAGTCCGGCGGTTAGGGTGGTGTTCCATGTCCAGCTCCTTCGAAGCCGCCGCCTCCGCCGTTCGTGACGCGCTCTCCAGTGCGGGCCGGGGCCTGGTCGAACGCGAGGCGATGGTGGAGCTCGTCGCGCTCTCCGCCGTGGCGGGGGAGCACCTGCTCGTCATCGGTCCGCCGGGCACCGCGAAGAGCGAGGCCGTGCGGCGCACCGCTCGCGTCCTGGGCGGCTCCTACTTCGAGTACCTCCTGGGCCGCTTCACCGAGCCCTCCGAAATCTTCGGCCCCGTGGACCTGCGCAAGCTGCGCGAGGGCCTCATCGAGACGGAGACCCAGGGCATGCTGCCCGAGGCGGAGGTCGCCTTCCTCGACGAGGTGTTCCTCGGCTCCACCGCCATCCTGAATACGCTGCTGGGCCTCCTCAACGAGCGCACCTTCCGGCGCGGCCACACCCGCATGCGCTGCCCCCTGCGCGTCTGCGTGGGCGCCTCCAATGCCTTGCCGGAAGACGAGTCGCTGGCCGCCTTCGCGGACCGGTTCCTCGCGCGCATCTTCGTCGAGCCCGTGCCGGACCCGCGGCTGGAGGAGCTGCTCGCGGGCGGCGCTTCGCTGTGGGGGGACTCGGACGCGCACGTCACTTCGCTGGAGTCCCTGGACGTGGTCGCCCAGGCCGCGCGTGAGGCGGACCTCTCCGGGGTGCGCCCCCACCTGGCCCATGCGCTGCGCACGCTGCGCGCCGCGGGCGTGGCCTTGTCCGACCGCCGCGCGGTGAAGGTGCAGAAGCTCATCGCCGCCGCCGCCGCGCTCGCGGGCCGGCGCACGCCGGGGACCGCGGACCTGTGGCCGCTCGTGTATGCCGTGCCGACGAAGGAGGCCCAGGCGCTCGCTCGGGACGTGCTGCGGGACGTGCTCGCCGGGACGGAGAACCCGGCCTTGCCGGCGGCGGCGCTGGAGGCCAGCGCGGGCCCCCTGGCGCGGGCGCGGCGCATCGCCTCCGCGGGGCAGGCGCTGCTGGCGGAGCGGCCCGTGGAGGCCCATGGCGAGGCGCTCGCCGCGTGGCGGCTCAAGCTGGAGGGCGTGGCGCGGGAGATGGACGCGGGCTTCGCTCCCGAGTCGCTTCCAGAGGACTTGAAGGTGCTGCGCGCGGAGGTGGCGGGGGTGCTCGCCGCCGGTGCTTCAGGGCCTGAGTCATCCGCGACGGAGGTGGCGGTGTGAGCGCCCAGGAGACGCGTGGCGAAGCCGCCGCGCGCCTGCCGGTGCGGTGGTGTTCTCGCGCGGAGCCGCTGGAGCCGCTCGCTGTCGTGGGAGAAGGGCCCGTGGCGGTGGCGCTCGCTCGCCGGGTGCTCGCGGAGGACGACGCAGGCCTCGCCACCTGGGAAGGCGTCGCGGGGCCGGGCCTCCTGGTGCTCCTCGGGGCCTCGGCGTCGTTGCCGTGGGTCGACGGCGCCGTGTACCTGGGGCGGGATGACGCGGCGCCCTCGCTGTTGCTCCCCTGTGCGTTGGCGCCGGACGTGGCGGCGCCGCTGCTGGAGCGTGCGTTCGTGGCGCATGCGCATGGAATGGGCACGAAGTTGGCGGTGCTGCCCGCGTCCATGTGTCTTGTCAGCCTGGACGCCGCGCGGCCCGTGTCTCGTGTCACGCTTCAGGCCTGGCTGGACACGGGGACGACGGGGGACACGCCGTGAGCACGTTGCCCCATGCGTTGCACCCCTGGGCGTCCATCCTCGCGACGTTCCCGTTGGACGTGGCGCTGAGTCTGGGCCCCCTGGTCGCCCGGTTGTCCGCGGCGCTGGGGCCGCTTCGGGCGCCCTCGGAGCAGATGGGCGGTGAGCCCCAAGGGTATGACGGCCTGTCGCGAAGAGGCGCCTTCGACCGGTTGCTGGTGAGTGAATGGCTGTGGGCGCTGGAGGCCCCCGACGAGCTGGTGCGCCGCGCCGCCTTCGGAGAGCTGTCCTATCTCAAGCCCTCGTTCCGCCAGCCCCGGCGTGCGCGGCGCACGGTGGTGTTGCTCGACGCGGGCCCGGACCAGCTCGGCGCTCCGCGCATCGCGCACCTCGCGTTGCTCATCGTCATGGCGCGCAGGGCGGAGGCCGCGGGCGCCACGTTCGCGTGGGGCGTGCTTCAGGCAGACCCGAAGCGCGGCGGGTTCATGGAGGTGACGCCCGCCACGCTGGGCGCCTGGTTGAACGCGCGTGACACCGCGTCGCCCTCGGCTGAGCGGCTCGCGGCCTGGCGCGAAGCCCTCGAGCTCGACGCGCGGACGGCGGACGCCTGGCTCGTGGGGGCTGCCCGCCTGTCCCGGCTCGAGGGGGCGGAGGCGCTCTCGCGCATCGAGGTCTCCGAAGTCCTGGCGCCCGAGGTGCGTCAGCTCGCGGTGGAGGTGCGCCCCGCCGCGCGCGCGCCGCGCTCCGTGCTGCTCGACCTGCCGTCGCCGGATGACAGCGTACGGCTGTTGAGGGACCCGTTCCGCGCCCGCGTCGCCGCGCCCGTGAGGACCGTCCAGCACGCGCGGGTGTCGGGGTTCTCCTTCTCCGCGGATGGTCGCCGGTTGATGCTCTTCCTTGACGGGGGCGGCGTCGGCGCCATGGCGCTGCCCAACTCCCCTCGCGCCACCCTCGCGCGGCCCCAGCGGATGAATCCTCGGAGTGATGAGACCTTCCTGGGCGCGGGGTGGCGGCGCCAGGGCGGGCTGCTCGTGCTGACGCGGAAGGGGCGCGCCTATGCCTTCCGGGGACGGCTGCAACATCAGGCCAGGAGCCACAAGCGCGGGCCCGCGGCGCTTCCCTGGACGCTGCGCGATACGCAGGCGCATCCACCTGTTCCCGCGCTGGGACAGCCACCCGGCCGGCTGACGACCTATCTTGATGCCTCCCAGCGGGAGTGCGTGCTCCTGGCCGGTCTGGACGACACGCTCCATTGCTTCGAGGAGGACTCCGACTCCCGCCGCGTGGACTCCGCCCAGGTGGCACAGCGGGTCATCGCCGCCGCGCACGTGAAGGGCGCCAGCGTCTTCGTGACGCGCGACGGGAAGGCGGAGGCCGGGAGCTGCATGCGACTGTGCATCGTGAGCGCGAAGGAGGTGCGCCAGGTGCCACTGGAGGACTCGCGGGGCGACGCTGTCTGGTTCGGCGCGTCAGCTCATCCAGGCCACCCGGATGCTGGGTTGCTCGCGGTGAACCAGAGCCCCGGCGTGTGGCGCTTGCATCACCGGAACTCGGAGCCCTTCGTGACGCTGCGCCCGGGCTTCCGAGCCGTGGGCGTCGGAACGTGTCAGCAGGCGCGAGGGGAGGCCGGGCTGTTGGCGCTCGACCCGGACCAGCGGACCTTCTGGAGCGTGGGGCCGCGGCACCAGTCCAAGCTGACGGTGGCCGCCGCCAACGTGGTCCACGCGGAGGCCAGTCATGCGGTGCCCGTGCTCGCGTGGCTGACGGCGGAGGGCGAGTTGGTGCTGTACCACCTGGAGCAAGGCACGGTGCTGTGCCGTCTCCAGACAGGAGGCGGGGTATGAGCGCGGCGCGTGCCGGCCCGCGGCCCCGGCAGCAGGTGCACCGGGGCACGGTCCGGGCCTCGGCTTTCTGGCTCGACCCGGCCCTGCTCGGTGAGGCGGAGGCGCGCCGCCGGATTCTGGCGATGTGGGCGCCCGGCATGTCTGTTCACGCCGTGGCGGGTGGATATCTTGTGGAGATGTCCGCGCCACGCGCGGTGGCGTGTGAAGCCGCGCCGGGGCTGCCGCTCACGCGCGAGGACGGCCTCCTCTCCTCGGCGCCCTTGTCTCCATCGGAGCGCCGGCACCCGAGCCTCCATGAAGGCACGGTGTTGCTGGTGCTCAGCGGACGTGCCCAGGTGTTCTCCGCCAGCGCGATGCCGCGGGTGGAGGTGGCCGCCTGGCTCGATGTCTCCGAATGGGCGCTCCGTGCCCCGCGGACGCTGGGCGCGCCGCCGCCCCCCGTGCCCGTGCTGGAGCCCTTGCCGCCGCCGTCTCGCGAGCGCTTCGGTCCCGGCGTGCCCGAGCCGTCAGTTGAAGCCCAGGAGATGCTCGCGCGCATGGAGGGGCGCCGCGCTCCCGCCGCCGCTGGGGCGCGCCGTCCGGGATGGTGGGCTCGGCTGCGTGAGAAGCTCTTCCCCGACGGGACGGCGGCGCGTGGCGGCGGTGGTGACGCGCTCGTTCGCCAGGGATGGCTGGCGCGGCTGCTCGCGGAGTTCTCCCCTCAGGGCGCGTCGGCGCGCGGACGTGGCGAGTCCGGAGGAGGCCGGCCAGGATGGCTGGCGCGGCTCGGAGCGGCGTTCTCGGGGGCACGGGCGCGCGAAGCGCGGCAGGGGCCCCCTTCGTCCGGATGGCGGGCGCGACTGGCCTCGATGTTTCGGGGGCCTTCGCGTGAAGCGTCACCACCGGCCTTGCCGCCGTCCACTCCCGCCGTCCCTTCGGGCCCGAGTCCCTGGGACAGGCTGTCCGACTGGATGATGAACAACACCCTGCTCGGCGAGTGGGCGCGGCAGCGGAAGGCGGAGTACGTGCGCCGCCTCTTCGACATGTTCGAGGAGGGGAACCTCGAAGAGGCCCTGCGGCACGCCATCCCCCTGGGCCAGGAGCTGAGTGAGAGCGCGCGCGAGGCCTTGGGGCTGCCGGGGCCGCGTGAGCACCTCACCCTCCAGACGGAGGCG
>NZ_JAAIYB010000331.1 GCF_010894475.1 Myxococcus vastator
ATCCGCAACGGGCATGCCAGCCGGGCCCGGTTGTGGATCATCCCCACCCCTACCCCAAGCACTGGGGGACCCCACCGGAGGCTTCACCCCAAGTGAAACCTCCGGCGTCCCCCCGTCACGTCCCGAGCAGGCCGCGGATGCGCATGTGGAGCTGCGCGTCCGCCGCGTCGTGAGTGAGCAGGTGCTGGAGGAGCTGGCGCACCTCCGGCGTGCGCTGGACGTAGGGCTCGACCACCGACACCAGGGTGTGGTGGTTCTCCAGGGGCACGTTGCCGGCGAGCGCCAGGTCGCGCAGTTGCCGCAGGGCGGAGTCGTCCAGGGGGCGGCGGCCCAGCGCCGTCAGCGCGGAGGACTGCACGGGGGCTTGAGGGTCCTCGGCCAGGGTGAGGAGCGAGCGCAGGGCCTGGGGCGTCTGAATCTTGCGCAGCGCGCGGGCCGAGGCGCGGCGGACCTGCGCGTCCGGGTCCTGGGTGTACTGGGTGATGACGTCCACCTGCGCCTCCAGGCCCGCGTTGCCCAGCGCGAGCAGCAGGTGGGCCTTCGACTCGGGCGTGCGCGCGGTGTGCAGCTCGGACTCGAGCCGCTGGACGGCGGCCAGGGACTCTCCGTCCTGCTGCTGCCGGTAGAGGGCGCCCGCGGTGGCGCCCAGGGCGTAGGAGGTGGCCACGCGCGTGTCGTCACGGGCCGTGAGGTGGGCGCGCTCGATGAAGCGCACCGTGTCCGGGGTGGGGCTGGTCAGCAGTGAGAGGCGGCTGAGCAGCATGCCGTAGGCGGGCTCGGCCAGCGCCTGGGGGCTGGACAGGGCGCGCACCAGCGCCGCCTGCGCGTCCGGTGTGCCCGCGCCCGCCAGCAAGTCCAACACCAGCGCCCGGCCGCGCGGCTTCAGCGTGGACTGCTGGAAGAAGTCGGCCAGCCGCGCGCACAGCTCGGGCTGCTGCTCCAGCAGGCCCGTGGCCTGGAGGAGGAAGTGGTTGTGCTCCGGGAAGGTGCCGCCGTTGGCGTACTTCTCCATCAGCTCGAAGAAGCGCTCCGGGGTGAGGCCATCCACCTGCTGCGCCAGCATCCGCTCCTGCACGCGGGCGTCCGTCACCAGCTCGCCCGGCGCCAGCCGCTGGAGCGCCACGTCCGCGGGCGCCTGGGCCACGGTGAAGCGCCCCCGCGCGCCGGGCTCCAGGCGGAGCTGGACGTGCGCGGTGGCGGTGGGCTCGCCGCCACCGGCCGGGCGGCGCAGCACGCGCTCCTCGCCCACGAGGCGCTCCAGGACGCCGCCGGCGTCCAGCGTCACCTCGAAGCGCGAGTCTACCTCCACGGCGCCGCTCCCGGTGCCCATGCCCCGAGGCTCCGGGTAGGCCAGGCGCCGCTTGAGGAAGCGCGCGGGCAGGGTGTCTCCGTCCAGCCGCGTGTACTCCGCGCGAGCGCCGCCCCGCGACGTCGTCTCGTCCACCTGGAAGGTGTCGCCGTCGCGCAGCGCCCACTGGAGCTCCCCCGCCAGCGCCTGCATGGTGTTCTTGAAGAGGGACGGGTCTCCCTCCTGGAAGGCGACGGCGCGCAGGGTGCCGTCGGCGTCCAGCTCCAGCAGGGCCTCGCGGCCGGCGAAGGTGGCCTCCACGGCCGCGGCGTCCGGCAGCAGCGCGTGGCCGAACAGCTCCAGCGAGTGGGTGCGGAGGTTCTCCAGGCTCAGCCCCACGCGCAGGGCGGTGCCCTGGGCGGGGTGGCTGCGCAGGACCAGGTCCCCGGCGAAGTGGGCCTGGCCCGCCATGGCGGCGCCGTCCCGAGGTGCGCCAGCGAGGCGCACCTCGGTCCGGGCCGTGTAGTCCAGGTGATACGTCCGGCGCTCCCCCACCGGGAAGCGGAGGTGGAGGGGCGTCGTCGCGGGAGACGCCCCGGTGACAGGGGCCTGGGCCAGGTGGAGCCAGGTGGCCCCCAGGAGCAGCAGTGCCAGCAGGGCACCGCCAGTGATGACCTTGCGTGCGTTGTTCATGGGGCGTCTCCAGCGGGTGGGTTACAGCAGCGAGCGGATGTCCACGAGGTCGACGTTGAAGGCGTGGTCGAACAGCTTCACGTCCTCCTTGATGCCGTTCCAGCTCACCAGCGTCTGCTCGAACTCCGCCTCGAAGGGCCAGATGCCCACCTCCACGTAGGCGGAGATGCGGCCGGCCAGGAAGGTGAAGCGCAGGTGGGAGTTGCCCTCCATGCGCAGCTTCAGCCTGCCGCCGGAGGACGTCAGATATGCGCTGGCGTCCAGCGGGACGGCGGCGTGGACCAGCTGGAGGCGGCCCTTCACGCCGGCCTCGATGATGAAGAGGTCAACGGCCGCGTACAGCTCCCCGTCCACCCGGGCGAAGGGCTCCAGGTGTCCGGCGACGCCCAGGCTCGTCACGCTGCACTGGGTGGTGCCCGTCACCTGGTGCTCGGCCGTCAGCCGGTAGTCGAGCCCCACCACGCCGGCCACCTTGGCCCCGAGCGTCACGGGGACCACGACGATGACGAAGGTGGCCTGGGCGTTCACCAGCGTGGCGGACTTCTCCTGCTTGCCGGACACGATGTTGAACTGACCCAGCGCCAGGTCGCGGTGCACGTCCACCAGCGGCACGGTGTTGTCGAGCACGTCCAAATCAATGTCCGCGCGCTTCTGCGTCACCTGCGTCTGGGCGTGGATGAGGTTGGCGCTGATGCCCAGGGCGCTGCCGGTGGCGTCGAAGCTGCCCGTCACCTCCGGGGAGAGGCCGCAGTCGGGCGTGTACTTCACGTTGTTGAGGGCGACGGCCACCTGGTAGTTCGCGGTGGCGCCGAAGGTGTCATTGCCCAGGCTGTAGCTGTCACCGGACTCCCACCGCAGGCGGGGCTGCGCCGTCTTCGGGTCCAGCATGGTGCCCACCGTGGCGGACAGGGCGCGCAGGTACTGGTCGCGGCGGGTGAAGTACGTCTCCAGTCGCGAGGGGCTCGTCGTGTAGTTCTGCGCGGGGAAGTTGACGCCGCCGTGCACCAGGGCCTTCGCCTTGAGGTCGGCGAAGTCGTCGCGGGTGTAGCGCGCGCACTTCTGGAAGTCCTGCTCGCGGGCGCCCTGGTAGAGGTTCATCACGCGCCGGGCGAAGCGCTTGGGGGACCAGTCACAGGGGGCGGGCATCTTGCCCGTCTGGAAGGCGAGGCAGCCGCGCGCCTGGGCCTGCTGGAGCGCCGCCTCGATGACGTCATCCAGCGCGGCCAGCTCGTAGGCGCGGGTGATGATGGGGTCCTGGGGCTCGTCGCCCGACAGGTTGCTGGACGTGTCCGTGGACGGGGCCTGGAGCATCCCCGGAATCGGGCGGAAGCGCAGGGCCAGCTCCGACTGGATGGCGGCGACCCGTTCCTTGCGCTGCTGGATGAGCGCGGCGAAGTCCTCCTGGAGCTGGTCCAGCGAGTAGAGCTGTTCGTCCAGGACCGCGGCGTTGCGCGTGCTCATGGCGCGGTGCCACGCCCAGCTCTCGTTGTAGTAGCTGGCGCCCTGGGACAGGGTGGTCCGCATCGCCGAGGGCAGGACGGTGCCGTAGAGGTTCAGGCTGCGGTGCAGGTCCTTGAGCTCGATGATGGCCCCGCCCATGATGCCCGGCAGCGGCACCACGCGGTCCTGGTTGCTGGCGCTGATGATGACCTTGCCCTGGACCGGGGCGGGCACGGTGAAGAACTCGTTCTTCGGCGCGCCCGCCGGGAACTGGATGGCGGGCTGGATGGGCGTGCCGTCCTTGCCGCGCTGCACCGGGTCCAGAATCGCGCGCGTGCCAATGGCGGTGGCGGGGACGGCGCCGCCGCTGGGCGCCGCGGCGAAGGCGAGCCCATGGATGCGGCGGTAGTCGGTGCCGAGGGAGGCGGTGGCGAACTCGAAGAGGCTGTAGTCGTAGTACTTCTCGTGCACGTACTCCTGGCAGGAGTCGACGGTGGTGCCGCTGTTGTCCCACCCGGCGAGCTGGAGCGCGCGCAGGAACTTGATCCACCCGGCGGACTGGGACGTGGCCGGGAAGTAGGTCTGGTCGCGGTGCGCGGTGCCCAGCAGGAAGCCGGCGAGCCCGTTCATGCTGCGCCCGTTCGCGTCCTCTTCGATGAAGGCCACCGGCTTGGTGGCGACGTCCGGCTCCACCGTCTGGCCGCTCGCGTTGCGCGTGACGGGCACCAGCACGGTGCGCTCGGGCAGGCTGGCCACGGCGTCCAGCGCGGCGTCGCGCACCAGGACGTTGCAGGTGGCGTTCGGGTTCGTCTTCGCCGCCTGCCGCGCCAACTGGGCGCAGAGGGTGGTGCCCGTCTGGCAGTCCTGCAGCGTGGGCACATAGCCCAGGCAGAGGTTGTAGATGGGCTGCGTGGGGATGGTGGGGAGCGGCGTGAAGGCCAGGGCGGGCGCCGCGGACATGACGAGTCCGAGCACGGCGACCTGGGGTCGCGTGAGTGACATGGTGTGGACACCTTCTGTGTGGGTTTCCCGGAGAACGGTGCTCTCAGATTTCCTTCGCCGGAAAAAAGCGGTGTCGCTGGACGGGTGCGGGAGGCCCCAGGGCGCTCTCAGGTGTTGCGAGCTTGAGGCGGGCCTGGGGTGCCTGCCCGGGTGTTGCCGTGCACGTCGATTGAGGCGACTGGTGGATGGCCTCGGGACGGCGGTTCCCCAGTCGCGCCACGGCTTGGGCCATTTTCGGTGGCGCCCTTCGGGCAGCCCTGACCCGACCGGAGAACCGTAGGATGGGCGCAATAGTCCATCAACCAGGGCGCTCGAAACCGGGCGTCCATCAAGCAACATGCGCGGCAACAGTTGGGGCCGGTCGGCTCGCGTAGGCCGCCGTTCGAGAATCACAATCCTTGATTCAGGTGCGCCGCTTCAGTGGTTTGAAGAGGCGAACCACATCGACCTCGAAGCCTTCGCAAACGCGGGCAAGCGACGTGAAGGTGAGGTTGGCTTCTTCTCCCTCCACGCGCTGGTAGAGGCGCGTCGTCATGCCGCAGCGGTGGGCCGCTTCTTCCTGCGTCCAGCCCTTCTGTTCGCGGAGGCGCCGGACCGCCGCGGCCAAACGCTGCTGGAGCGCGCGGTAGGCGTCGCTCTCGTACTGCTCCGCCCGCTCAGGCCGGCGTTTTCTGTCGACCCGGGGCCCCATCTTGCGGCGGGACCGTAGGAGCGTCTACAAGAGCTTCACCACGTCGCTAAAGACGTGTCGCTAGCGTCGTTTATTGACGTTGGGTCCAGCTGACGAGGCCGCGAATGGCTCCGGTGAAGTGCGGGAAGTGTGGCAGTCGGGTCGAAGGCTTGATGATGAACGTGCCGATGAGGCGCTGCGAGTCCAGCGGGCTCTGACCACGTGCCCGGTTCCTTGAACCCGTTGCCGTTGCTGCTGTTGCTGCTGGCATGCGCGGCGGCCGCCCAGTCGCAACCTGGCGGCGAGCGCAAGCTGCGGCAGCGGACCCTCTCATTGCCCGCTGTAGGTGAGGACGTGACGGTGCGGGTCGCGCGAGGAACGCTCACCACCCTCACCTTCGATTCGAACCTCGGCATGAAGGGCGTGCAGCTCGGGGGACGTGAGTCGCACTTCGAGCGAGTTGATGAGCACGAGAGGTTGGTCGCCTTCAAGCCGAAGGTCGACCTGGTGCCCGGCGAGCGGCTGCTGCTCACCGTGCGTTTCGCGGACGGCGCTGCGCCGGCAGAGGCGACGTTCGAGCTCATCGCCGCCGGGGACGAAGTGGATGCATCCGTGGAGGTGATTCGCCGCACGCGTTCCGTCGAGGCGCTCCAGGTGGAGCTGCGCGAGCTGAGGGCCAAGTACGCGGCGCTGCGGGACGGCAGTGGCGATGGGGGTCCGGAGGGCATGGTCCTCTCCGGCTGGCTCACTCAGGACATTCGAGTCCGACGATTCGACGCTCGCGTGCCACCCGACAATTCGAGCGGACTCAAGGTGGAGGATGGCGTGGGCTACCGCACCGGCAAGTGGGCGCTGGTGGCTGTTCGACTCCGCAGCCAGCCAGGCACACGTCGCTGGACGTTGGGTGAGGTGAAGCTGTCGTCCGTCCGCGGAGCCCCTGTGAAGGTGCTCTCCGTGCGCATGGACAGGCCGCAGTTGGCTCCCGGAGAGGAAGGGCTCCTCCTCGTACGCACCGAAGCCCCCTGGTGGGAACTGGGCGAGGAGCTGCGCCTCGAGCTGAAGGACAAGGAAGGCAGCGGTTCGCTGCCCTTGAGCGGAGTGGTTTTCTGACCGCGCCGCAGGCGGCGCAGGGGCATTGGCCATGGCGATGATTCCGATTCACCCCGACCAACTCGTGCCCGGAAGCCGCGTTGGCCCCTGGCGCGTGCTCGCGCCATTGGGCGCTGGCGGCTTCGGCCGCGTCTTCAAGGTGGAGCGCGAAGAGCAGCCAGGGAGGACCTACACGTTGAAGGTCGCGCTTCGACCTTCCAGCGCCCATCTCCCGGAAGAGGAGAACGTGGAGGAGCGCATGTCCCGCGAGGTGGCCATCCACATGGCCTACGACACGGGGCTGAAGGTTCATGCTGTCGACCACTGGCCCATCCTCAGTGGCTTCCTCTACTTCGTCACGGACTACGTCGAGGGAGAGACGCTCCACGAGTGGCGCTGGCGCACCGAGCCTTCTGCCGCGCGGCTGCTCACCGTCTTCACGGAAGTGGTGCGCCAGGTCAGCGCTCTGCACCAGCGTGGGGTGTGCCACCGCGACCTGAAGAGCGACAACATCCTCATTCGCACGGAGGACGAGAAGCCGCTCGTCTTCGACTATGGCGTGGCCCGCCTTCCGGGCATGACGACGTTGACGGTGGGGGTGCCGCCAACCTCGCCGTACCTGCTCCCTCCTGAGTGCGTGACCTTCTTGGGAAAGGAGACCTGGAAGCAGGGCGCTCACTTCGACCCGGGCGTACCTGGGGACCTCTATGCGCTTGGGATGCTGCTCTTCGAGGCGCTCACCGATGGCTATGCCTTCCATCCGAAGTTGCCGTACGACCTGCTGGTGGTGGCCATCGCAACGCGGGTGCCGGCCGCGCCGCACCTGCTCAACCCGAAGGTGCCGCGCGTGTTGAGCGACATCACCCTGCGCTTGCTGGAGAAGCGGCCCGAGGCGCGCTACCCCAGCGCCGAGGCGCTGCTTCAGGCCCTCTGGGATGCTGCCAAGGAGCGAAAGCAGCCCGAGTGGCAGACCTCCCTGGCGCTGCCTCCGCCGGAGGAAGAAGCGCCTGAAAGCCCTACCCCGGCCGCGCACCTTCATGCCGCCGAGGAATCGTCTGCGGTCGAATGCGTGGAACGGGCAGCAGCGGCGGATGAACTGGCGCAGGTGAAGGCGGAAACGCCAGGAGCCCCGATGCTGGAGGGGACCGACGGCGTCTCCGTGGAAGCGCCGGTCCTCCCACGGTGGCGTTCTGTGCTGTGGTCCTTGTGCTCCCTGCTGGTGCTTTCTCTGGCCCTCTGGCTGGGACTGAGCACACTTGCGACTACATTGGATAAAGGAAGCCCGCACGTGCCCACCGCGACCCCCGAATCCCCGCTGACTGCTCTTCGCTCTGGCCCATCCAGGTTCCTGACAGCCACGCTCTGCGCTGTCGCAGGGCTGGCTTGCTCCGCGGCCCAGGTGCGGCCTGAGCCCGCTGAGTGCCCCGAGGAGGCCCGTGAGGCCATGTCCCGAGTCCTGGCGGTGGACACCACGAAGGGGCTCAAGGCCGTCATCGACATCAACCAGCCCGGAGATCAGAGCCAGCTCGGCACGTACCGCAACGGCGCCGTGGTCGGCCGAATCGCGGGCTACTCCTGGGCGGATCCCTCATTGCCCGATGGGACCTTGCTGTACGGACGACTCTGGACAGGCCTCGTTGATGAGTACGGTCGCCCGGCGGCGATGGCCCGCTACTCCGAGGCGAAGCTTCCGGATGGGCGCACCTTCCCGGTGTGCATCGTCGTTGGGAACCCGGATGGCCGCGTCAGGACGCAGCCAGGCTCAAACCCGGATGCCGCCGTGTTGCCTCGGGAGTTGCCGGTGAGCGCCGTGGAGCGCTGGCCATGACGGCCCGCCTGGCGCCTCTCCGTGCGGGTGGAAATGCCAGCCCAGAGGGCCATGTGAGTGCAGGTAGGGCACGAGGCCGCCCGGCAGTCAGGCCGCTGCTGGAAAAAACCGCCGGGGAAACAGACGTCCGTGCCGGTCGCGATTAAACTCCCGCCGCCGTGCGTTGGGCGGTGGTCAGCACCGTCAGTCTCACCCCAGCCTTCATCGCCCTACCTCAAGCAGCCCGATCGGGCCTCCTGGGGTGGTCTCCACGGTGGGCTGGGGTGATCCAACGTTGACTTACCCTGGAAATGGGGGTACGGACCCGCCCCTTTCCCTAGTTCAGGTCGCGCCGGAGCGGTAGGAGGCGCCGCCGTCATCACCAAGGAGTCAGAGCCGTGTCCAAGCGCACGTACCAGCCGTCGAAGGTCCGCCGCAATCGCGCCCACGGGTTCCGCAAGCGGAACGCCACCAAGGGCGGCCGGGATGTCCTCAAGCGTCGTCGTGCGAAGGGTCGCAAGCGGCTCGTCGTGTCCGCTCCCAAGAAGTAAGCGAGTTCGCGTGTGAGGGCCGAGGGTGCGACGCCGGGCGAGTCCCGCCCGGCAGACCAGCGCTTCCCCAAGGCCCTGCGCCTGCTTCAACGGCGCGAGTTCCTCGAGGTCCAGGAAGGCGGGCAGAAAGTCCCTTCGGACTGCCTCCTGGCCCTCGTGAAGCGCAATGGCCGACCGTACTCGCGTGTTGGCCTGACCGTGTCGAGCAAGGTGGGCAACGCCGTCGTCCGAGCGCGCTTGAGGCGCGTCCTGCGGGAGCTCTTTCGCAAGCGCCGCATGCAATGGCCGTCAGGCCTGGACGTCGTCCTGGTGGCACGCTCCTCCGCGAAGGACGCCTCCTCTCCGGCGCTGGCGCGTGCCTTTGACGGTGTCACCCGTAAGCTGCAGCGGCTGCCCCGCGCGGAGACGAAGCCGAAGGAGCCGCCCAGATGAGCCCCCTGGCCTTCGTCCTCTCGCTGCCCATCCGCTTCTACCGGAAGTTCCTCGGACCGCTGCTCCCTCGGGTGTGCCGGTTCCATCCTTCGTGCTCCACGTACGCCATGGAGGCGCTGGAGAAGCACGGCGGCCTCAAGGGGTCGTGGCTCACTCTCTGGCGGCTCATGCGCTGCCAGCCCTTCCACCCCGGCGGTATCGACCCGGTGCCGTGACGAGGGGTTCCACCCATTGCCGCCCTCTCCCCCGTGGAGGGGGGAGTCTATGAACGATCCGCTCTCGCCCCAGTCGAACGATTCGCAGAAGCGACTGCTGGCGGCCCTGGCCCTCTCGTTCGCGGCCACTGCCGTCTACACCTTCTTCTTCGCGCCCACGCCGCCGCCCGACTCGGAAGTCCCCGACGCGGGCGTGGTGGCCATGGCGCCCGCCGATGCCGGCACCCCCCCCGCCGTCCCGCCTCCCGAAGGCGGCACCGGGACGGGCACCACCGCGGAGGCCCCGCCGCCTCCGGCGCGCAAGGCGGAGCTGCTCCGCGACGAGTCCGTCTACACCTTCTCCTCCGAGGGCGCCGGCCTCACCGCCGCCGTGCTCAAGGGCGCGAAGA
>NZ_JAAIYB010000332.1 GCF_010894475.1 Myxococcus vastator
AGGTGTGTATAAGAGACAGGCTGAGGGGCGGGCGCAGAGGTGAGGAGGCCACCCGAGGCTTCAATGCGCTCTACGCGAGCGCCGTGGACGAGGCGCTGCGGACGACGGGCCAGGACGCTTTCGAGGCGATGTCGCTGTTGGACGAGGCGCGGCTGGCGAAGCGCGCTCCGCGTGCGGCAGTGGAGTATCCGAAGGGGCAGCTCGGACAGCGGCTGCGCGACATCGCGCGGCTCATCCACGGCGAGGTGGGGCTGGAGGTGGCGGCGACGGAGTTGGGAGGTTGGGACACGCACGCCGCGCAGGGCGCCGCGACGGGGGCGTTCGCCAACCGCTGCCAGGAACTCGGAGGCGCGCTCGCGGCCTTCGCGCAGGACCTGGGGGCTCAGCTGGAGCAGGTGACGGTGGTGGTGCTCACGGAGTTCGGCCGCACGGTGCGGGAGAATGGCAGCCGTGGCACGGACCACGGCGTGGGCAGCGCGATGTTTGTTCTGGGCGGCGGAGTGAGGGGCGGCAAGGTGTACGGGCGCTTTGAGTCGCTGGAGACGGAGCGCTTGCAGGACGGGCGCGATGTGCCTGCCTGGACGGACGTGCGCGCACCGTTGGCGGAAGTCCTGCGTGCCTGTCGGCCCGGTGTGGCGCTCGAGAAGGTATTTCCTGGCTTCACGTCGCGCCCGGCGCTGGGCCTGTTCGGATAGGCGCTGCGCTCACCTGTCGGCGAGTCGCATCAACTCCGTCCGGGGCAGACAGGGGAGCGGCCTTCCTCCGCCGCTCCCCCGCCCGGACACGTCCGCATTCACGTCGAGCGGCCACGGCCCTTCCGCGTCAGCTCATGTTCCGTCGCTCAGCGGCAGCAGGCGGACATCCCGCAGGCCGTGTTGAGGCAGGTGAGTTCGTTGGGCGTGGGGGTGGTGGGGCAGGTGGCCTCGGCATCGCCGCCGGTGATGAACGCCAGCGTCGCATCCTCCAGCTCCATGACGGATGCGGGGCTGGCCGGGAGCGCGGCGCGCTCCGCGTCGGAGAGGCTGTCGTAGTAGTCGGCGTCACGCCAGGCGCGGAGGATGTGATTCTTGTCGCTGTGGCTCATGGTGCTGCTCCTCTTGGGTTGTTGGGGGACTGCCAACGGACCGCCAACCCTCGCGGTACCGGAGTTCGTCGGGAACGAGGCTGCGTCACGAGACGGGCGGGGCCAGGGAGAGCAGGTCCGCCACTCGCTCCGGCGCCGCGAGCCGCAACAATCCATGGGCGATGCCCGCGAGCCCCACCAGCAGTCCCGGTGTCTCGATGCTGTCGGGCAGGCCATGCAGATAGCCGTGTGACTCGATGCCCTGGAGGATGCCGCCCGCGAGCTGGTAGGTGCGCCGCAGCAGCGTGTCATCATTCAGTGCGCGCGCGGCCTCCAGCAGGAAGAGCACGTTGCCCAGGTCGCCATGACACAGGCCATGGTTGTAGCCGAGGCCCCCCGCGAGCGTGGCGCGGACCGCCGCGGCGATCTCCTCCCGCACCCGGTGGTCATCGAGTATCGGCAGTCCGGAGAGGCGCGCCAACCCGATGCCGGGCGCGCCATTGCACCAGCCACACATGAAGGCAGGTCCATCACCGCCGTGCATGCCAGCGTCGGCGCGCAGGTCGGGCCAGTCGCCGACCTCGGGCGAGAACCGGCCACGCTCATACGCCAGCGCCTCCAGCGCCGCGGTGAAGAAGCGGGGCTCGCCCGTGGCGGAGGCCAGCCGCAGCAGCGCCAGCGCGATGCCCGCCGCTCCATGTGCCAGTCCGCACAGCGCCAGTCCGCCGGTCGCGGGTGAAAGCCAGCCCAGGCCCTGGGATTGGGGCGTGGCCGTCAGGATCAGCTTCTCCCCACAGGCTCGCGCGAGCCGTGACGCACGCTCGGATGGATGCTGCCCCACGAGCGTCAGCAGTCCGAGCAGGGCGCCCGCGCAGCCACCCCCCAGGTCCAGGTGTTCGTCCTGTTCCACGAGAGGGGCCATGACCTCCACGAGGGACTCGGCGGTCTCGAACAGCGCGCGGTCCCCCCACAGCGCCCCCAGGTGCGTCAGCGCGTAGAGGATGCCGCCCCAGCCATTGAGGATGCCCACGCCACGGACTTGTGTTGGCGCGGCCTCCAGGCGCCAGGTCAGGTGACGCAGGGCGCCCTGGGCCGTCTGCGTGAAGCGAGCCTCCCCCGTCAGGGCGCCGAGCTGCGCCAGCACCAGCGCGATGCCTGAGCGCCCCTGGTAGAAGTCCGTCCCCACCTGGACGAGCCGCCATTCCTTCGCGTCGGACATCTCGAGCGACAGCCAGTGGGAATGCCCCGCGCCGGAGAATGACAGGGTCGCCAGTCGCGCTCCCACGCGTCGTGCCGCCGCCAGCAGTGCGTCTGGCTGCGCGGGTTCGGGCATCTCGCGGAATGGATAGCGGGGGCGCGGGCCCGGGCTCGCCGCCATCCGGACCCGGTCGAGCGCGCTTCGCAGCAAGGCGAGCTGCCGCTCGTGGTCCTCCGGTGACAGCCCCGCAAGGCGTCGTCGCGCCCGCTCCAGTCCTGAGTCGTCGAAGAAGTCGGGCAGCCGGCGGCCCGCGCCTGACCACAGGTCCTTCGAGCCGGGCAGGGTGGTGAAGCGGGGGATGTCGCCGCGCTGCAGTTCCTCCTGCTCGAAGGGGATGAGGGCCGCCAGGTATGGGCGCTCCTTCACGGCCAGCCAGAGGTGGTCGAAGAAGCGCTGCCGGTCCAACGCATCCCCCATCGCATGGGGATGCATGCTCTCGTGCAGCAGGGCGTCATAGCTGGCCGTGCCGCGAAAGAGCACCCGCACGGGCGCGTGCTCGAAAGCCGCGAGCGGCCCGTCTGGGGCGAGCAGCGCATCCCGGTGTTCCGCGAGCAGCCGGTACAGGCTGGAGAACCCCTGCGCGAGCGCATCCGCCTGCACCGCCACGGAGACGTCCTGTCCCTTCAGTCGGGGGCGGTTCGCCGCGCCCTGAATCTCCATTCGCCGCCGCTCGAAGCGGAGCTGGTCCGTGCCGTGCGCCGTCGCCACCAGGTAGCCCAGTGGCGTGAGCTGTCCCTCGTTGGCGCCCAGGGCGCTGAAGTCCACCTCCGTGCCGTCCTTCGCGCGCCAGGCGGGTTGGGGCAGCAGCCCGCTCTTGAGCACCGTCCCGTTCAGCACCGCACCGGGTTGCTTCTCCACATCCCGCATGGAGGCCGCGAGCGTGTGCGGATGGAAGAGCGTCTCCAGGTCCACCAGGACGGGGTGCTCGCCCACCGCGATGAGGTTCTCGTAGTGGATGTCGGTGACGTCCATCGCGTAGAGCAGCGCGACGAGCGCGCCCTGCCGCAGGTGGAAGCGCCGCACCTCCTCGGCTGAATGGCACGGCGCGGCCTCCACGTACTCCATCCACCCGTAGCCATCCGAGCAGAGGACCTCCACCGTGTGCAGCGGAGGCGTGAGGCCGCGCGCGTTCAGCCAGGAGACGAGTTGCTGGAAGGTGGCCTCCGCCGTGAGCGGGCGCGGCTTGTAGACGAGCCGCAGCCCCGAGGCGAAGCGGAGCAGGAAGACGGTGCGCCCACCTCGGTGCGGGTCTGACAGCCCGCCCAGGGCCTCCACCAACGGGCCGGGAGGAACACCGCCGTGGAAGCGGTGCCACAGCGCGGCGGCGTCCCGGGCCAGCCGCTTCAGCAGCTCCACGCCCGTGGCTCCCCACGCGGTGATGGACTCCACGGCTTGCCGCGCGAGCACCGGGTAGCGGCGGAGGATGTCGAGCGCCACGTCGCGTCGCCGGAGCTGCTGGGCGAAGTCCTGGAAGCGTGCTTCGGGCGTGTCTCCCTGGAGCCGTCCTTCGAGCTGGGTGATGCGCAGCTCCACCGCGAGCGTCCGTCCCAGCAAGGGCATCAACGTCCGTGGAAGCGGCGCGAGCAACATGCGAGCCGTGGGCTCCGGCTCGAACGGTGCTCCGGGCGAGTCCCGCAGGCAGGTGTCCAGGGTGGAGACGAGCCGTGCGTGTGCTTCGTGGACAAGTGGCTCGACCAGGCCGAGCAGGGCCGCGCCCGGTGGCGTGGGCTCCGGCCAGGTGAAGGGCGGCGATATCTCCGACGTGTAAGCCTGCTCGATGACACGTTGCCACGGTGGCGGCGCTTTCATGCGTGCCTGCAGCGCCTCCGTGGTTTCTCCCAGGAGGGTGTGCAGCTCCGCTTCCGTCAGCCCCGAGGCTCGCAGGCGCTCGGCCCAGAGCGAGTCCCGCGTGAGGGGCTCTTGCTTGCGCCAGCGCTCCAGCCTGCGATGCGCGCGTGCCGCGTCCACCGCGGCCGGAGCGCCGCGCAGCCTGAGCGATGGTAGCCGCTCTTCCAGGGCATGGCCCAGCACCCATTGAGACGTCACGCCTTCTCCCATCCAGGCGGCGGCCTGGGGTGTCCGAGTCGTCCTGTGGTCTGTCTTTGATGGCGCCTTCAATCGCTATCGTTGCATCGCCGCCGGGCCGAGCGCCAGGGGGCCTGGTCGGCTGCGGTGGGGATGACTGGTATTGCCCACTGCGAGCGTGACGCCATCCGCCGTCGCGCTGCGTCGCGAACTGCGGCAGACTGGGCCGATGTCTCGGCTGCGCCGCATGCTCATCCTCTTCCTGGCCATCTTCGGTTCAAGCTACCTCGTGTTGTGTGTGGCGATGTTCGCCCTGCAGCGCTCCCTGCTCTACCCGGCTCCCAAGGGCACGCCGCCGCTGGCGGAAGGCGACGGCTTCAGCCGCCTGCCGCTGGAGGGAGGCCTGTACGTGGACCTGTTCCACCTGCCGGCGCCTCCAGGCTCGCCCACGGTGGTGCACTTCCACGGCAACGGCGAGCAGGTGCTGACGCAGCTGGGCCTGGGCAGCTTGATGCGAGCGCGGGGGCTGGGCTTCCTCACCGTCGAGTACCCGGGCTACGGCGCGTCGCCGGGACATCCCACGGAGGAGGGCATCTACGCCGCGGCGGACGCGGCGCTCGCGTGGCTGCGCGCGAAGGGCGTGACCGCCGAGCAGACGGTGCTCAGTGGCCGCAGCCTGGGGACGGGCGTGGCGGTGGAGATGGCGCGGCGGGGGCACGGCTCCCGGGTCATGCTCGTGAGTCCGTACACGTCCATCCCGGACCTCGGGGCCACGGCCTTTCCCTTCCTGCCCGTCCGCCTGCTGGCCCGGGACCGGTATGACACCGCGTCCAAGGCCGCCGCCGTGAAGCTCCCCGTGCTCATCATCCATGGCGAGGAGGACACCCTCATCCCCGTGGACATGGGGCGCCGGCTGGGCACGCTCTTCCCCCAGGCCGTGGTGGAGACAGTGGCCGGGGCGGGGCACAACGATGTCCTCGAAGACGCTGGAAAGATATACAGACACCGGATGGCGTCGTTCGCGCTGGGAGCGCCTTGAGCGGCGGAGTTCGCTGGACTTGACGCTGTTTGTCATTGTCTCCGACCGGACAGCGACTCGTGGGTGTCTGGCTTCATGGGGAGCCGGGTGGAAGACTGGTGAGCGCTTCAGCTCCCGCTCGACTGCAAGGAAATCCCCATGCGAAACGTCATGTCCGTAGTGGTGTCGTTGAGTGCCTCGCTCCTGCTGGCCTGCGGGCCCGTTCCGGAGGCTGGCGAAGGCGACGCGCTCGCGGAGGAGGCGGCCACCCGGACCGACTCCCTGTCCTGGCGGGATGCTCCCGTCTGTGGTGATGGCGTGTGCTGCATGGAGCGCATGTCGGAGTGCCCTTCCGACTGCCCGAACGAAGATGGCGGGCTGGGCGGCACGGTTTGTTACATCAGCCCCTATTGAGCCCAGGGGCGCTGCAACCGTGACGGGGGCGCGGAGGCTTGCCCGAGGCCACCGCGACTCCTACGCTCCCTGCCGCCGGCGCGGTCCTTGTGCCGGCGTCCACCGGGAGCCCGCCGCATGTCCAACCCCACCGCACCCGTCATCGGCATCATTGGCGGCAGTGGCCTGTACCAGATCGATGGCCTGACGGACGTCGAATGGAAGAAGGTGACGTCCCCCTTCGGTGAGCCTTCGGACGCGCTGTGCTTCGGCACGCTGGGAGGGCACCGCGTCGTCTTCCTTCCGCGTCACGGGCGAGGCCACCGGCTGGCGCCGACGGACATCAACTTCCGCGCGAACATCGACGCGCTCAAGCGCAGCGGGGTGACGGACCTGCTGTCGCTGTCCGCCGTGGGGGGCCTGCGCGAGGAATACCCACCGGGCACCTTCGTCGTCGTGGACCAGTTCATCGACCGGACCTTCGCCCGGGACAAGAGCTTCTTCGGCACGGGGCTGGTGGCGCACGTCTCCATGGCGAAGCCGGTGTGCTCGCGGCTGGGGGACGCGGTGATTTCCGCGTGCGAGGGCCTGGGCGTCGTCGCGCGCCGGGGCGGCACGTACCTGGCCATGGAGGGGCCGCAGTTCTCCTCCATCGCGGAGAGCCACCTGTACCGGAGCTGGGGCTGTGACGTCATCGGCATGACGAACATGCCGGAGGCCAAGCTCGCGAGGGAGGCGGAGCTCTGTTACGCGACGGTGGCCATGGTCACCGACTTCGACTGCTGGCATCCGGACCATGACGCCGTCACGGTGGACCAGGTCGTCTCCGTGCTGCTGGGCAACGCGGGCAAGGCGAAGGGGCTGGTGAAGAACGTGGTGCCGCTGCTCGGGGCGCACACTGGCCCCTGTGCCCAGGGCTGCCACAAGGCGCTGGACCACGCCATCATCACCGCGCCCACGGCCTGGGACGCTGGCATGGTGGAGAAGCTGTCCGCGGTGGCGGGCCGGGTGCTGCGCCGATGAAGGTCCAGGGCAAGCCGATGCGCTCCCTCTGGCTGGCGCCGGACGCACAGGCCGCGGAGGCCATTGACCAGACGCGGCTGCCACATGCGCTCGTCACCGTGCGGCTGACGACGTTGGATGAAGCCGCCCATGCCATCCGGAGCATGCAGGTGCGCGGCGCGCCGCTCATCGGCGCCACCGCGGCCTATGGCGTCTGGCTGGCGATGCGCGCGGAGGCCTCGGACGGTGCGCTGGAGCACGCGCTCGCGGTGCTGCGGGGCACGCGTCCCACCGCCGTGAACCTGCACTGGGCCCTGGAGGACATGCGCCAGCTCCTGGCGCCGCTGCCACCTGCTGAGCGAGTGGCTTCCGCGCTTCGCCGCGCCGAGGCCATCAGCGACGAGGACGTGGCCATCAACCGCGCCATCGGTGCGCATGGCCTGAAGCTCCTGGAGGCGGCCTGGGCGCGCAAGGGCCGCCAGGGTCGGCTGGAGGTGCTCACCCACTGCAACGCCGGCTGGCTGGCCACGGTGGACTTCGGCACCGCGCTCTCGCCCATCTACCAGGCGCACGACGCGGGCATCCCCGTGCATGTCTGGGTGGACGAGACGCGCCCGCGCAACCAGGGCGCGCAGCTCACGGCCTGGGAGCTGGGGCAGCACGGCGTCCCGCACACCGTCATCGCGGACAACGTGGGGGGCCACCTGATGCAGCACGGACAGGTGGACCTGTGCATCGTCGGCACGGACCGCACCACGGCCCAGGGCGACGTGGCGAACAAGATTGGCACCTACCTCAAGGCGCTGGCGGCGAAGGACAACGGCGTGCCCTTCTACGTGGCGCTGCCATCGCCCACCCTCGACTGGACGCTGCGGGACGGGGTGCGTGAGATTCCGATTGAGCAGCGCGACGGCGCGGAGCTGAGCGACGTCACCGGACGGCTGGCGTCGGGCGAGGTGGCCACGGTGCGGATTACCCCCGAGGGGAGCCCCGCCGCCAACTACGCCTTCGACGTGACGCCCGCGAGGCTGGTGACGGCGCTCATCACCGAGCGCGGCGTGTGCCCGGCTTCGCACGAAGGGCTGCTGTCGCTCTTCCCGGAGCGGCGCGGGAGGGCGGAATGAGCGGTGCGTGTGAGCACCTCGCCCTGCGCGAGTCGATGATTGTCACCGCGCGGCGGATGAACGCGTCCGCGCTCAACCAGGGCACCTCCGGCAACCTGAGCGTGCGCGTGGAGGACGGCTTCCTGCTGACGCCCACCGGCATGGACTACGACGCGCTGGTGCCGGAGGACCTGGTCCTGATGCGCTTCGACGGCAGCCATGAGGGCCGCCGGAGTCCGTCGTCGGAGTGGCAGCTCCACTTGGACATCCTGGCCGCGCGGCCGGAGGTGGGCGCGGTGCTGCATGCGCACTCCATGTTCTGCACCACGCTGGCGTGCCTGCACCGGGACATTCCCGCCTTCCACTACATGGTGTCCGCGGCGGGCGGCACGGACGTGCGCTGCGCGCCCTACGCCACGTTCGGCACGGCGGAGCTCGCGGCCCACGTGCTGTCCGCGCTGGAGGGCCGCAAGGCCTGTCTGATGGCGAACCACGGCATGGTGGCCTTGGGCAGGGACCTGCCGGCGGCCTTCAAGCTGGCCGTGGAGGTGGAGACGCTGGCCGCCATGTACTGGCGGGCGCTCCAGGTGGGTGAGCCGGTGCTGCTGGACGGCGCGGAGATGGCGCGCGTCCTGGAGAAGTTCAAGACGTACGGCCAGCAGCCGACGCCCCCGTCGCGCGAAGGGTGAGGACCGTCACCTCCGTCGGCACGCCGATGCGGAAGGGCAGCCAGTGCCCCGTTCCGCCGGACACGTAGAGCTGGTGGTCGCCCTGGCGGTAGCGGCCCAGCATGTACTTGAAGGCGAACCAGAAGGCCGGGACGCCCAGGAAGGCCACCTGTCCGCCGTGGGTGTGGCCGGCCAGCGTCAGCCGGGCGCCGCGCTCGGCCGCGAGCGGGAAGAAGTCCGGGTGGTGCGTCAGGCACAGCACCACCTCTTCGGGCGCCACGTCGCGGAAGCTGACCTCCGCGGACTGCTGCATGCGCTCGGCCTTCACGCGGTGACTGCGGCCGGACATCGGGTAGTCCACGCCCACCACGCGCACGCGCTGGCCGGCGTGCTCGAAGGCATGGGACGCGTCCACCAGCAGGCGCACGGGGCCGCCGCGCGCCTCCACGTCGGCGTACGCCTGACGGATGGCCCCCAGGCCGCGCCAGTGCTCGTGGTTGCCCAGGATGGCGAGCATGCCGTGGCGGGCCTCGCACTCCGACAGCGCCGCCATGGTGCCGTCGAGCTGGTCCAGGTCGTCGATGAGGTCCCCCGTCATCACCTGGAGGTCCACCTTGGCGTCGTTCATCGCCCGCACGGCGTTCTGCAGGTACTGGGTGTCGATGAAGGTGCCGACGTGGACGTCCGTAATCTGGCCGATGCGGAACCCGTCCATCGCCGGGGGCAGGCCGGGGAGGTGGATGTCGACTTCGCGGACGGAGAACTGCGTGTAGCCATTGGCGAGCCCCACCGAGCTCGTCCCGGCCGCCAGCAGCGGCACCGCGCGGCCAGCGTTCGTCAGCAGGTTGCGGCGCGCCAGGTTCACCGGTGGGGCGGGGTTGGCCTGGGGCGCGGTG
>NZ_JAAIYB010000333.1 GCF_010894475.1 Myxococcus vastator
GGGTAGGACACGCGGGACTCCGGGGCAGGGCTGGCGGGCTACCAGCGCACGAACAGACGGTACCCCCCACTGCTGCGCTCCTCCACGATGATTCGCGGCCGGGCGTTGGCCAGCTCCAACATTCCCTCCAGGCCCCCCGCCATCAAATCCGGCTTGTTGTAGCGGTCCGACAGGGAGAGGCGTCGGCCGCGCTCGCCTTCGGAGGCCAGCGACACGTCCACGTCCGAGCGGCCCATCATCGCCAGGTAGCGAGGCAGCCGCTCCAGGGCGCGCGCCGGGCCAATCATGGGCAGGGCCACGGCCGTCACGCGCCCCACGAGCGTCTGCGCGAAGCCAAGGGCACTTCGCCGGCCGAGCTGCCGGTAGGCGTCCTCGTCACCGAGCTCCGCGTAGCGCTCCCGCCGCGCCAGGGCCACCGCCTGCTGCCAGAGGGCAATGGGGTAGTCCAGCTCCGGCTTCCGGCTGTCGTACCCCAGCGTCACCAGCTCCTGGGCCAGCCGGCCCTCTGCCCGGAGCCCCCGCACGAACAACCCCTCGAACACGCTGGCGGGCACGCGGGGCAGGGGGGGAGGCATGCCCCCAGTCTACGCAAAATCCACTATGAGTTCATGTATTTCTTGAATTCCGGATTGATTCCGGAGTGGAAGGGAGGCGCGGGGGCGAGGGGCGATTGCCAGTCCGCGAGCCGGGTTGCTATGGGGCCGCGAGCGCCTTAGAGGAGTCGTCCAAGGAGAATTGAATGTCGGTGAACATCCAGCTCGAGTGGACCCCGAACCCCAGCACGCTGAAGTACGTGGTGGACCGGCGGTTGTTGGCCGGCGGGGCGGTGAACTTCACGAACCCCGAGGACGCCCAGGCGAAGTCCCCGTTGGCGCGCAAGCTGATGGACGTGCGCGGCGTCACGGCGGTGATGATTGGCACCAACTTCGTGACGGTGACGAAGGGGGAAGAGGGCGAGTGGGACGAACTCAATGACGAGGTCATGTCCACGTTGGACACCCACCTGACGGCCAACGAGCCGGTGGTGGACGAGGCGGCGCTGGCGGCGGCCCGCGAGTCGGCGGGACAGGCCGGTGGTGGCACGGTGGAGGGGCGCATCCAGGACATCCTGGACAGCGAAATCCGCCCGGCGGTGGCCATGGACGGTGGTGACATCACCCTGGACCGCTTCGAGGACGGCATCGTCTACCTGCACATGAAGGGCTCGTGCGCGGGCTGCCCGTCGTCCACGGCGACGCTGAAGATGGGCATCGAGGGGCGCCTGCGGGAGATGATTCCCGAGGTCCTCGAAGTGGTGTCCGTCTGAGACGCAACGTCAAGGCCTCGCAGGTCCGGCGGGAGCTGCTGCCGGACCAGTCCCCCGCGCTGCTGCGCGAGCTGCACCTGCTCACGCGCGAGGGGCACCTCAACGCGGACGCGCTGCGCAAGCTCAAGCAGGTGAACCACCTGATGGGCCTGCTGCGCCCCGCCGTGGAGGATGTCCAGGCGCGCCACCCGGACACGGTGCTGGTGGACGCGGGCAGCGGCAACGCCTACCTGGGCTTCGTCCTCTACGAGCTGTTCCTCAAGGGCGCCGCCAGCGGCACGCTGCTGTCCATTGAAGGTCGGCCGGACCTGACGGAGCGGGCCCAGGGCCGCGCCCAGCGGCTGGGCTTCACGCGGATGCAGTTCCAGACGGCGCACATCGACACGGCGCGGTACCCGGAGCGCATCCACCTGCTGATGGCGCTGCACGCGTGTGACACGGCCACGGATGATGCGCTCGTCGCGGCCATCCGCCATGGCGCGGACCACGTCGCGGTGGTGCCGTGCTGCCAGGCGGAGGTGGCCGCGCAGCTCAAGGAGAAGCGCCCCGTCGTGGCCAGCAGCGGCAGCATGTCGTTGCTGTACGCGCACGCGTGGCACCGGCGCGAGTTCGGCTCGCACCTGACGAACGTCATCCGCGCGCTGACGCTGGAGGCCTTCGGCTACCAGGTGACGGTGACGGAGCTGACGGGCTGGGAGCACTCGCTGAAGAACGAGCTGATCCTGGGGCGCCGCGTGCACCGGGAGAACCGGCGCGCGCGCGTGCAACTGGAGCGGCTGCTGGCGGAGACGGGCGTGAATCCCAAGCTGACGCGTGAGCTGGGCGTGAAGCCCGCGGCGGCGGCCATTGTTGAGCCTGATTCCTCGCCGGAGCCGGAGTTCCCTGTGGCCTCCGAGCCAGTGGAGGCTTCGGACGTCTCCGGCGCGTGAGCCGCGCTGCGTCGCGGTGACTCCACGGAGCGCAAGGCTGGCGGTCGAGACGCCCGAGGTCAGAAGGGCGCCGGCCGCTCCAGCGTGACGCGCTGTCTCGTGACGGGGTGCTGGAACGACAGGGCCTCCGCATGCAGGTGCAGCCGGGGACCTGGATGGCCGTAGAGGCGGTCGCCAACAATGGGGGCACCCAGGCCGAGCGGATGGGCCGCGTGGACGCGCAGTTGGTGTGTCCTGCCGGTGAGCGGGAAGAGGGCCACCTTCGTGCGGCCGTGGCTGCGTTCAAGGACGTGCCACTCCGTCACCGCGGGCTTGCCGTGTACGGGGTCATGAATCTGGCGGGGCCGATCGTCCAGGTCCACGCGCATGGGAAAGTCGATGGTGCCGCGCTCGCCCCGGACGTTGCCGTCGACCCAGGCCACGTAGCGCTTGTGCACCTCGCGCCCGGCGAACTGGCGCTGCAAGGCCGCGTAGGTGCGCACGTCCTTGGCCGCGACGAGCAGCCCCGACGTGTCCAGGTCGAGCCGGTGCGCGAGCATCACCCCCGCCGCTTCTGGAGACCGCGCGCGCAGCCGGGCCAGCACCGAGTCCTCCACCGAGACGTCCTTCGCGGGCACGGAGAGCAGGCCCTCCGGCTTGTCCACCACCACGAGCCATTCGTCATCGAAGACGATGTCCAGCCCTCGTGACGGCAGCACGGGCACCGCGAAGGGCCGGGGCGCGGAGACGGGGAGCCCGTCCAGCATGTACGGCAGCAGCGGCCCGCACTTGTCCTTGCAAGCCGGGTAGTACGCGCCGGAGGCTCGGCCTCCCGCGGGAGGAGGAGCCCCCCACCAGAACTCGGCGAGCGCGAGCGGACGGAAGCCCTGGGTGAGGGCATGCGCCAGGAGCTTGGGCCCGGCGCAGTCCGCCGCGCCCGATGGGGGCTCACCACCGGCGTAGAGGCCGCGCAGGTGACGGTGTTCTCCTCGTGCATTGGGCACCACGTAGGTGTCGTGCAGGCGCTTCATCAGCGCGCGGCAGACGATGCGCCGCAGTCGCTCCATGGCGCGAAGCCGCCGTTCCATGCGGGCCCGCCTTGGCGCCAGCGCCCGCTGCGCCTCGTCGTGTTCCGCGTCCAGTCCTCGCAGCTCCGCCTTGTCCCCCCGGCTCTCCTGGTCGAGCGCATGCAGCGCCGCCCGCTTCGCCTCCTCGCTCAGCGAGTCCGAGGCCATGACGTCCGCGCGCCTCGCATGGCGCTGCTTCTTCCGGGCGTCGTGTGTGGCGCGCAGCGCCGCGCGGGCCTCGGTGTGGCGCGCTCGCAACGCGTCGTGCGCGGTCAGGATGGAGGCGCGCTCGGGGGATTGGCGGAAGGACGCCTCACGGGCCATCAGGCGCTTGACCAGGGCGTCGCCCGCGGGCTCCAGCCGCTCGCGCTCGTCACGGGCGAAGAGGGGCGGCACGAAACCGGGGAGGTCCCACCGCCCACCCAGCATGCCCGAGAAGGCGCGGAGGAAGCCGACGCGTCCGTCAGGTGCCTGGACCACGAGGATGCCGAACATCTTTCCACCCTCGGACGTGTCCAGGCACGAGGCCGCGAATCCAGGCGCGACAGGGCCTGTCCGGAGCTCCCGCTGCAGCCACTCCGCCGCCCGGCGGGCCAGCGCGTGGGGCGCGCCCTCGTCGAAGGGGTTTGGGAAGCTCACCGGGAGCTCGTCCGCGAGAGGCTTCGGCTCGAAGGGCGTGAACCACGTTTCCACAGGCCCGCGTTACCACGGCACGGCGGCGCGGCGCACCCGGGCGGCCGTCTTCATGGGCGCTCCACCGGGGACTCCGCGCCCCCCTGGGCAGCAGGGCGGTCCATGCCGTCTCGCTCGGCTGCCTCGTCCGCGAAGCCGGCGCGCGCTGGTCAGCGCGACTCGTTCCGAAGGTGGCAGCGGCGCCGAGCCGCGTGCCGCTCCCGCCGCGGCGGCCCGGGCCTCACGTCGCCCCCAGCGCCGACAGCAGCAGCCGGCACTTGAGCCCACCGTTGCGCACCGGAAGGCTCGTCGCCCCCGTCAGCCCCAGCGCCTTCAGCAGCGCCGCCTCATCCGGAAGGATGACCGCCGCGCGCCACCCCGCGAAGCCCTGGCGCAGCGTGTTCCCCAGGGCCCGGTACAGCGCGGGCAGGTCCTCGGCTTCGCCCACGCGCTTGCCGTAGGGCGGATTCACCACCACCAGCCCCGGGCCCTCCACGGGCGCCTTCAGCGTCCCCACGTCCTGCCGCTCCAGCGCGAGCGTCACCCCCGCGCGCCGGGCGTTGCGACGCGCCGTCCCTAGCGAGCCCGCGTTGAGGTCGTAGCCATGCAGCGCCGCCGGGGGCGCGGGCAGCGCGTCCGCTTCCGCGCGTGCCTTGCGCTGGTTCCAGGCCTGGGCATCGAAGGAGGGGAAGGACTCGAAGGCAAAGGCGCGCAGCAGTCCCGGCGCCCGGCGCATGGCCATCCACGCGGCCTCCACCAGGAAGGTGCCCGAGCCGCACATCGGGTCCACCAGGGGCTGCGTGCCGTCGTAGCCCGCCAGCCGGAGGATACCCGCCGCCAGCGTCTCACGCAGGGGCGCGCGGCTGACCTCCTGGCGGTAGCCGCGGCGGTGCAGCGCATCCCCGCTGGTGTCGGCGCTCACGGTGAACGCGTCACCCTCCACCCGCACCAGCAACGTCAGGCCGGGGCCTCCGCCCTCTTCATCGAGCGGCCCCGCGCGCTCCACCGAGGGCACGTCCCACGCATACGCCGCCGCGGAGAGCACCACGTCGGCCCC
Source organism: Myxococcus vastator (assembly GCF_010894475.1). Classification (GTDB taxonomy): domain Bacteria; phylum Myxococcota; class Myxococcia; order Myxococcales; family Myxococcaceae; genus Myxococcus; species Myxococcus vastator. Next base: position 5,011 of record NZ_JAAIYB010000333.1, read on the forward strand.
TGGTACGGGGGAGCGGCTCAGGCTCACCGACAGCTTCGGCGGCGAGCGCCCATCCCAGACGTGAGACAACTCCAGCTCGGCCAGCCGGTCCGAGAGGGTGTCGGAGTCACCCGCGCGGAAGGTGCCCACGCGCAGCAGCACCCGGCTGGCGCAGCGAAGGCGCAGGTTGGCGTCCTGGTGCAGGCCGGCCGGGCCCTCCAGCTCCACGCCGCCGTCCACGCGGCGGGGCCTCCAGCCCAGCGCGGAGGCCTCTGCCTCCAGGGCGGGCTCCAGGCCGGGGAGGGTGGAGACAAAGAGCTGTTCGTCGGTGCGGGCGCGGGTCACGGGAGCGTCCATTGTCCGCGTCCCGGCGCGCGCCGCAATGCTTCATTCAGGACGCGGGCGCGGAAGGCCGCTCCCAGTCCGAGGCCGGAGCCGTCGGCGCGGGGGCCTCCGCGTAGAAGCCGCGGTACTCGGGCGGCAGCAGCTCCGCCACCCGGCGCATCATCGCATCCACCAGCGCCTGGCGCGGGTCCTCGGCGCCCGCCACCTCGGCCTCCAGCGCCTCCACGCGGAAGGGCGGGCCGAAGCGCACGAAGACGTCGGCGTTGAAGAGCCGCTCGCCGCCCATGTCCGAGTCGTTGATGGGCATCAGCTTCTCCGTGCCCTGCAGCGCCACCGGCACCACCGGCACGCCCGCGCGTTTGGCTATCAGCGACAGGCCCTTCTTCGCCTGGGTGAGCGTGCCCGTGCGGCTGCGCGCGCCCTCCGGGAAGATGAGCACCGACTTGCCGGCCTTGAGCGTGTCCAGCGCCCGCCGCATCGCCTCGATGTCGGGCGAGTTGGGCTTGATGGCGATGGTCTCCATCGTCTCCGCGGCCAGGCGCGTCATCACCGTGCTCTTCAGCTTCACCCCGGCCAGGAAGACGACCTTGCGCGGCCGGAAGGCCCGGTCCAGCGTGAAGCCGTCCGCGTTGGACAGGTGGTTGCAGAGAAAGAGACAGGGTTGGTCCGGGATGTTCTCCCGCCCCAGGACCTTCTCGTTCGCCAGGGTGTCCCAGACGCCGTCCATCAACGCGCGGACCACCTGCTGGCGGGCGCCTTCCGGCAGCTTGGACATCAGGAAGAAGAGAATGCGCAGCACGTGTCGGTCGCCTCTGAACGTTCCACCCGCAGATGTAGTTCCAACCAGTGTCGCGCGTCAGCCCCTCTCTTGTCCCGGCGCCTCGCCTGCCGGGCGGCCCGTCGTACAGCCAACGCTCATGTGGGACTGGGGGGCGGGACGGTTTTTCCTTCCCCTCTTCCCACCCTCCATGCGGGTTGGTTATGGGAGGGCGCATGAGTCTGGTCGAAGCCCGCGCGTCGCGCGCCAGGAAGCCCGTGGAATACGAGGTCACCGTCGACCGTGTGCGGATGGACACGCACGACACGGCGACGCTGTTCCTGGATTTCGGCGGAGTCCCGCTGGACTACAAGGCCGGGCAGTTCCTCAACATCGACCCGCACCAGTTCCCGGCGCTGGGCCGCCTGTCGGCCTATCTCCAGGCGCAGAAGGGGCGGAAGGAGCCGCAGCGCTCCTATTCGCTCGCCTCCGCGCCACACGAGCCCCTGGTGGCCATCACCGTGAAGGACGAGGAGTTCATCCCCGGCCTCACCCGCTATCCGCCGCTCTTGTCGCCCTACCTCGTGCATGGCCGGCTCACCGGCGCGCGGATGAAGGTGATGGCCTTCATGGGGCCCTACGTGCTGCCGGAGGACGTGGAGACGCGCACGGAGCACGTCGTCCACCTGGTGGCCGGCTCCGGCGCGGTGCCCAACTTCGCCATCCTCAAGGACGCGCTCCACCGGGGGCTGAAGCTGCGCCACACCTTCCTCTTCTCCAGCAAGACGTGGGGGGATGTGCTGTTCGGCGACGAGCTGGCCGCCCTGGAGCGCCAGCACCCCGGCCGCGTGCGCGTGGTGCACACGCTCACCCGTGAGACGGACGAGTCCCGCTTCGGCGCCGCCGTGCGGAAGGGCCGCATCCACCAGTCCCTGCTGGAGGAGCTGATTCAGGACCGGGACTCGTGCCTGGTGTACGCCTGCGGCCCGGCGATTACGCCGTGGGACCGGCGCAAGGCGCTGGAGACGCGCACGCCCTCCACGCCGCGCTTCATGGAGACGGTACTGGGCCACCTCCACGCGCTGGGCATCGAGGACAAGCGCATCAAACGGGAGACCTACGGCTAGGCGCTCGCGGCAGCCACAGCTCGAAGCGGGCGCCGCCGCGAGGCCGGCTGCTGGCGCGCACGCTGCCCGCGTGTGCCAGCACCACGCGTTGGACGATGGCCAGCCCCAGGCCCCGTCCATTGGCGCGGGTGAGGAAGAAGGGCTGGAAGACGCGCTGCGGGTCCACGTCGGGAATGCCGGGCCCTTCGTCCTCCACCACCAGGCGCACGCCGTCGTCCGCGGGCTCCACCGTCATTCTCACCTTGCCGCCCGCGGGTGAGGCCTGGACGGCGTTGCGCACCAGGTGCGTCACCGCCAACTGGAGCAGCGTCTCGTCGCCTTCGAGCGAGGGCGTCTCCGCGGCCTCGTCCACGCTGAAGCGCAGCGTGGGCGCGTCCGGCGGGCCATGCATCTGCCCCAGCGCGCGGCGCACCAGCTCGCCCAACTGCACGGGGCGCGGGCGCGGCTCCAACGGACGCACCACGTCCAGCAAATCCCGGACGATGTCCTCCAGCCGGATGGCCTCCTCCTCCAGCATGCCCACCGCGGCCTGTCCCGTGGGCCCCAGGTGGGCCTCGCGGCGCAGCACCGCCACCGCGTTGAGGATGGCGCCCAGGGGGTTGCGGACCTCGTGGGCCACGACGCCCGCGGCCTCGCCCAGCACCTCCAGCCGCTCGCGCGCCACCAGCTCGTCCTGGAGCCGGGACACTTCCTCCAGCCGCACCGCCGACGTCTGGTGGTGGCGCACGTTCTCCAGCGCGCCGCCCACCAGCTGCGCGAACAGCTCCAGGGTGCTGGCGCCCGCGGGGGTGAGGGTGGGGCCCTGCACGGAGAGCACGCCGAACGGCTGCCCGTCCACGAGGATGGGTGCGTCCAGCCCGCGCAGGTCCGGCGGATGCAGCTGGCACACGGGGCTCCCCCCGTTGGTGGGAGGCGGGAAGCGTGTCACGCCGAGCATGTCGTGGTGGAAGGCCGCCTTGCGCCGCTCGAGCACCTCCAGGAAGTGCGGCAGCGCGGCGCTCGGAATGCGCACGTCCGCCAGGGGCATGCCGTAGAGCTGCTCGGCCTCGGCCACGATGAAGGGGCTCTGCCGCAGGGGCCCGTACCGGAAGGCGTCGCCGTCCACGTGGATGACGGACACGGAGAAGCCCTGGCGGTAGATGGCGTCCACGGCCGTCTCCAGCACCGAACGCTCGTCGCGGCAGCGCAGCATCGCCGCGGCGGCCGCCACCAACGCCTCCGTGAAGCGCCGCACCGAGTCCTCCGCCTCCGCCTCCAGCAGCACCACCACCCACTCGTCCGGGTGCGCTCCGGGCGCGTGCCTCAGGGCCAGCGTGCGCTGGGGGCCGTTCACCGGCTGGACGCGCACCCACACGGGGCCTTCGGGCAGCGGCCCACCCCGGACGAGGGATTCGTACATCGGCTCCACCCAGCCGCGCTCCTCGGGCACGAAGCGGCGGATGCTCTCGGAGAGCGAGAGGGCTTCCAGCTCCGCCGCCGGAGCGCCCAGCAGGGTAGCGAGCGCCGCGTTGACCCGTAGCACCTGTTTGCCGCGGATGAGCGCGGTGGGGAGGGGCATCGCTTCGAGCAGCCGGTATTCGGCGGAGGCGGTGGACACGGCGGTCATCCTCTGGGTCCACCGCACCGTCCGCAAGGAGACTTCAGCGGAGCCGGCGGCGGACGCAATGGGTTCTCCCGCACCCCGTAGGGAAGGGCGAGGGGCAACACTCGGAGGGCACGACGATGAACTTCATGAACCTGATGGACCGCGATGACTTGGAGTTGAAGGCTGTCATGGCCGTGATGGCGGCCTTCGTGATGATGGGCGCCGTCTTCCTGGGACAGATGCTGTAGCGCCTGGCGTCAGGGCTTCTTCTTCAGGTCCTTCGCGCGAGCCAGATACTTCTGCACGAACTCCTTCTCCTCCTGGCGAAGGTGGCTCAGTCGCAACCCGTAGCCGCGCGGGTTCTTTCCGTCCTCCAGCGAATTCTCCCAGATGACGGAGCTGCGGAGCGTCAGCACCCGGGGAGGCTCATCGAAGCGCAAGGTGAGCTCCACCAGCGTCCCCAGCCGCAGCGGCTTGTCCGTGGCGATGAACAGTCCGCCCGATGACAGGTTGATGATGCGGTGGTCGGTGAAGATGCCCGCGTTCTGCAGCGTCACCTTCACGTCCGCGTGGATGCGGTCGTCCGAACGCCGCTCCAGGCCGACGAACTCCGCGCTGGAATAGGTGGGCGCCGCCGCGGCCCGGCGCATGGCTGGCGCGGGAGGTGGAGGCGGCGGTGGGG
>NZ_JAAIYB010000334.1 GCF_010894475.1 Myxococcus vastator
GTAGCGGGGGGAATGACGTGGTCCGGGCCCGCTTCGTTGCGTGTCGCGGCCGGCGTTTCAATTGCGGCGTCTGAAGAACCGCTCCATCACCTGATGGCGCAGTGGGCGGGAATCGTCGTCGGCGCCCGCGACCCAGACCGCGGCGCGGCGCAAGGTGCCATGGACGCCTTCGAACCGCTTGAGCGTGGCGTTCACCGTGTCGGCGAAGCGATTCAGGAGCGGTGGGGACACCGAGCCTGTGGCCCGGAGTTGGAGCTCTTGCCTCTGGGCGCGGCCGAGCTGCATGCGGAGTGTTCGCTCCGGGTGGAGGGGCAACGCAGGGTGCTTCTGGCACAGGTAGGACAGCTGCGAGTAGCGGTCATTGACGCGCATGCCGCGGGTCATCGAGTCGGGACGGAGCCGATAGTGGAAGAGTGGCTCCGGGATGACGGAGCCGGTGAGTCCGCGCTCGGCCAGGGAGCAGAAGACGTCCCAGTCCTCGTAGGCCGTGAGCCATTCGTCGTAGCCCCCGACTTCTTCCACGAGCCGCCGCTCCATCAGCGCGGTGCAGGTGGAGGCGACATTCTCCGCCAGTAGCGCGTCGCGCTCGGTGCCCCAGGGAATCCAACCGCCCACGGGCGCGTCCGGAGCGTCAATGAAGTACGAGACGAGGGAGGTGACGTACGCAAGCCCTGGCGTGCTCTCCATCACCGCGACGGCCTTCTCCAGGAACGAGGGGTGGATGAGGTCATCCGGGTCCAAAGGCAGGATGTAGCGGCCCCGCGCGGCGCGCAGCCCGGCGTTCCTTGCCGAGCTGAGCCCTCCGTTCGGCTTTCGGATGACGTGGACGTCGGCATCATCGAGCGCGTCCAGTACGGCAAGGCTTTCCGGGTCGGTGGAGCCATCATCCACGAGGATGATTTCGTAGTCGGTGAAGGTCTGCGCGCGGATGGACCGCAGCGTCTCCGGAAGGTAGCGGCCCATGTTGTAGTAGGGCACGAGGAAGGACACGGAGGGCACGGAGCCCGCCGCGGCGCTGGGTTCCGGGTGGACGGGGCCTGGATGCCGATGCGGCCTTGCATCCGCTACAGCTGCCTCGAACCGGCGGACGATGATGTCCGGCGAGCAATGGGAGACGACGCGGGCAGGGGCCACTTCACGAGCGACGTTTCGGAGTGCTGGTGAGGAAAGGGCCTTTCCTAGTGCTGCCGCCAACTGCACGGCGTCATCACTTCTGAAGAGCAGGCCACTGCGGCCGTCGTCGATGAGCTCCGCCATGCCTCCGGCATCGCTGCCCACCACGAGTGCACCCGCGGCCATCGCTTCCATGCACACGAGGGAGAAGTGCTCCCAGCGAGAGGGCACGCAGCACACCGTTGTTTCGGTGAGTGCCGAGGCGAGGTCTGCACGCTCGCGCGGAGGCGCGAAGTGGAACCTGTCTCGCCAGGCGGGGGCGATGCGCTGGTCCAGCCAGTGTCGCAGGGAGCGGCCGAACGGGCCGGTGCGCGTGTCATCCCCGATGAGCTGGACCTCCGCGACGACTCCTTGCTCGAAGAGGGCCTGCATGGCTTCGACGAGAAGGTGCACGCCCTTTCGGTACTCCAAGTCTCCGAAGTACAGCACCTGGGGCCGTCCGTCGGGGGGACGAGGGGATGCGAGGGGCTCCCGCATCGCCGCGAGCGGAGGTGGAATCACGACGCCGCTGCGCTGGAGCGCCAGTCTGGTGCGGACGCGCTCCATGGCAGGCCCGGACGGAGAAAGCACGAGGTCCGCCTCACGGATGGACGTGTCCTCCATGTGTTCGCGCTGAGCGGTGTCCATGTCGAGCGTGGCCACCCTGTTGAGCAGCAGGCGGTCGTGGGTGGAGTCGTGCAAGCGCACCGCGAGGACCGCTGGCTCGAAGTGCCCCAGCGTCCGCCGGGCGCGCATCGCGAAATAGCCTTCGCCTGCGTCGTCGGGGAACTCGATGACGTCGAAGGGATGCCGCGCGTGGAGCTCCAGCAGGCTTCGGTACGCCGACCACGCATGGCGAAGCGGCGCGTGTGGAAACGCGCCCTTGAGGTCCCCCTCTCGCTCGTCCACGGCGTGCAGGTGCACGCCGGGAAGCTGGGACACGGCGCGCTGCCAGTCTGCATGCCCAGCCGTCAAGACATGGACCTCGTGGCCTGCCGCTGCAAGCGCCCGGCTCATGGTTGCCACGTAGGTCGCGATGTCGCCCCTGTCGAAGGGGGCGAGTTCTTTGGAGACGAGGCAGATGCGCAAGGACCGGACCTTGGACGGAGGAAAGCGTCGAACAGATGGGGAATACACCCGAACGGCCGCCATCCTCAACGCCACCCCAGCGCCACATGCTCATCGCACGTCGAGGACCGCGGCGGTCGCGCAGCCTCCTGCAGGACGCGGAGTCACGGGGGGCGAGCCCCGGTCGTCACCGGCCTCGCTTGCGTGTGCGCTTGGAGGACGCGGCAGGCGTGGGCGCCTGCTGCTCGGCCGCGACGCCTTCGGCGCGGGTGCCCGCGGCCTCGAGCTGCGCCAGCCTGCGCTCCAGTTCCTTGCGCCAGGCGGCCTGGGCACGCGCCTGTTCGCGCTGCACATCGTGCAGGGTGGCCAGCGCGTCGAGGATGGACTCGTTGAACTCCACCTGCTTGCGCAGCACTTCGTTGATGAAGGGCTGGAACGTGAGGCGGAAGGCGCGCTTCGCCAGGACGAGCGCGGTGCCGGTGAGGCCTCCCCGGTGGGAGGTCGCCGGCTCCGCGTAGCGGCTATCCATCTTCCCACGCGCTTCCTGGAGCAGCGCGGGCCAGGGCGCGGGCGTGGGGGGGCGGGCCGCCGCCTCCAGCGTCTGGCGCAGTGCCTCCTGGGTTTCATCGGAGGGCGTGGGCAGTTGCTGCGCTTCGCGCGCCACAGCCTCGGCCGTGGGGCTGCGCGTGATGAGGTCTTCAGTTCGCACGTGGGAGGACTCCCGTCGAAGCCAGCGTCGTGAGCAGTGCCTGCAGTGCCGTCTCGACGTGAGCCGGCTCCTCCACCACCAACCTGTCACCCAGCTGCTCCCGGGCGGCTGCGAGCAGGGCCGGCTGGCTGGAGAGTGCACAGACGCCCCAGGCCCGCGCCGAGACATGGGGCAGCAGCGTTTGCGCTGACACGGTGTCCGCGCCCAGCAGCACCACGGGCGCGCTCGAAGCCCGCACCGCCGTCTCCAGCGCGGACGACCCCGGTAGGGCCGCCCCGGCGTTTGAGCCAACGGGTTGGTCCGGCGTGAAGTGCGTCACCTCGATACCTTCGACGCGGATGGGCTCCGGCGCCAGGGACGCGGCTTCACCCCAAGGGCGCAGGGCAAGCAGCCGGGCCCCTGGCAGGCGCTCCACCAACCGGCGGGCCAGACGTGAGGCTGGCTCCTCGGGCCGTACCGTGAAGCCTGGGCAGACGAGCTCCACGGTGGCTGCGCTATTCGTGGCCACCGGGCGCCGCGGAGCCGTACCGGAGCAGAGGCCTTCGAAGGCCACGCGGACCTGTTCGGCCACGGCGTCCTGCGACAGCTCGGCGATGCGCTCACGCTGCGCGGCAAGCACCTGCGCGCGCAGCCCGGTGCTGCGGTCCAGCACGGCGAGCAGCTTCGCGACCTCGCGGGGCTCGTCCGAGCGCGTGGCGAGTCCCGCGCCGCCCATCGTCTCTGGCACGGCGGCGGCGCCGTAGGCCACCACGGGCACGCCGCGGTACATGGCCTCCAGCAGCGGCACGCCGAAGCCCTCGTGACGGCTCATGGAGAGATATGCGGACGCCGTGGCGAAGCAGGCGGAGAGCTGCGCGGCGCTGACGCGTCCCAGGAAGCGGACCTGCTCGGCGCCCAGCACGTCCTTCAATCCGTGCAGGTAGGCGCCGTAGGCCCCATCCCGGTGCAGGGCGCCCGCGACGACGAGCCGACTGCGGGGCTGGTAGAGCCGCTGGTACGCGGTGAAGACGCGCAGCACGTCATCCACCTTCTTGCTGGGCACCGCGCGGCCCACGAAGAGGATGTTGGACATGCCGTCATCCAGCTCGGCCTGGAGCGCCGGGTCCGGCGCCGTGTCGAACGCCGCCCAGTCGATGGCGAAGGGCAGCACCGCGACGTCCGGGTAGCCTGCGGCCACCAGCTCCTCGGCGCTGAAGCGCGAGTAGGCGAAGGCCGCTTCGACGTGAGGCCGGAGCGCCAGCAGCTCGGCGCGCGCGGCGTCACACGCGGCGGCCACCTTGCGCTCGAAGCCCTCGAACAGCCGCGCGGGCGTCACGTTGTGGTAGACGAGCACCTTGCGACCAGGGCTCTTCGCGATGCGGGGCACCAGCCGCGATTCGAAGCTGTGATGCACCAGCAGGACGGCGTCGCGCCCCGCTTCCCGCGCGTAGTCACGCACCAGGCGGACCTGGTCCTTGCAGGCGTCGTCCCAGGACTCGGCGTAGATGTCGGAGGCATGTCCCCAGCGGCGCAGCAGGCCCTGGAGATAGCGCACCTGATTGCCCACGGCGTCGCCCCAGGCGAGCCGGGGGAGCACCTGGTGGATGGCGGGAAGCCCGATCCGACGGGGAGGGGGACGCGGTGTGCTCACGACCGGCTCCCTTACCGCCGTGCAGGGCCGCCCACAAGCCTTGCCTCCCTCTCACCTTGACGGTCGTGGACCCCTTCGATACGCAGGCGCTCGCTCCGAGCGCACGAGGTCCACGGGACAATGAACGTACTGGTGACAGGCGGCTGTGGCTTCATCGGGTCCAACCTCGTGAAGTACCTGCGCCGCGAGCGGCCCGCCTGGACGGTGGTCAACCTCGACAAGCTCACGTACGCCGGCAACCTCGAGAACCTCTCGGAGCTGGAGGGCGACCCCCAGCACGTCTTCATCCGGGGTGACATCGGCAACCGCGAGCTGGTGGAGCACCTGATGTCGGTGCACGCCATCGACGCGGTGATGCACCTGGCGGCGGAGAGCCACGTCGACCGCTCCATCCTCGGGCCGGAGGTGTTCGTCACCACCAACGTGCTGGGCACCCAGCAACTCCTGGAGGCCAGCCGCGCCCGGGGCGTGAAGCGCTTCCTCATGGTGTCCACCGACGAGGTCTACGGCTCGCTGGGGCCCACGGGCGCCTTCACCGAGTCATCGCCGTTGCAGCCCTCCAGCCCGTACTCGGCCAGCAAGACGAGCTCCGACCTGGTGGCGCTCGCCTATCACCACACGTTCAACCTGGACGTCGTCGTCACGCGCTGCTCGAACAACTACGGCCGCTACCAGTTCCCGGAGAAGTTGATTCCGTTGATGGTGGTGAACGCGCTGCACGACAAGCCGCTGCCCGTGTACGGCGACGGCGGCAACGTGCGCGACTGGCTCCACGTGGAGGACCACTGCCAGGCGCTGCTGCTGGCGCTGGAGCAGGGCCGGGCGGGCGAGGTCTACAACATCGGCGGCGGGGCGGAGCGGCGGAACATCGACATCGTGAAGGCGATTCTGGGCCTCGTGGGCAAGCCGGAGTCGCTCATCCAGTACGTGAAGGACCGGCCGGGGCATGACCGGCGCTACGCCATTGACCCGTCGAAGCTTCGCGCGGAGCTGGGCTGGACGCCCGCGCACACCTTCGAGCAGGGCCTGGCGGACACCGTGCGCTGGTTCGTCGACCACCCGGCGTGGTGGCAGCGCGTCACCAGCGGCGCCTATCGCCAGTACTTCGAAACGCAGTACCGCACGCGCCTGCAGGGGAGGGCCTGAGTCATGCGCTTCCTCGTCACGGGGTCCAACGGATTGGTGGGCAGCCGCGTGTGTTCCTTGCTCCACCAGGGCGGGCACGCGGTGGTGGGGCTGGGCCGCGGCGCCCGGCGCACCGGTGGAGCGTATGGCTATGTGAGCGTGGACCTCACGCGCGAGGCGGACGTCGCCGCCGCCGTGGAGACCGCCGCGCCCGAGGTGGTCATCCACTGCGCCTCCATGACGGAGGTGGATGCCTGTGAGAAGGACCCGGAGGCCGCGTACGCGGGGAACGTCACCGCCGCCGCCGCCGTGGCGCGGAGCGCTCGCAAGGCCGGTGCGCACCTGGTGCACGTGTCCACCGACTACGTCTTCGATGGCGAGGCCGGGCCCTATGGCGAGGACGCGGTGCCCAATCCTCGCGGCGTGTACTCGGTGACGAAGCACATGGGTGAGCAGGCCGCGCGCGTGCTCGCGCCCGGCTGCGCCATTGCTCGCACCGCCGTGGTGTATGGCTGGCCTCCGGTGGAGGGGCGGCTCAACTTCGGTGCCTGGCTGGTGACGGCCCTGGAGCAGGGGCAGCAGGTGCGCCTCTTCGAGGACCAGCTCGTGTCACCCAGCTTCGCGGACAACGTGGCCGCCATGCTGGTGGAGCTGGGGACGCGGCGGCTGGGTGGCGTGTGGAACACTTGCGGCGGAACAGTCACCGACAGGGTGGGCTTTGGCCGCGCGCTGTGCGAGGTGTTCGGGTTCGATGCGGGGCTCATCGTCCCCACCCGCATGGCGGAGCTGAAGCTCGCCAGCCCCCGCCCGCTGAAGAGTGGTCTGCGCACCGAGAAGGTCCATGCCGAACTTTCCGTTCCTCCCTTGGCGCTCGCGGAGTCCTTGTCGCGCTTCCATGCGACGTGGCTCTCGGCTCGGGGACACTGACGTGCCGAGGTGGACATGAAGGGCATCATCCTCGCCGGTGGCTCGGGGACGCGGCTGTACCCGCTGACGCGCGTGGTCAGCAAGCAACTGCTGCCCGTGCATGACAAGCCGATGATCTACTACCCGCTGAGCACACTGATGCTCGCGGGCATCCGGGACGTGCTGGTCATCTCCACGCCGCAGGACCTGCCGCGCTTTCAAGAGCTGCTGGGCAGCGGCGAGCAGTGGGGCATGCGCTTCAGCTACGCGGAGCAGCCCAGGCCGGAGGGGCTGGCCCAGGCGTTCGTCATCGGCCGGGAGTTCGTGGGCGACGACAGCGTGTCGCTGGTGCTGGGCGACAACGTCTTCTATGGCCACGGCCTGAGCGAGCTGGTGAAGCGCGCGGCGTCGCGTGCCTCGGGCGCGACGGTGTTCGGGTACTACGTGAAGGACCCGGAGCGCTACGGCGTGGTGGAACTGGACGCCAAAAACCGCGCGGTGAGCCTGGAGGAGAAGCCGCTGAAGCCGAAGTCGAACTACGCCGTCACCGGGCTGTACTTCTACGACAACCAGGTGCTGGACATCGCCGCGGGCCTCAAGCCGAGCAAGCGGGGCGAGCTGGAGATTACCGACGTCAACGCGGAGTACCTGCGACGCGGCCAGCTCGACGTGGAGCTCATGGGGCGCGGCTACGCGTGGCTGGACACCGGCACGCACGAGTCGCTGATGCAGGCGTCGAACTTCATCGAAATCATCGAGCGCCGCCAGGGCCTCAAGGTGGCGTGCCCGGAGGAGATTGCGTTCCGCATGGGGTACATCGGCGCGCAGCAGCTGCTGACGCTGGCCGAGCCCATGCTCAAGAACGATTACGGCCAGTACCTGCGGGCGCTCGCGGAGAACCGGGGAGCCGTTTCGTGAAGGTGACGCCGCTGGAGGTTCCGGACGTGCTGCTGCTGGAGCCCAAGGTCTTCGGTGATGACCGCGGCTTCTTCATGGAGATGTTCCACGCGGCGCGGTACGCGGCCGTGGGCATCCCTGGGCCCTTCGTGCAGGACAACTACTCGCGCTCGGCGAAGGGGACGCTGCGGGGCCTGCACTTCCAGGAGCCACAGGCTCAGGGGAAGCTGGTGCAGGTGCTGGCGGGCGCCGTGTACGACGTCGCGGTGGACGTGCGGCGCGGCTCGCCCACCTTCGGGCAGTGGGTGGCGGTGGAGCTGTCCGCGGACAACCGCCGTCAGCTCTGGATTCCGCCGGGGTTCGCTCACGGCTTCTGCGTGGTGAGTGACTCCGCGGACTTCCACTACAAGTGCACCGCGCTCTACGCGCCGGAGACGGAGCGGAGCGTCGCGTGGAATGACCCGGACCTGGCGATTGCCTGGCCGGTGAGCGAGCCGCTGCTTTCTCCCAAGGACGCGCAGGCCCCGAGACTCCGCGACGCGCCGTTGCTTCCGGAGTACGTGGGCTGAACAGTGCCTGAGCATCCGGCTTCCAGCAGCACCGGCGCGGGTGGAGATGCTCCCCGGGGCTCGCGACTGGCCTCGATTGCGGTGGCCAGCGCGCTGTTCATGGAGTTCGTGGACTCCACCGCGCTGTCCACCGCGTTGCCCCGGCTGTCGCAAGCGTTCGACACCGACCCCATCCACCTGAAGCTGGCGCTGACGTCCTACATCCTGGCGTTGGCGGTGCTCGCGCCCGCGAGCGGCTGGGTGGCGGACCGGTTCGGGCCCCGTCGCGTCTTCATGTTCGCGATGAGCGTGTTCCTGCTGGGCTCGGTGCTCTGCGGGTTCTCCCAGTCGCTGACCCAGTTGGTCATCTTCCGCACCCTCCAGGGGCTGGGCGGCGCGCTGATGACGCCCGTGGGCCGCATCATCGTGGTGAGCTCGGCGCCGCGAGAGCGCCTGGTGGCCGCCTTGAGCTGGTTCACGATGCCCGCGCTGCTGGGCCCGCTGGTGGGGCCTCCGTTGGCGGGCCTCATTCTGGGCGTCGCGGACTGGCCGTGGATTTTCTTCATCAACGTGCCCGTGGGCATCCTGGGCATGCTCGCGGTGGCGCGCTTCGTTCCGCCGCTGCACCAGCCGGACCCGGGCCCCTTCGACACGCGCGGCTTCGTGCTCGCGGCCGTTGCCATCACCACGCTGATTGGCTCGGCGGAGACGGTGGGCATCGGGCTGATGCCGCTGCCGGTGCAGCTGGGGCTCGCGGTGGTCGCGCTCTCGTCGCTGGGGGCCTTCGTGTGGCACGCGCTGCGCGTGGAGCGGCCCGTATTGAACCTCCGGCTGCTGCGCATCGACACCTTCCGGGCCAGCATGATTGGCGGAACCCTGACGCGCATGGGCCTGGGGGCGTCTCCCTTCCTGCTGCCGCTGCTGCTCCAGGTCGGCTTGGGCTGGACGCCCGTCGAGGCGGGGCTGGTGATGATTGGCAGCGGAGTGGGCGCGCTCAGCTGCAAGTCGGTGGCGCCCTCCATCATCCGGCGCTTCGGCTTTCGGCAGACGCTCATCTTCGCCAACCTGGCGTCCGCCGTCTTGACCTCGCTGCCGGCCTTCTTCCGGGGCAGCACGCCGATTCCGCTCATCGTCGGCGTGCTCGTCGTCAGTGGTTTCATGCGCTCGTTGCAGTTCACCGCGACCAATACGGTGGCGTATGCGGACATTCCCCCGGAGACGGTGAGCAGCGCGTCCACGGTGTCCGTGGTGACGATGCAGATGGCGCTGGGGCTGGGCATCAGCTTCGGCGGGTTGATGCTGCACCTGGCGCGCGGCGCTGACGAGGCGCCGTTGACGCCGGACCGCTTCGTGCTGCCGTTCATCGCGGTGGGCGTCGTCTCGTCGCTGGCGGGGCCGCTCTACCGCCGGCTGTCGCCCAATGCGGGGGCGCACATCGGGGG
>NZ_JAAIYB010000335.1 GCF_010894475.1 Myxococcus vastator
CCGCCAGGGCCCTGCCCCCGGGGGCAAGGCCCCTGCACGCACCGCGCCGCCCGCTCCCAGAGTCCCTCCTCGGGCCAAGATACCCGCGATGCCCGCCCGGACGCTGGCCGCCCGGCCCGGGCGCTGGCTGTGGACCTGCCGCGCGGGTTTCGAGGCCCACCTCTTCGAGGAGCTGGAGTGGGCCGGCGCCGGGCCCCGCCTGCTGGGCGAGGCCCTGGTGGAGAGTGACGCCGTCGCCGGCCCTCCGCCCGCCTTCGCGCGCGCGGGCTATCAGGTGGCCGTCACCCTGACGGACACCCGCCCCGAAGCCATCGCTGAAGCCGCGGCCCGGGCCGTGCTGGCGCTTCCCGGGCGGGCGCCCTGGGCGGTGCAGGCCTTCACGCCCGACACCCCGCGAGGCAACGCCCTGGCGCCCATGGCGGAGGCGCTGGAGTCCGCCGTGTGCGCCAGGCTGCCGCCAGGGCGGCGCGTGGAGGACGCTCAGCGGGCGCGCGAGGCCGGGGCCCTGCTGGTGTCCCTGTGCGTGGCGCCGGACGACGTGACGGTGGTGGGCGCCGTGCACGCGCGCGAAGCCGTGTCCCTGGCGGCGGGCGGACGCAGGCGCATGCGGCGGGCTGGAGACGCGCCGTCACGCGCGGCCATGAAGCTGGAGGAGGCCCTGGACGGACTGGCCTTCGAGCCCGGGCGCGGCGACGTGTGCGTGGACCTGGGCGCGGCGCCGGGCGGCTGGACGCAGCGACTGGTGAGCCGTGGCGCGAAGGTGGTGGCGGTGGACCCCGCCCGGCTGATGCCGGAGCTGACGGGGAACCCGCGCGTGAAGCACGTCCAGGAGAGCGCCTTCGCCTATGCGCCCGACGCGCCGGCGGACTGGCTCTTCTGCGACATGGCCTGGCGCCCCCTGGAAGTGGCGCAGCTGCTGGCCAAGTGGGGCCGCCGCGGCTGGGCGCAGCACCTGGTGGCCAACATCAAGCTGCCCATGAAGGACAAGAACCCCCTCCTGCTGCGGGTGCGCCACACGCTCGTCCAGGAGGGCGGCTGGGAGGGGCTCACCGTTCGCCAGCTCTACCATGACCGGGATGAGGTCACCGTCACCGCGCACAAGATGAAGTGAGGCCCTGCGCCCCGGCGGGGGACGCGCTACACAAGGAGCGCCATGCCCTACCCGCTCGACGACGCCACGGCCACCGCCCTCATCGCCCTCCATCCCTGGGTGCTCACCCGCAGCCCCCAGGCACCGGTGCAGGCCGCCGTGGAGGTGCTCGTCCAGGCGGAGCAGGCCCGGCGCGGCCAGCCGGACGCGAAGACGGGCGCGCTCCAGGTGCCAGCCCTCACCCAGGGCACCCTCCTCAAGGAGGAGTACGATTTGTCCACCCACGGCCACCATGACGGGTGGCGCGTGGGCGCCGTCATCGCGGACGTGCAGGGGATGATCAACGTCAACGCCCGCTTCGGCTTCCCCACCGGGGACGCGGTGCTGCGCGCCACCGTGGAGTCCCTCAGCGCGCAGTACCCCGGCGCGAAGGTGGTGCGCATCCACGCGGACGCCTTCGCCGCCCTGCTCGTGCCCACCTCGCAGCTCGCGGTGGAGGCGCACCTCGCCGCCCCCACGCGTGAACGGCTGGCGCGGGACGTGCGCCGGGCGCTGCCTCAGGAGACGCCCGACGCGGACGTGCCCTCGTGGACGGTGAGCCTGCTGGAGCTGACGGTGGACGCGCCCTCGCACTGGCAGGTGCTGGGACCGCTGCTGTGGGCGGAGCTGGAGCGCACCCACGTCATGGAGCGCACCGGCCGCGCGCAGGGACTTCAGCGCAGGCGCATCCGGCTGGATGGCTCCATCCCAGGCCCCGCGACGCTCTGACGCCGCGAGGCAGCGCCTGAGCGCCGGGCCATCGACCGCGCGCACCCGGAGCCCTTCGGGCTGCCACGGGAGCGCGTCCCTTCCGTCCGCGGCGAGGCGCCTCGACGCACCACCGAGGCGTCATCCTCCGCGCTGACTACTCCTCGAGGATGAACTTGCGCGGGTTCTGCCCGATGCCGTTGACGCGGACCTCGTAGTGGAGGTGCGGGCCGGTGGAGCGGCCGGTGTTGCCGACGGCGGCGATGTGCATGCCGCGCTTCACCCTGTCGCCGGCCTTCACCAGCATCTTCGACAGGTGGCCGTAGCGCGTCTTGATGCCGTACCCATGGTCGATGACGAGCACGTTGCCGTAGCCTCCCTCGAGGCCCGCGAACACCACCGTGCCATCCGACGGCGCGAAGACCTCCTTGCCGTGCGGCGCCGCGATGTCCATGCCGCCGTGCATGACACGGTCCGCGGTGTACGGGTCCAGGCGCGAGCCGAAATCGCTCGTCACCCAGCCGCGCGCGGGCCAGATGGACGGCGTGGAGGCCAGCAGCGACTTCTGGTCCTGGAAGTAGGCCTGCAGCTCCTGGAGGCTCTGCTCCTGGCGGGTGGCCTCCGCGCTCAGCCGGTCCAACCGGCCCATCAGCGCCTTGGGCGTCTCCGTGGAGGTCAGCTGCGTGAACTGCGTGTCGGTGGCCGGCGCGGACGTGCCCGCCTCGGGCTCCGTCGGGCCCATGGCCAGGTTGCGCTGCGGATCGGACAGCAGCGTCACCGCGCGCAGCTTCTGGTCGAAGCGCTCCACCCGGTCCAACGTGGAGCCGATGTGCTCGATGCGCTCACGCACCGACTTGAGCTGCGAGCGCAGCGTCAGGTTCTCTTCGCGAAGGATGCGGTTCTCGGAGGCGTCCGCGGCCACCTGGAAGTAGTGCACGCTCGCACCCACGCCCAGTCCCACCACGAGCATCAGTCCCATCCCCACCTGGGTGAAGAAGGACCGCTGAATGGTGTACCGCTTGACCGGAGCGTCATGGTCCGGAATCACCATCAGTGTGAAGGACTTTTTCGCCACGGGACAGCTCCCCTGCTTGCGTGGGACTACTGGCGCAGCAAGCTAAGTCGCTTGCTCGCGCGCAACACCTCCCCCCGCCGCCTACCCCTCCCGCTTCGTCGCCCACCGGCATTTCGAC
Organism: Myxococcus vastator; assembly: GCF_010894475.1. GTDB lineage: Bacteria > Myxococcota > Myxococcia > Myxococcales > Myxococcaceae > Myxococcus > Myxococcus vastator. Next base: position 3,031 of record NZ_JAAIYB010000335.1, read on the forward strand.
TCGGCTGGAAACGTTGGGGCAGCTACCACTCAGATTCCAAGAGTGTCAAGGTCAACAGACCCGCAGGGAGGTCTGTCGGCCACGTCCAGACTCCTGGTGCGTCAGGCCTCCACTCGCACGACGATGACGGTGATGTTGTCGTCGCCGCCACGCTCGTTGGCGAAGTCGATGAGACGCTGGGGGACCTCTTCGAAGGTCCGCGACTTCACCACGCTCTCGTGGATCTCCCGGTCCTCCATCATGTTCGCGAGGCCATCCGAACAGAGGAGGAAGACGTCGCCGGGCTCTGACACCAGCCCCATGACGTCCACCTGCACCTCCTCCTCGAAGCCGACGGAGCGGGTGATGATGTTCTTGTAGCGGGAGTGCTTCGCCTCTTCCGGGGTAATCATCCCCGCCTTGATCTGCTCGTTGACCAGCGAGTGGTCCTCGGAGATCTGCTGGATGAGGTCGCCGCGGATGAGGTACGCGCGGCTGTCACCCACGTGGGCGAAGAAGACGTGCTCGTCGCGCACCACCAGGGAGATGACGGTGGTGCCCATGCCGGACAGCCGCGCGTCTTCCTGCGCGGCCGTGAAGATGGCCAGACAGGCCCGCTCCACGGCGGTGCGCAGCGCCTCCGGAATCGGAGAGTCCTGGAGGTTCGGGACGGAAAGGAAGGGGTTGTCCTTGCCTTCCCGCGCCCGGCGCATCTCCTTGTCGATGGTCTCCACCGCGATGCGGGACGCAGTACCGCCGCCCGCATGGCCGCCCATACCGTCGGCCACGACGTAGAGCTGGAGCTCATCATCAATGAGGAAGCTGTCCTCGTTGTGATTACGTTTACGCCCGACATCCGTCAGGCCAGCGGAGATTATTTTCAAGCGGGAGGCCGCGGTCTGCCCTGCGGTGCTGGACACACCCGGGATGCTATGTGAGGCCCAGGGATGGGGCAAGGACGCGGATGCACCTGACGCACTTCACGCAGTGCGTCGGAGCCGCCCCCGGGGGCTCCCCTCCGGTCCGGACTCCCTGCGGGCCCGGGTCCCCAGCGCCCTGTTGGCCGAACGCACCAGGGCCTCCGCCGCGCCCAGGGCCTCACGCGTCACCTCCACGCCCGACATCATCCGTGCCAGCTCCCGGGTCCGCTCCGCCCCTGCCTCCAGCACCACCACCTCGGAGACAGTGCGCTCGCCCTTGAGGCCCTTGCGGATGAGCAGGTGCGCATCCGCATAGGCGGCCACCTGCGGCAGGTGGGTGATGCAGAGCACCTGACGGTGACTGCTCACGTCCTTGATCATCCGCCCCACCACGTCCGCGATGGCGCCACTGACGCCCGCGTCCGCTTCGTCCAGGATGTAGCACCCGCCCCCGTCGCTGTCGGCCAGGGCCTTCTTGAGCGCCAGCAGCAGCCGGCTCGCCTCACCGCCAGAGGCCACCTTCGCCAGCGCGCGCGTCGGCTCGCCGGGGTTCGCGCTGAAGAAGAACTCCACGTCGTCCGCGCCGTCCGGGCGCAGCGACTCCGACGGCGTCACCCGCACCTCGAAGGCCGCCTTGCCCATGGCCAGCTGCCCCAGGCCCTCACGCACCTGCGCGGCGAACGTCACCGCGCTGGCCGTGCGCGCCCGTGTCAGCGCCGCGGCGGCCTTCCGGGCCCGCTCCTCCACCTTGCGGCGGTCGGCGGCCAGCTCCTCCAGGATTTCCTTCCGGTTCTCCAGCGTGCCCAGCTCCACCTCGAGTTCGCCCTGCTTCTTCAGCAGGCCCTCCAGGTGCGTGCCGTGCTTGCGGCACAGCCGCTTGAGCGCGTCCAGCCGCTCCTCCACGTCCGCCAGCCGCGAGGGGTCCGACTCCAGTCCCTCCACGTAGCGGTTGAGCCGGCGCTGTGCCTCCTCCAGCTCCGACAGCGCGGTGCTCAGCGCCTGCGCCACCGGCGCCAGCGTGGCGTCACACTTCACGGATTCGTGCACCAGCCCCAGCGCGCGGCCCACCGTCTCCACGGCGGACTGCTCCTCGCCGGACACCAGCAGCTCCGCTTCCGCGGCGTGGCGCTTGAGCTTCTCCGCGCCGCCCAGCCGCTTGCGCTCCGCGTCCAGCCGCGCGTCCTCGCCGGCCTCCGGGTCCAGCCGCGTGATTTCGTCGAGCTGGAAGCGCAGGAACTCGGCGCGCTCGCGCACCTTGGCCTCGTCTCCGCCCAGCGCCTCCATGCGCGCGTCCACCTCGCGCAGGCCGGTGTACTCCCGGAAGTAGGCCGCCAACCCCTCCTCCAGGTTGCCGTACCGGTCCAGCAGCACCCGGTGCAGGCCCGAATCAAAGAGGCTGACGTGCTCGTGCTGGCCGGCGATGTCCACCGCCCCGCGCGTGAGCTTGCCCAGCACGCCCACTGTCACCAGCGAGCCGTTGACGTAGGCCTTGCCACGCCCGGTGCGTCCCAGCACCCGGCGCACCAGCACCTCTTCCCCCAGGTCCGGCAGCCCCAGCTCCTCCAGCCGGGTCTCCAACGCGGGAGTCCGCGCGAAGACGCCCTCCACGGACGCCTCCTCACAACCGGCGCGAATGACATCCGCGTCGGCGCGCCCCCCGAGCAAAAGGCCCAGTGCATCCACGAGGATGGACTTGCCCGCACCTGTCTCACCCGTGAGGACGGTGAGGCCGGCTCCGAACGCCACCTCCACCTCCTCGATCACCGCCACGTTCGAAATCCGCAGACCCAGCAGCACGCGCGCCCTCCAATGTCCGTACGACGGCTCTGGTACCTGAACACCCTAGCAGGTCCGACTGACACTGCACAGGCGTTCGGGTTGAGCGGACGGATGGCGGGCCCCCAAGCACGCAAGTCCTTAGATTTCCGTGAAGAGCTCCTGGATGTCCTGCTCCGTGAGCGTCCGGCCCAGTTCGTCCGTGTCCCCGCCGAGCACGCCAGCGGCCAGCTCCCGCTTGCGGCGCTGGAGGGCGAGGATCTTCTCCTCCACGGTGCCGCGGGTGATCAGCTTGTAGCTGATGACGGCGCGCGTCTGGCCGATGCGGTGCGTCCGGTCCGTGGCCTGGTCCTCCACGGCGGGGTTCCACCACGGGTCGAAGTGGATGACGTAGTCGGCCGCGGTGAGGTTCAAGCCGGTGCCGCCCGCCTTGAGGGAGATGAAGAAGAGCGGCGGACCGTCCGGGTTGTTGTACTCGTCCACCTTGCCCATGCGGTCCTTGGTGCGGCCGTCCAGGTAGAGGTAGCGCAGGCCCTTCTTGTCCGCCTCCTGCTTCAGCAGCTCCAGCATCTCCGTGAACTGGCTGAAGACGAGCGCGCGGTGGCCTTCCGCCACCAGGTCCTCCACCAACTGGAGGAAGCGCTCCACCTTCGCGCTGGGCGGCATCAGGGTGCCGGGCGGCATCTTGAGCAGGCGTGGATCGCAGCACACCTGCCGCAGGCGCATCAGCGCGGCCAGGATGGACACGCGGCTGCGCTTGAAGCCCACCTTCTCGATGCTCTCGTGCACCTTGCGGCGGCTCTCATCCAGCACCTCGCGATAGAGCGCGGCCTGACCGGGCTCCATCTCGCACCAGGCGACGCTCTCCGTCTTCGGCGGCAGGTCCTTGGCCACCTCCGTCTTCAGGCGGCGCAGGATGAAGGGCTGGATGCGGCGGCGCAGCCGGTCCTTCGCGATGTTGTCGTTGGCCACCTGGATGGGCTGCTCGTAGCGGTCCCCGAAGCCATCCGCGCTGCCGAGGAAGCCCGGCATCAGGAAGTCGAAGATGCTCCAGAGCTCCGACAGGCGGTTCTCCAGGGGCGTACCGGTGAGCGCCAGACGCGTCTCGCTGGGGAGCGCCTTGCACGCCTGCGCGGTGGCGCTGCCCGCGTTCTTGATGTTCTGCGCCTCGTCCAGAATGATGTAGCGGAAGCCCACCTGGGACAGCTGGTCCAAATCCCGGCGCACCAGCGCGTAGGACGTGAGGACCAGGTCCATGTCCTTCAGGTCCTCGGCCCGCTCCTTGCGGTCCTGACCGTGCCACACCATCGTCTTGAGGCCCGGCGTGAAGCGCTCGGCCTCGCGCTCCCAGTTGGCCAGCACGCTGGTGGGCGCCACCACGAGCGACGGCTTGCGCCCCTCGTCGTTGGCCACCTTCTGCATCAGGCTGAGCGACTGGATTGTTTTTCCCAGACCCATGTCGTCCGCGAGGATGCCGGACAGGCCGTGGCGGCGCAGGAACCAGAGCCAGGACAGGCCCGCCTCCTGGTAGTGGCGCAGCGTGGCCTGGAGCCCCTCGGGCACGGACACCTTCGGCACGCCGGCCGTCTCGCGCAGCTCCAGCATCGCCTGGCGCGCCTTGGCCTCCACCTCGGTGAACTCCCCCAGGTCCGCCAGCAGGTCCAGCGCGACGGCCTGGTGCAGCGGCAGCCGCGTGCGCGAGCGGCCCGGCAGCGCGCCGGCCTCCTCGAGCAGGTCCGCCACGCGCTTGATTTCGACGGGGTCCGCCTCCGCGAAGCTCCCGTCCTTCAGGGGGACGAAGCGGCGGCCGGAGTCCAGCCACATGCGCACCGCGCCCAGGTCCACGGCCTGGTCGTCGGTGACGAACTCCGCGTCCAGGTCGAACCACTGCACGCCGCTCATGCCCACGCGGATGCGCGGCTTGAGATTGGGGCGCAGGCGCACCTTGGGGGCCTGCACGCCAAAGCGCTCCCAGTCCTGGGGGAGCGAGGCCAGGCCCCGAGCCCAGAACTCCAGCGCGGTGTCGCCCGTGGCGTCGAAGACCTGCGCCTGCGGCTCGAAGCGCAGGCCCAAATCCAACAGCAGCTTCCCCGCGCCGCGCTCCAGCTCCTCGCGACGCCGGTACAGCTTGCGGCTGTCCCCGCCCACGCCGCTGGCATAGCCCAGGTGCGTGGCCGTGGGGGACACCGGCACCGTCGTCTGGCCGTACTTCGCGGCCAGCTGCACCTTCACGCGCTCGGGGTTGCCCTCCAACGTGAGCATGAAGCGAGGCTCCACGCCCTCGTCCACGTCGATGTCGTCCGCCTTCAGCGCCATGCGGAAGCGCGGCAGGTGCGCGGCGAAGAAGGTCAGCACCCGGTCCAGCTGCCCCGAGGGGAAGGACATGCTGGGCTCGAGCAGCCACTTGCGCAAGAGCCGCGGCGGGAAGTCCGGCTCCACCGGGTGCAGGTTCTGCGCCTGGATGACCCAGGTGCGCCGACCCGACAGGAGGATGACGTCCTTGAGCGCGTAGCTCGCGTTGTCCGGGAAGAGCAGCTCGATGCGCGCGGTGGCGCCGTCCGGGCGGGACTCCAGATGAATCTGGGGCCGCACCGGCACCTCGGTGTTGATGAGCGCCGTGCCACGGTAGATGACGCGGCGGTGGCGCAGGAGCTCCAGCGCCTCGCTCAGCTCCTCGTCGGACAGGACCAGGCGCGAGTCATAGCGGTGCTCGTGGCGCGACAGCAGCATGAAGACGCGCTCGTCCGCGGGGGAGATGCGTCCCCCCGTCTGCAGCAGGCGCTTGACGTGGATGGGCCCCTTCGTCTGCGCGTCCTGCCGGCGCACGTCGACAATCCACTGCCGGGTGCTGCCGTTCCCCGTGCTGGCGGCCGTGAGGCGGTAGAAGAATTCGTAGTCGGGCTGAGAAGACAGACCGAGCCAGCTCTCCACCTTGGCCAGGGCCGGGAGGCTGACCGGGTCGCCGCCCGACTGCATCGGCTCCACATGAGGCTCGTCGTCGATGACGGCCTCCTTCGGCTCGGGAGCGGCGGCGACAGGCTCCGCCGGGCGAGGCGCGGGCGGTCCGGGCGGACGGAAGCGCGCGGCGTAGATGAGTGCCGCGGCCACCACGTGCTTGCAGTGGGGACCTTCGACATTCCACGACGGGCAGGTACAGGTCGACGTGGCTCGGCCGTTACCCAGATGCAGGGCCGTCTGATACCGCTCGCCGGACGAACCGGCGACCTGGGCGCTGATGCGGTCCCCTTCACGATTGAGGCCGAAGACGCGGCGCGACTCCGCCACCTCTCGCCCCTGCTTGAAGGTCGTGGGTTGAACTTCGGCCTTCAGGGCACGGAGCCACTGGGTGTCCTGAGGCGGGAGGATCTCTCGAATATCGGCGGTGGATTGCACGGCTGGCACAGGCCCCAGGCTCCAAATCGCCGGGGAACCCGTTGAACTACCACAGCAACGAGGCTCCCGGTCGCGGGAAAAATCAATGCGTCCGCCAGCAGAATCCGCCGCTGGCATCAAGCTGTGAGAGCATCAACCCCCGCCATGGCCCGGACCGTCCGCTTTCGCGCCTCCGAAACTCGCCCGCTCTTCGGGGAAGCGGCCGGCGCGCCGAGCCGACGCGCCGCCCCTCCCCCCAGAGGCGGGCCTCCCACCCGGGAGGCCCTTTCGCGCGGCGGATGCCCCTGGCCCGCAGGGGACCGTCGCCAGTGCGACAGAGCAGGGGGCCGTCCGCGCCTCCCGCCTCCCGGTCCTCCCCTTCCC
>NZ_JAAIYB010000336.1 GCF_010894475.1 Myxococcus vastator
GAGGGGGGCGGGGCATCTGGCCGGGCACTGGCGATATGCTGGGGGCGTCCGGCCGTTCTCCTCGCACCTTCAGGGGCCCCCCTCATGCACCGCTCCACCCGCCTCGCGGCAGTGTGTCTCGTCGCCGCCACGTTGCTGACGCTCACGGGTTGTTCCAGCTCCCTGCGCAAGAGCTACGTGCGCGACAAGGCGGCCGACCACGTCTACCGCCAGGAGCTGGCGCAGCTGTGGCCCCACGTCCAGGAGGTGCTGCGCAGCCACGGCTACTCGTGGAAGGAGATGCCGGGCCGCTACGTGCTGGAGACGGAGTGGCTGGACTCCGGCGGTGGCAGCCTGGGCCCGGGCACGGCGTCTCGCTTCCTGGTGCAGGGCATCGTGCTCACCACCGGCGGCACGGCCCTGCGGGTGATGCGCGGGGACCGCGTCACCCAGTCCATTGGCGTGGGCTACGTGGACAGGGAAATCAAGACGGACGAGGACTACGCCCAGGCCGTCAACGACAGCCAGGCCAGCGGCGTCCTCCCCACCCGGCAGAACTACTTCCGGGATTTGGAAATCGAGCTGGAGATTCTCCGCCGCGGTGACCCGGAGGCGGCCGCGCGCCTCGACGCGGAGGCGTTGGCCGCGCACCCCTGAGTCCCGCGGCGGACCCCGCCCCTACTTCGACCAGGGGCGGGAGATGACGCAGGCGTTGATGCCGCCCACGCCCATGGACAGCTTGCCCGCGCAGCCCGCGGGCGCCTCGACGGCCTCGTCGAAGACGTAGCGGCCGTGGACGCGGGAAATCTGCTTGTTGAGCTCCGCTTCCTTCAGCGGCGTGGGGAACACCCGGCCCTGGCCGTAGCCCAGGTACTGCGCCGTCAGCTCCCAGCCGCCGCCGGCGGACATGCCGTGGCCGAAGGTGCCCTTGCGCGCCGTAATCAGCACCTGCTCGGGCAGCACGTCGCGCAGGTTCTGGACCTCCAGGTAGTCACCCGGCGTGGCGGTGGCGTGCAAGTCCCAGCTGCCCACGTCCTCCGGGGCGCAGCCGGCCGCGGCCAGGGCCTCGCGGATGGCCAGCGTGGGGCCTTCCTTGGACGGGGTGATGATGTGGTCGGCGTCCGCGGTGACGCCCACCGCGATGGGCTCCATGCCCAGCGGCTTGAAGCCCTTGGCCGTGAAGTGCTCCAGGTCACCCAGCACCCACACCACCGAGCCCCCCGCGATGTGCGTGCCACGCAGCGCGGTGAGCGGCTTGGACAGGGCGGCGTCCGCGGAGATGACGCGGGCGTTGTAGAAGCCGCCCACCGTGAGCGGCATGGGCGGCGGGTCCGTCATGCCCATGACGACGGCCTTCGCCTGGCCCAGCTGAATGGCGTTGATGGCCAGCCGCAGCCCGTAGCCGAACGACGAGCACGCGGCCACCGGGGCGAACGTCATGCCGGTGATGCGGCCCATCATCGAAATCTGCGAGGCCGGCGTGTTGTGGATGTTCCACAGCACGTTGGAGGACACGGCGTTCCACGGCGGCTCCGGCGACATCCACTTCTTCTGGAGCCGGGCGTTGCGCGTGCGCTTCTCCTTGATGACGGCCAGCTTGGCGGACTCCACGTCGCCGTCCTCGGGCACGCCAATGGCTTCGATTTCGCGCAGCTCGTCCAGGTACTCGCGCAGCTCCGGCGAGCGGCCCGCCCAGAAGTGCCACCACGCGTCCTCGGCCTCGTCGCGCGTGGCCTCGTCCACCGTGGAGGGCTCGGGCGGGAGGCCGGGCAGCGGCTCCTGCGTCTCTTTCCACTTCCGCAGGGCGCCGTTGCGCTCCGGCGCGGACCAGAAGCGGTCCCACCGGCGCTGGGCGCGGTACAGGTCCAGGGAGATGGAGCGGATGGTGGGCAAATCGCCCAGGCCGGTGCCCACGTAGACGTGCGCGCGGGGCCCCAGCGCCTGCAGCTCCTGCTCCAGGCCCGGGTTCTGCGCCAGGGCCTGGATGAAGGAGCCGATGGCGAACTGCGTCGGCTGGCCCATCTTCCGCTCGAGCTGCGAGAAGCGGCTGCCCGGGAAGCGCGCGTCAATCCATGGCTTGTAGTCGGCCAGGTCGAACTCCGGCATGCCGACGAGGAAGTTGTCGGGGCCGAAGCCGTTGAAGGGGGTCAGCCAGCTTTCGGACGACGAGAGGTTGCGCTCGAACGCCTCGATGTTCCTGGACCGGGGGGCGACGACGCCCCAGCCGAAGATGCCTACTCTGCGCACGTGGGATTGTCCTTCACCGCTAGGGGGCGAGCGGCTGAATCTTCAAGTTGTCGAAGTGGACCCGGTTCTTCCAGCCGGAGAAGCCGAAGTACTGATTGCGCGGGCCCTCCAGCGGGACGGGGTCCTTGAGCGTCAGGTAGGGCTGGCCATCCAGCTCCCACGCCAGGGTGCCGCCGTTGCGGGTAATCTTGATGTGGTGCCGCTTGCCGGGCACCACCGCGGCGCCGTCGCGCACCGCCCGGTCATTCGTGTGCTCGTTCTGCCGGGCGATGGCGGACTGGGTGTTGCGCCAGCCACCGAAGATGATGACGTACCCGGTGGCGGTGTACTGCAGCCGCAGGTCGCCCGCGTAGAACGAGCGCCCGTCACCCCACGCCTCCACCTTGATGTCGCCCTCCGGGTTGTCCGTCCAGGCGTCGAACTCGATGGTGGCGTTGGTGGGGATGGGCTGCTTCAGCCACACCGGCCGGTTGTGCATCAGCTCCACCACCAGCGCCCCGTCCACCAGCTTCACCGCGGAGGGGTTGGTGACGTTCCACGCGTCACCCAGCGTGTCGCGGTTGAAGTCGTCCGCGTAGGGGCCGGGGGGCGGCGTGGGCGCGCGCGGCGCCGCCGTGAAAGGCAGCCGGTCCGGCGTGTCCACCCGCAGGTTGTCGTAGAAAATCTGGGACTCGAAGCCGGACAGGCCCAGCCGGTCCTGCCCCGGGCCCTTGAGCGGGTACGGGTCATCCAGCTCCAGCAGCAGCTCGCCGTCCACGAACCAGCGCAGCAGCGTGCCGCGGCGCTCGATGCGCCAGTGGTACGTGCGGCCCGCCTGCACCGGCTGGCCGCGCAGCTCCACCCGGACCTTGGTGTCCTCCTTGAAGAGGCCGCTGGCCTTCAGGTCCACGTCGTCCACGCCGAAGCGCACGGCCCGGCGCTTGAGCGCGTCCAGCGACTGCGCGTTCAGGTCGCGCCGGCCAATGACGGACATGGAGTTGTTCCAGCCGCCCTGCACCAGCACGTATCCGGAGGCGGGGTCCCTGCCGTTGCCGAAGAGCTCCACCCGGATGTCCCCGGCGGGCAGCTCCGAGCGGACGTCGAACTCCACGGCGACGTCCTCCGGCAGCGCGGCCTGGAGCCACAGCGGGTTGTTCTTCACGCCAGGGGCGAGCAGCTCGCCCCGCAGCACGCGCCAGTAGCCCCCCGTGGAGAAGAAGTCGCGCTCCACCACGCCCGCGTCGGAGAAGTCCTGGGAATACGGCACCGTCGCCCGCGCGTCCGGCTGGCCGCGCAGCAGCGCGTAGTGGATGAGCGGGAACTGGATGACGAGGATGAGGCCGACGAGCACGGCCCACCCCTTGCGAGTCAGTCCCGTCGGCTTCACCCACGCGGTGCTCGCGGGAGGCTCCTGCCGGGGAGCGGACTCCTTGGGGGACTCGTGGTGCTTCTCCTGACGCCTGGCCTGACCCATCAATCCTTCCGGGGGGAAAGGCGGCGGAATCTACGCCCCGGGCAGGTGGACGTAAAGCACGGCCACCTGCCTCTGGGGGCTACTTGACCCCCCACCGCTTTTCGAGCGCATGTTGCTCCGCCTGCCGCACCTTGAGCCGCTCGCGCTCCCCGCGAAGCTTGTCCGCCTCCTCGGGAGAGGGCCGGACGGCCAGCTGGTACACCGCGCCGGCCACCGCGAAGAGGCCCGCGGCGATGATGACGCCCCAGGGCTTGCCGGCCACCGCCTGCACCACGCCACCCACCTGGTGCAGCGCCGCGAGCGCGCCGATGACGAGCATCCACGCGCCCACCGCGGAGGCCACCACCGCGGCCACCGGGCGTTGCAGCATCGCGCCCGCCAGCCCACCGATGATGAAGCCCGGCACGAAGCCCAGCAGGAAGTCCTGCTGCCCGGCGATCTGCCCGGCCACCAGGCCCAGCGGCACGCCCACGCCCAGGAAGGTGATGGCCGTGGGGAGCAGGAAGCCCAGCGCCATCAGCACCGCGGCGGCGATGGTGGCCATCTTCGCCACGTCCGGCAGGCCCAGCTTCATGACGAGCACGGGCGTCCACAGCAGGCCCATCACCGCGCCAATGGGGCCCGCGAGCACGCGGAACAGCTTGCCCCCACCGGCGACGAGCAGCGTCACGCCAGCGACACAGCACACGATGCCGGCCCACATCGGCAGCATCCGGTAGATGGCGACCCAGCCGGTGGGATTGAACGTCTGGTACGCCCCGAGGGCCTGGAGGAGGCCTTCCATGGCAGTTTCTCCTTGATGCGGTCCGCCGAAGCTTACGCGTATCGGACGATTGCGAGTACGAGCAGGAGCACGAAGACGGTGGCGGCGAGCAGGGCGAACCCGTACAGGGCGCGCGGGGTGGCGGTGCGCCGCAGCAGCTCCTCCGCCTCCGCGCGGTCCTCGGCGGACGGACTTGCCGCGAGGATTCGCGCGGCGTCGCGCCGTGCACCCGCCACGTCGCCCGCCTCCTTCCGGGCCCAGGCGGCCTGGGCCTCCGCCGAGCCGGGCGCCGGGGGCGTCTGTCCGCCTTTCGCCATGACGCCGTTCTATACCGGGGAATGCGCATACCCGTCGACGGTATATAGATACGCCCTATGTCCGCGCGGCGTCTGACCCGTCGAAACCTCCTGCTCGGCACCGCCGCGCTCGCCCCACTGCTGGCCCGGCGGGCGCATGCCTTCGGTGAGAAGAACCGCTTCATCCCCGCCGTGGCCCGTCACAAGGGCCGCTGGGACACGCGGCTGTCCGGCCTGCGCCGCATCACCTGGGAGCTCCAGCGTCGCACCTCCGTGGAGGTCGTCCCGGACGCGCGCCCGTTTCCGCTCAGCTCGCCGGACCTCTTCGAATACCCGTTCCTCTACTTCGGCGGCGAGGGGGAGTTTCCCCCGCTGGAGGAGGCGGAGGTGGCCAACCTGCGCCGCTACCTGACGTACGGCGGCTTCATGCTCGCGGACGCCAATGACGCCAGCGACGGGGCCGGCTTCGACGCGTCCTTCCGCCGGGAGCTGGCGCGGGTGCTGCCCCAGAGCCCGCTGGCCGATGTGCCGTCGAAGCACGTGGTGTTCAAGTCCTTCTTCCTGCTGGACGCGGCGCCCGGGCGGGTGCTCAACAAGCCCCAGTTGATGGGCTGCAACCTGGGCAAGCGCACCGCGGTGCTGTACTCGCAGAACGACCTGGCCGGGGCGTGGAGCCGCAACGAGTCGGGTGACTTCGAGTTCGACGTCTCGCCGGGTGGCGAGCCCCAGCGGGAGCTGGCGGTGCGGCTGGGCATCAACGTCTGCATGTATGCCCTCTGCCTGGACTACAAGGACGATGCCGTCCACCTGCCGCTCATCCTCAACAAGCGGCGCTGAAGCACCGGCCCTCCGCCGAAAGCCTGGATGAACTCCCCCTCGTTCAACGCCTGGAAGCTCGTCACCCTCTCGCCCTTGCCACCGTGGGCGCTGGTCCTGCTCGCCCTGGGGCTGGCGCTGGGCGTGGCGCTGGCCGCCTGGGGCGTGCGCCGTGAGCCCTCGCGCGGGCGCCGGGTCCTCCTCTGGGCCCTGCGCGTCGGCGCCGGCCTGGCCGCGCTCTTCTTCCTGCTGGAGCCCGGCATCCGCCACCTGCAGGTGGCGCGCATGAAGAACCGCGTCGCGGTGCTGGTGGACCGCTCCGCGTCCATGAGCTTCCCCGCGGAGGTGGGCGGACGCACGCGCTCCCAGGAAGTGGCGGACTTCCTGGAGCGGGCGGCGCCGCGCCTGGCGGAGCTGCAGGACCGCTTCACGGTGGAGCTGTACGGCTTCGACCCGGAGCTGGCGCCGATGACGCCAGAGGCGCTGAAGACGCCCGCGCGCGCGGGCACCACGGACCTGCTGGCGGCGGTGCGCGCCGCGGCGGGGGCGGGGCAGGGCTCGCGCAAGCTGTCCGGGGTGCTGCTGTTCAGCGACGGCGCGGACAACACCGAGCTCAAGGCGGGCGTGGTGGGCCGGGCGCGCGCGGCGCTGGCGGACCTGAACGTCCCCGTCTCCACCTTCACCGTGGGCCAGGAGACGCTGAAGGACGTCGCCGTGGAGGGGCTGAAGGTGGATGACTTCGCCTTCGTCCGCAACTCGCTCACCGTGGAGGTGGAGATTCACGGCCGCGGCTTCGCGGGGCAGGACATCCCCGTGGTGCTCAGCCAGGAAGGCAAGACGGTCGCCAGCAAGGTGGTGCGGATGGAGTCCGCGGACGACGTGAAGCCCGTGGCCTTCACCTTCACGCCGGACCAGACGGGGCGCTTCGTCTACACGATGACGGTGCCCACCTTCCCGGGCGAGGCCGTGGCGGAGAACAACACCCGCTCCTTCACGCTGAAGGTGATTCGGGACCGCGTGCGCGTGCTGCTGGTGGTGGGCCGGCCCTCCTGGGACGAGCGCTACCTGCGTGGCCTGCTGCGCCAGGACGCCAACGTGGACCTGGTGTCCTTCTACATCCTGCGCACGCTGTCGGACGACCCGGGCGTGGTGAACGACCAGCGCGAGCTGTCCCTCATTCCGTTCCCCATGGAGGAGATTTTCGACACGAAGCTGGACACCTTCGACGTCGTCATCTTCCAGAACTTCGGGCACTCGGACCCGTCGCTCTCCATCGCCGAGTACGAGCGCAACCTGGAGCGCTACGTCCACAACGGCGGCGCCTTCGTGATGATTGGCGGCGACAGTGTGCTGGGCGAAGGCCGCGCCACCATGCCCACGCTGATGGAGGCGCTGCCGGTGGCCGCCGCGGGCCCCGCCAACCTGGACGCCTTCACGCCGCGCCTGACGCCCGAGGGCCTGCGCCACCCGGTGACGGGCATTGGCATGGGCGCCGCCAGCACGGAGGCCGCGTGGGCGGAGCTGCCGCCCATCCCTGGCGCCAACCTGACGCAGGCGCGTCCGGGGGCCACGGTGCTGCTGGACCACCCGCACCTGACGGTGGGCGGGAAGAACGCGCCGCTGGTGGCCGTGTGGGACTACGGCCGCGGGCGCTCGCTGGTGATGGCCACGGACGCCTCCTGGTACTGGGCCTTCGCGGCGCATAAGGATGGCTCGCCCAGCCGCGCGTATGACCGCTTCTGGGGCAATGCGCTGCGGTGGCTGGTGAGAGACCCGGACCTGACGACGCTGAAGGTGACGGCGGACCCGCCGTCCGTGGAGCCGGGCCGGCCCGTGGGCGTCGTGGTGCAGGCGCGGCTGGCGGACTACCAGCCGGCGCAGGACGCGCAGGTGCGGGTGGAGCTCTTCTCCGTCGCCACGCAGAAGCCAGTGGCGGTGCAGACGGGCACCACGGGGACGGACGGCGTGGTGCGGCTGGAGTTCGAGCCCCCCGCGCCCGGGCCCTACAAGCTGCTGGCCTCCGCGAAGAAGGGCGAGACGGACCTGGGCAAGGGCGAGGACGCGGTGGCCGTGCGCGCCGTGGGGCCCGAGCTGTCGGACGCGTCCGTGCGGCCGGAGCTGATGGCGCAGCTCGCGAAGGAGACGGGCGGCAAGTCCTACAAGCTGCCGCGGGACGGCCTCCCGGACGTGCCGCTGCTGGACCCTCCGGTGGTGGAGGTGGGCCGCGCCAGGGATCAGCCGCTGTGGGACCGCTGGTACTACCTGGTGGCGCTCATCGCGCTGCTGGGCGCGGAGTGGTTCGCCCGCCGGCGCTTCGGCTACGTGTGACAGCGGCCTCTCCCGGTGACAGGGAGAGGCCCGGCTGCTGACGGGTGGGGCGGACTACGTCTTCTCCACCACGCCACAGGCGATGCGGCCGCCCGCGTCCCCCGTCGGGTCGGTGTGGTAGTCGTCCTCCTTGGCGTGCACGACCACCGCGGAGCCGTCCTTGTCGAACAGCGACTTCACGGTGAGGCCGTTCTGCGAAAAGATGTCGAACTGCACCGTGCCGTCGCTCGCCACGTAGAGGTTGGGCAGGTCGCCGTGGTGCTTGCCCTTCGGCGCCAGCAGTCCGTGGGCCTTCTTGCTGGGGTTGAAGTGGCCGCCGGCCGTGGTGAACGCGGGCGCCTCGCACTTGCCCACCTCGTGGATGTGGAAGGCGTGCTGGCCCGGGGGCAGGTTGCTCAGCTTGCCCTTGATGAGGATGCCTTGCTTGGTCTGCTCAAGGGTGATTTCGCCCACGTCCTTGCCCTCGGAGTTCTTCACCTGGGCCTTGGCCGTCTGGCCCTTGGACGGCGTCTTCTTGGCCGCCGGCGGCGGCGTGCCCGCGTCCTCCTGCGCCAGGGCGGGGAGGGCGGCGGTCAGTGCGGCGGCGGTGAGCAGGGCTCGAATCTTCATGGGTGTGTCTTCCTCCTGAGGTCGTGCGTTACGGAGCGAAGGTGGACACTAGCGGTTGCTCATGCCCGCCGCTGAGGAAACCAGGCGGGCATCCGGGCCATCTGCCGGGTAGCGCTCACTCCTCTGTGAGGGGTACGGGCACCACGCGCGAGGCTCCGAAGGCGGGCGCCCAGAGTCCTTGGACTTCCGGCCCATTGAGGAAGCAGACCAGCGCCTGGAAGGCGGGCAGGGGGCCGCCCAGGCGTTCGGCCCAGGCCAGGCCCCGGGGGGAGAGGTTGGGCACCAGCGGGCCCAACTCGTCCCGTGTCTTCACGGACCGGGTGAGGCCCAGGCCCTCGTCGCGCAGGCGCTGCGGCACATAGAGCGGGGCGAAGCGCGCGTGGCGGTGGTCATGCACGCAGCCCTCGTCCTCCAGCAGCGCGGCTGACAGGGGCAGCTCGCGCACGTTGAAGAGCAGCTTCACCGCGCCCAGGTGCGGGTCATAGGGGCCGCGCAGCCGGTGGTCACCGCGGGGGACGAGCCGCCGGTCCAGGTAGCAGTAGGCGCGGGCCTCGGGCGGCACGCTGCCGCGGTGGCGGGCGCCGCCGTATCGGTAGAAGGGCCGCACGTAGCTGGCGTCCACCTCCAGCGGTGGTCCGGCCTTCAACGCGCGCAGCTTGGGCATCAACTCTTCGGGCAGGCCATGGGCCTTCGCGAACTCGGGCAGGGCTTCTTCCGGCGTGGCGGCGAAGTCCTTCACGCGCGTGAGGAGCCGCTCCGGGTCCGCGTCCACCAGCAGCTCGTCGAAGCGGGTCTTCACGCCGGGGAGGCTGACGGGGACGAGCCGCGTCAGGGGCTCGCCGCTCTGCCGCCAGCGGGCATCCAGGGCGGAGGCCTCGGGCGCGGTGGGCGCGAGCCGCCACTCGGG
>NZ_JAAIYB010000337.1 GCF_010894475.1 Myxococcus vastator
GACATGGGCGGGCCTCCTGTCGAGCGTCAGGGCCTCAGTAGCAGGACGCCGCGTCCGCGGCGTAGAAGTCCGCCGAGAAGGTCGTCGTCTGGGCGCAGCCCGGGCGCGAGGCCGTCACGTACAGGGTGAAGTAGCCCACCGACGTGGCGGAGAGGACGATGTACGAGCCCGTGTTGTTGTGCAGCGAGGCGTAGTTGCTGGACCAGGTGTACGTCACGCCGCTCTCCGGGCTGAGGATGGAGTAGCGCCCGTAGGGGTGGCTCGACGGGTAGCACACGCTGATGTTCTCGGTGATGCTCTTCCGGGCCGGAGCGCAGGACGTGGGGGCGCAGGTGCGCGTGACGCCATCACACGTCACGGAGGTGGCGGTGGACTGGCAGTTCCCCAGCAGACTGCCGCATGAAATCGACCGGCCGCCAGGACACGCGAGCGTCACGGTGCAGGCGTTGAACGCCTGCACGTCGCCCTCCGTGTCTCCGGAGGACTCGAGCACCGGCGCGGGACCTTGTTCGATGGGCTGCGCCTCGGTGCCGCCGCAGCCGGTGGCGAGGAGGACGGTGGACAGCAGGGCGAGGGAGAGACGGATGGGGGACATGGGCGCTCCAGGCAAGGGACAGACACAGAGACTTTCTGGCGAAACACGAGTTTCACAGAGAGTATGACATGCAATCCAGTGCGAGCGGCCAGGCGGGGTGGGCGGCTTCACTTGTCCTGGCTTCGGCGGGTGTGCCGTGCCATGGGGCCCCGAATGGACTTCTCATCGCTCGCGCTGGCTCCCCCCCTGCTCCAGGTCCTGGAGGAGCTCGACTTCAAGACGGCCACGCCCATCCAGGCGCAGAGCATCCCGGTGCTGCTCCAGGGCAGGGACCTGGTCGGCCAGGCGCAGACGGGCAGCGGGAAGACGGCGGCCTTCGCGCTGCCGCTGCTCCAGAAGGTCCAGCTGCAGCACCGCAAGGTGCAGGCGCTGGTGCTGTGCCCGACGCGCGAGCTGTGCGCGCAGGTGGCGGGGGAAATCCGCAGGCTGGGGCGGCGGCTGCCCGGGCTCCAGGTGCTGGTGCTCGCGGGAGGTCAGCCCATCCGTCCGCAGTTGGATGCGCTGGAGAAGGGCGCGCATCTGGCGGTGGGAACGCCGGGCCGGGTGCTGGACGTGCTGGACCGGGACGCGCTGGAGACGCGGCAGCTGTCCACGGTGGTGCTGGACGAGGCGGACCGGATGCTCGACATGGGCTTCCGCGAGGACATGGAGCGCATCCTCGGAGCCATGCCGCCGCGGCGGCAGACGGTGCTCTTCTCCGCCACCTTCCCGCCGGACATCGAGGCGCTGAGCCGCGACTTCCAGCGCCAGCCCGTCCGCGTCACGGTGGAGAGCGCCACCGCGGGGCCCGACATCCAGCAGGTGCGCTACGACTGCGAGCCGGCGGAGAAGCAGGCCCTGCTGCTGCGCATCCTCCGGCACTACCAGCCGGCGTCCGCCATCGTCTTCTGCAACCTCAAGGCGACGGTGGTGGAGCTGAAGAAGTCGCTCTCCGCGTCGGGCGTCAGCGTGGACGGGCTCCAGGGGGACCTGGAGCAGTTCGAGCGGGACCGGGTGATGGCGAAGTTCCGCAACCAGAGCACGCGGGTGCTCATCGCCACGGACGTGGCGGGGCGCGGCATCGACGTGGAGGCGCTGGACGCCGTCATCAACTTCGACCTGCCGATGCAGGCCGAGCCCTACGTGCACCGCATCGGCCGCACCGGACGGGCGGGGCGCGCGGGGCTGGCCGTCTCCCTCGTCGCGCCTCGGGATGGCCGCAAGGTGGACGACATCCAGCTGGCCACCGGCGTGAAGCTGGAGCGCGGGGACGTGGAGTCCCTTCCCTCGGCGGACCCTCGCAACGCGGTGTCCCTGGAGTCGATGTGGGACACGCTCTACATCTCCGCCGGACGCAAGGACAAGCTGCGGCCCGGGGACGTCCTGGGCGCGCTCACGGGCGAGGCGGGCGGGCTGGAGGCGACCGACGTGGGCAAGATTGAAATCCAGGACCACGTGGCCTACGTCGCCGTCGCCCGGCGCGTGTCGCGGGTGGCCTTCCAGCGGCTGAGCGAGGGCCGCATCAAGGGCCGCCGGTACAAAATCGAGCGCGTGAAGTAGCCCGGAGGCCTATGCGGCGCCGCGCAGGGACATCTCCTCGCGGAAGGCCTGGATGACCTCCTCCTCCGTGGGCAGCTCGCCGCGGCGCTTCTCCATCAGCTTGGAGAGGACGGCGACGTAGGCCTCGCCGAACAGCGTGGTGAGCGCGGTGGCGGTGGTGGCGGAGATGAGCGCGCCAAGCGCCGTGCCCGGGCCAGGGACGAGCTTCAGCAGTCCGGACACGATGGACTGCCCGGTGAAGGTCGCGCCCAGGCCGGTGATGCCCGCGCCCACCAGCGTGGAGAGGAAGGCCTCCGTCAGCGGGAGGCCAAAGACGCTACTCACCCCCGCCAGCATTCCGACCTGCGTGGGGACGAGCAGGGCGGCGTCGGCGAAAGGGATGGGCACGGCTCCAATGAGGCCAGCGGCGGCCGCGGCGCTGGCGACGATGCCGTGCGCGCGCTTGCGCTTCTGGCCAATGCTCACGCGCTGGGCGGCTGCGAAGGCGTTGCGCTGAGCTTCGGGGACCAGCTCCATGGTGAGCTCGACGAGCTCCACCAGGCCCTTGGGCTGGAGCGTGTGGCCCTCGTCGTCCGTCTCCTGGAGCGCGCGCACGCGCATGACGTTGCGGGCCATGGGCAGCAGCTTCTGCACCTCCGCGCGGAAGCCCTGGTCGCTGCGGGCCTTGGTGACGACGACCACCACCGGCATGTGCCGCGCGAGCATCTCCGCCGCCTTCACGTCACCATCCTCCACGCGGCGCGAGTCCTCGCTGATGCACAGCCAGGCGCAGTGCAGGTGGCGCGTGGCGTCCGCCTCCCTGGCGCGCGCGGCCACCAGCTCCTCCAGCAGCTTCAGCGTCTCTTGAAAGGCGCCCAGCTCCAGGCCGCGGGTGTCGAGGATGCTGACGGGGATGCCCTCCTTCGTGTACTCGCGCGTCTCCTTCGTGACGGGGCGGCCCTGGCCCGTGTCCGCGATGCGGCCGTGGAACACCGCGTTGACCAGCGTGCTCTTGCCCACGCCGCTGCGGCCCGCGATGACGATGTTGACCCGGCCGCGCTTGCGGAAGGCCTCTTCGACCTGCTTGCGAATCTCCTCCGCCAGATGGATGTCCATGGGCTGCCGTCGCCTCCGCCGGTGAGTCCTCCCGAATCAGGGGAGGGGACCCCAGCGTAGCGGAAAGCCCCCGCGCGTCGGCGGAGTCCCGGCGAGGCAAGCGGGCAGGGGCGCCCTGGCGGGCTCGCTCGCCGGGGGTGGTCGGCCAGGACAGGGGGCGGCCATGCGAGTGCCGTCCCAGCCTTGCCGCGTTCGCCCTGGGTCCTCACTCCTTTACCCACACAAAGGAGCAGAACACGCATGCGCGCACTCAGCTATCAGGGGCCGTACCAGGTCCGGGTGAAGGACAAGCCGGACCCTCGCATCGAGCACCCGCAGGACGCGGTGCTCAAGGTCACGAAGACGGCCATTTGCGGCTCGGACCTGCACCTGCTGCACGGCCTCATCCCCGACACGCGGGTGGGCTGCACCTTCGGCCACGAGTTCGCCGGCGTCGTGGAGGAGGTGGGCCCGGGGGTCACCAACCTCAAGCCGGGCGACCGGGTGGTGGTGCCCTTCAACATCTCTTGCGGCGCTTGCTTCTATTGCAAGAAGGGCCTGACGGCGTGTTGTGAGAACTCCAACCCGTCCAGCGACGTCGCGGGCGGCGCGTTCGGCTTCTCTCACACCACGGGCGGCTACGACGGCGGGCAGGCGGAGTACGTGCGCGTGCCCTTCGCCAACGTGGGGCCCATGAAGATTCCGGAGGACATGGACGAGGAGGACGTCCTCTTCCTCAGCGACATCTTCCCCACCGGCTACATGGGGGCGGAGATGGGCGGCATCCAGCCGGGGGACACGGTGGTGGTGTTCGGCGCGGGCCCGGTGGGCCTCTTCGCCATGAAGAGCGCGTGGCTGATGGGCGCCGGCCGCGTCATCGCGGTGGACCTGCAGGACTACCGGCTCGACTTCGCCCGGAAGTTCGCCCACGTGGAGACGCTGAACTTCAAGGACGTGGACATCGTCACCGCCATCAAGGAGACCACCGAGGGCCGGGGCGCCGACGTGAGCATCGAGGCGGTGGGCTGCGAGGCCGAAGGCTCGCTCCTGCAGCGCGTGCTGGGCCTGGGGCTGATGGCCGAGGCGGGCGCCTCCACGGCGCTCAACTGGTGCATGCACGCCACCCGCAAGGGGGGTGTCATCTCCGTGGTGGGCGTGTACGGGCCGCCGTGGAACCTGGTCGACATCGGCACGGCGATGAACAAGAACCAGACGCTGCGGCTGGGCCAGTGCAACGTGAAGCGCTACATGCCGCACCTGCTGGAGCACATCCGCAAGGGGCGCGTGGACGCCAAGGGCATCATCACCCACCGCTTCAGCCTGGAGGACGCGCCGAAGGCGTATGACCTCTTCTCCAAGAAGCAGGACGGCTGCATCAAGTGCGTCCTCTCCCCGCATGCCCATGCCTGAGTGGAAGGAGCCCACCATGAACCCGAACGCGCGAAACATCCCGGGCTACGGCGTGGACGCCGACCCGAAGAACCGCCCCGGCTTCCCCAAGGAGGAGTCACCCCAGTTGCGCGGCGACGCGCGAGGCACGCCGTCCCGTCAGCAGTCGGACGCGGAGGTGTTCAAGCATGGGCAGCCCGCGCGGAAGATGCCGCTGGTGTTTGGCACGGCCCAGCCGCCCCAGGGCGTCTCCGGCATGCTGCGGCGGCTGGCCTACAAGTACCCGGACCACTGGACGCGGCACTGGATGATGTTGCTGCTGGCGGACCGCGTGGACGTGGCCGAGCACAAGCTGCGGAGGGGGCTTCCACGTCTCGCGGCGGGCGCGGCGGCCCTCCTCGTCGGCGGCGTCGTGATGCGCCGGCTCCGGGCCTGACGCCGGCTACTTGCGCAGCAGCGTGCCTTCGAAGAAGAACGCCAGGCACGCGGCCAGGATGAGCCAGGTCCACAGCGGCACCGTCGGCTTGTCCGCGTCACCCGTGGAGGCCTTCACCGTCTCTTCTCCGAAGTAGGCGGTGAGGGTGTCCATGGGCACACGGCCCAGGTCGCTCTCGGAGGGCTCGAGCACGGCGGCGAAGGACAAGTCGGACTGCACCTTCCCGTCCGCGCCCAACACCGAGTACACGCCCGGCTCCGTCACCGGCCCGGCCACCAGCGCGCCCTCCGGCTGCTCCTTCACGGCGACCTCGCTGCCGTCCGGCGCGCGCACCGAGGACACCTTCCGGGCGCCTTCGGGCCGCAGCGTGGCGCTCTCACCCACGCGCACGCGGACCTCCTCGCGCTCGTCCAGGGAGCCGGTGAGGTAGGCGGCGAAGCGCTGCATCAGCGGCAGGAAGGAGGTGCGGATGGAGAAGTCGCTCCAGTCGCGGTCCACCGTGCTGGTGAGCAGCGCCACGCGCCCCTTGCCCTTGCGCGCCACGGCCACCGCCGGCGCGCCGTCCTCGTAGGTGGCCAGCACCTGGCTGGCGCCCGCCGCGCCGGGGGAGTCCGCCTCCAGCAGCATGTACTTGTAGAAGCGCGCCCCCACGAGCCCCTCCTCCGCCTGCCCCGTGAAGGGCGAGAAGAGGACGTGCTCCACGGAGACCTGCGCCAGCCGCGCGCTCTTCGTGTCCGCGTCCGGGTCGTCGCGCTCGGCGCTGGTGCGCACCAGGCGCAGCGGACGCGGCAGCACCGGGCCCAGCCGCTGGTTGTAGGCCTCCGGGCTCACCCGGTCGCCCATGCTGATGAAGAGGCCGCCGCCGCTCTCCACGAAGGCCGCCAGCTTCTGGGCCTCGTCCGCGCTGGGCGCGGGTACGTTGAGCAGCAGCACCAAATCGTAGGCGGAGAAGTCCTCGCGCAGGCCCACCTCCGCGTCGCGCGTGGCCACCTCCACCGGCGAGCCCGGCGCGGTGAGGGCCGCGTCCACGAAGAAGGCCTCGTCCCGGTAGCGCGTCGCGTGGGGCGAGCCATTCACCACCAGCGCCTTCAGCGCGCGGGGCACCGGCAGCACGAAGGAGCGCCGGTCATCCTCCACCAGCGCGTCCGGCGCCAGCGTCACCTGCCCCAGCACCGTGCCGCCCTGCGGGAAGCGCACGGTGAGCGCCTTCTGCGTCGTGCCGCCCGGGGGGAGGTCCACGAAGCCCTTGGCCAGCGTGGACTCGCCCACGCGCACCGCGGCCTCCAAGTCCTTCACGGGCTCCGCGCCGAAGTTGCGCACCGTGAAGGTGAACTGGAACGTGCGCGGGCCGGCCTGCAGCGCGGGCTCCACCTTGAGGTCGACGATGGCGCGGTTGTTCAGCACCTCGTGGCCCTCGGCCGCGTCGCGCAGCACCACCTCCGGCTTCACGGGCGCGCCCGTGGGGCCCTTCACCGTGGGCGGCGGCGCCTCCAGGCGGAAGGCCGTGGCCGTCATGTCGGAGACCAGCACCAGCCGCTTGGCCGGCATGGGGTTCTCCTCCAGCGCGCGGGCCGCCAGGTCCAGGCAGCGCGACAGGTCCGCGGCGCCGTGCGTGGCCTTCGCTTCATCCACCAGCGAGCGCAGACGGCCGCGGTCGAAGCCCGGCGGCGGCGGCGCGGCGGGGGACTGCGTGCACACCAGCACGGTGGCGGGCTCTTCGGGCAGCAGGTCCTTCAGCGCGTCGCGGGCCTCGTCGCGGGCGCGCTCGAAGAGCGGCGTGCCGTCCGACCAGCGCATGGACAGCGACGCGTCCAGGATGATGGCCGTGGCCGCGGGGCCCTTCACCACCTGCGCGGCGGCCGCGTCGCGCGTCAGCTCGGGGCGGGCGAGGGCGATGGGGATGGCCAGCAGGATGAGCGTGCGCAGCGCGTACAGCAGCAGGCGCTTGAGCTTGAGGCGGCTGGCGGTGCGCTTCTGGCTGCGCATCACGAAGGCCAGCGGCCCGAAGGGGTGCGGCCGGGGCCGGCGCCGGTCGAACAGGTGCACCAGCAGGGGGATGAGGGCGCCCAGCGCGCCCAGCAGCATCCACGGATTGCCGAAGGTCACCGGCGCCTCCCGCGCCGCGACAGGTAGCGCAGCAGCACGTCATCCAGCTTGTCGTCCGTGCGCACCAGGTCGTAGTCCACGTCCGCCTCGGCGCACGCGGCCTTCACGCTCGCCAGGAAGCCGTTGAACTCCTCCAGGTAGCTCTCCTTGATTTCGCGCGGGTTGACCTCGACGCGGCCCTGGCCCTCCATGTCGATGAAGAGCGTGGGGTCGTCGAAGGGGAACGTCAGCTCCGCCGGGTCCACCAGGTGGAACACGGACACGTCGTTCTTCCGCTGGCGCAGCGCGAGGATGCGGCGCAGCGCGTCCTGGTTCTCATCCAGCAGGTCCGACAGGACGATGACGCTGGAGCGCCGGGGCAGCACCTCCGCCAGGTGGTCCGCCGCGCTGCCCAGGTCCGTGGCGCCGGTGGGCGTGGTGTGCTCCAGCGTGTCCAGCAGCACGTTGAGGTGGCCGGCCGACGCGCGCGGCGGCACGTCCTTCCACTTGCCGCCCGCCATCAGCGCCAGGCCCGCCGCGTCCTGCTGGCGCACCAGCAGGTAGCACAGCGCGCCCGCCAGCGTGGTGGCCACGTCCAGCTTGCTCAGCGCGCCGCTGCGGTAGCCCATGGAGGCGGACGCATCCACCACCATGACGGCGCGCAGGTTCGTCTCGTGCTCGAAGCGCTTGACGTAGTACTTGTCGAACTTGCCGTAGGCCTTCCAGTCCAGGTGGCGGAGCTCGTCGCCCGGGGCGTACTCCTTGTGCTCCGCGAACTCCACGCTCTGCCCCTGATGGGGGCTCTTGTGGAGGCCGGACAGCACGCCCTCCATCACCGCGCGGGCGCGCAGCTTCACTCCCTGGAGGCGGGCCAGCGTCTGGGCGTCGAGCAGCATGCGTGGGCGTTAGCCCTTCACCACCGTGAGGAGCTGGTCGATGAGCTTCACGGAGGTGATGCCCTCGCTCTCCGCGGTGAAGTTGGGCAGCACGCGGTGGCGCAGCACGGGGCGGGCCAGGGCGCGCACGTCCTCGACGGTGGCGACGAAGCGGCCGTGGAGGATGGCGCGCGCCTTCGCGGCCACCACCAGGTACTGGCTGGCGCGGGGGCCGGCGCCCCAGGACGCGTTCTTCGCGATGAAGTCCGGCGCGCCCGGCTCCTTGGGGCGGGTGTGGCGCACCAGCTCCACGGCGTAGCGCACCACGTGGTCCGGCACCGGCACGCGGCGCACCAGCTCCTGGAGCGCGAGGATGCGCTCGGGGGACAGAATCTTCTCCAGTTTCGGCTGCGGACCGCCGGTGGTGCTCTTGACGATCTGCACCTCTTCATCGGCGGTGGGGTAGCCCACGTCCACCAGGAACATGAAGCGGTCGAGCTGGGCCTCGGGCAGCGGATAGGTGCCCTCCTGCTCAATGGGGTTCTGCGTGGCGAAGACGAGGAAGGGCAGCTCCAGCGGGTACGTGCGGCCACCGGCGGTGATGCGGTACTCCTGCATGGCTTGCAGCAGCGCGGCCTGCGTCTTCGGCGGGGTGCGGTTCACCTCGTCCGCCAGGATGATGTTCGCGAACAGCGGACCCTGGAGGAAGCGGAAGGTGCGCCGGCCGGTGGTGCGGTCCTCTTCCAGGATGTCCGTGCCGGTGATGTCCGACGGCATCAGGTCCGGCGTGAACTGGATGCGGTTGAAGGACAGGTTGAGGACGTCCGCCAGCGTGGAGATGAGCAGCGTCTTGGCGAGGCCCGGAACGCCCACGAAGAGGCAGTGGCCGCGGCTGAAGAGGGAGATGAGCAGGTGCTCCACCACCTCGCGCTGACCGACGACGCGCTTTTCAATCTGGGCGACGATTTCGTTGCGGGCCTGGGCGAGCTCCTCGACAGCACGGAGGTCGTCGCTCGAGGCGTCGGGCACGGGCGGAGAGTCGGGGGCGGCGCTTTCCATGGAAGGGT
Source organism: Myxococcus vastator (assembly GCF_010894475.1). GTDB lineage: Bacteria > Myxococcota > Myxococcia > Myxococcales > Myxococcaceae > Myxococcus > Myxococcus vastator. The sequence goes on from NZ_JAAIYB010000337.1 coordinate 9,061, forward strand.
TCTCTTAATTCGGGGGTGGCGCTGGGACCAAAGGATTCCGCCACCCTTGCGCCAGGGCGTGCGCTGGCAACCGTTCTGGGGGGGACCTATTCCGCTGCCGCACACCCCGGCACGCTGGGGCACATGGGCGCGCTGATCGCCTGCATGCTCCCCTGCCATGTGACAGTGCCCCTGGGCCGGGGGGGAATGCCGGGGGCTGGACACGCTGCTTAGGTTCCCAGGGCCTCGCTTCCGGTGGACGGGAGCAGGCTCCTTGGAGCGTGTCATGGGGTCATTTCGGCGGCGTGGTGGGCGTGGCAATCTCTGGACGGGGCTTCTTCCAGT
>NZ_JAAIYB010000338.1 GCF_010894475.1 Myxococcus vastator
GTGGGGGGACGGCCAGCCTACCGCGATAAAGCCCTGCTGTTGAGCGAGTAACAACAGGTGGCAGGAATGACCCGGAGGCTTGTCACGCGAGACACAAAGCGAGACCTACACCGAGGTCGAGTGCCTACGTCTTTGTCGTCGACACATGCGGGGTCAAAGACACTCACCCTGGCGTTGGATTGACGGGTGTGGAAGCGGCGCGGTTGCGTGCAGGCATGCGCTCGCTCTCCACTCCAGCGGCCCTGGCCCTGCTTGCCCTCACGCCTGGCGGACTTCGCGCGGAGGAGGCCGCGGGAGAGGCACGCACGAAAGCCGAGCCACCTCGCGCGGCGCGCAACTTCGGCAACCTGCGCGTGGGAGGCTCGACGGCGAATGGCAATGGCCGGCCGGAGCTGTGCCTGGAGTTGTCCCCCGTGGCCTTCCTGTCCCTGGAGAGCTGTGGCACCGGCAGTGGCTTCCTGCACGGCGACCCCGAGCCGGAGGTGGCGCACTTCCGCGCCAAGCTGCGGCTGGCCAGCTTCGACGTGGAGCGCTGGGGCACCTTCCAGCCCTTCCTCGCCGGGGGCTTCGCGGAGGCGCAAGTGGGCCGCGACGACCCCGGGTTCCAATTCAAGGGGACCGACCGGCGCCGCGTGGCCACGACGGGGCCCGAGGGGGGACTCGGGCTGCGCTTCCTCCGCCCGCTGGCCGCGGGCTTCGAGCTGGTGGGCGACTTCAACTTCAGCCTGGCGTGGCTGCCCCATGCGCCCGAGCTCATCCAGCCCGGGAACACGTGGCTGCCCTCCGCCAGCCTCTCCTTCGGCGTGGGCTTCTGACGCGCCTCACGCTTCCGCGACGCGCAGCACCACCGCGGTGATGTTGTCCTTGCCGCCCGCCTCGTAGGCGTCCGCGACCAGCGCGTCGCAGACTTCACGCGCGGAGGACATCGTCAGGCGCTTCATCAAGCCCTCCGTCCCCAGCGGCTCGTAGAGCCCGTCCGAGCACAGCAGGAACACGTCGCCCGGCTCCGCCTGCAGCCGCTGCACGGTGGGCTCCGCGTTCTCCGTGCCCAGCGCGCGGGTGATGAGGTGACGCAGGTTGCCCGAGCCTCCCGGCGGCTCCATGCCCGCGTCCCGCAGCTCCTCGATGAGCGAGTGGTCGCGCGTGAGCGGCTCCAGCTTGCCGGCACGCAGCCGGTACAGGCGGCTGTCGCCCACGTGCGCCACGGCCGCGCCGTGCTCGCTCACCACCAACGCCACCACGGTGGACGCCATCTCCCGCAGCCGGCCCACGCGCTGCGCCTGGAGGTTGCGCTGCGCCAGCGCCGAGCACGCCGCCAGCAGGTTCTCTTCACGGCTGCGGCGAGGGTCCGGCACCGTGGGCCACGTCGAATCCCGGTCCTGTCCCAGGCGCAGGCCAAAGCCCACGAAGGTGTCCACGACACACCGGCTGGCGACTTCGCCCCCCTCTTGTCCGCCCAGCCCATCCGCCACGACGAACAGCCCCAGCTCCGGCGCCACGCAGAACGCATCCTCGTTGTGCGACCGTCGACCGATGTGGGTCTGTCCCGCGCTGTCGAATCTCATGACTGCCTCCTCGGGCCTTCCACCAGCAAGTGGGAGGCCAGCGTCCTTCCCCCCGACGGACGCATGGAACGGATACTCCGGTTCAGGGGATTCCTGGGAAGGGAGTGCCACGGGACCCTGACAACCACCCCTCACCCGTCCACTGGCAGACGCTGCAAGTGCCCTCCACCCGTCAACAGCCCCCAGAGCGTGGGGTCGCGACCCCACACCTCCGCCCGGCCTCCGGGCCCGTTCCCTGGCAACTTCTCCGGTGATGAGGCGACAATTCCGATGCGGCCCGGAGTGTGCGCCGCAGGGAGCCCTTGATGTCGTCCATCCGCCGCATCACCGCGAGCATCTCCAGCGCCATCTCCCGCGCCCGGCTCGACACGAATGTGGAGTCGGTGTCGCCGCTCACGCCCCGCGAGCCGCTGCAGCCGATTCCCGCGGTGCGGCGTGGCTATGCCGACGAGAGCGAGTTCCAGGCGGAGGTGGATGACCTGGACACGTCGCTCGCCGCGCACGCGCCGAGGCTGACGGGTGTGGACGTGGACGCGATGGACGCGGAGGCGCCCGAGCACCTGCGCGTGTTCGCTGGCGAGAGCTCCTTCGAAGCGGCCCCGCCGCGGTATTCGCAGCTGCTGGGCTCGCAGCTCCCCACCGCGCTCGGCGCGCCCCGTGAGGCCGTCAGTGGCGCGGCACCCCGGCCTTCCTTCCGAGGCGCCAGCACCCAGGACATGGGCAGCGACCTGCTCTCACCGGAGGCCGCCGCGTGGGAGCTGCAGAACCGGGACACCTCCACCGCGCCCACGCCCATGGAAGCGGAGGACGTGCTGTTCATGCTGAATGGCCCCGGCGCCGCGGCCGACCTGGAGCCGCCGCTGGAGCTGGGACTCGAGGACATCTTCGAGGAAGCCCCGCGCCTGCACGCCGCGGAAGCCGCCCTCTTCACGGCTGGCGCCGATGACGCTTCGGCGGCCAGCTCCGGCGCCACGGAGTCCCAGCAGTCCGCTCTCGCGGCCGCGCGCTCCGCCGCGCCGGTGAACTTCGCGACCGAGGCCGCGGGCATCGACGCCGCTCCCCCCGACCTGGCGACGGCCGCGGCCGGTGACGCGCGCGTGGATGATGCGCCCGCGGGCTACGCGCTGGGCAGCGCCTACGCGGCCACCTACGGGCAGCAGTTCGCCGTGCGGCAGGCGCTGGACCCGGCCATCAGCCCCGCGGGCCCGGACGAGTTCCTCGCGGACCCGAATGACTTGAGCCTGCTGCCGCCAGAGGAGCCGTCCCTGGACGATGCCGCCATGGCGGGCGTCCTGGGCTCCCTCTCCGCCAACCCCGCGGCGGCCAGCGCGCCGGTGGCCGCCACCCTCGCCGCACAGGGTGTGGAAGCAGTCGCGGAGACGTTGGAGCCAGAGCTACGGCCCGAGGCGAACCCCGGCGCCACCGAGGCACCGGCGCCCGAGAACCCGCGGGACTGAGCCACTCACGGTTTGGGCGGCGCGTCTTCCAGGCCGATGTCGTCGAGGTGCGTCTGCGCATCGATGACGTCCCGGTGCAGCTCGTCCAGATAGCGCCGCCGCTCCTCGCTCTGCCACTCCGCGGGGGAGAAGGACGCTGCGGGATAGTCATTCGTGGTGTGGACGTACCCGCGCAAGCTCGTCATCAGCTCCCGGTCCGGGTCCCCCCGCTCCTTGAGGAGGAAGCCCTCCACGTCGCGCAGCTTCAGGGGGAAGGTGGGCACTTCGTCCAGCACCAGGTTGCCGGCGATGGTGAGCTTCACCTCCTGCTCGCCGCGCGTCAGCTCCTCGTTGAAGGACACGTGCGCGAAGGGCATGCCGCTCTCGTCATCCACGCGGCCCGCCACCACGTACCGTCCGGCCTTCTGGACCTGAATCCCCAGGTAGAGCTGAAGCGAGCCTTGCTCCAGCACCTCCCGCACCCGGCCGGTGAAGAGCGCCGGAGGCGACGGCGTGTACATGATGTCGAAGAACGCGGTGCCCTCCGCGCCCCCCGAGCGCACCTGCACGTCCACGCGCAGCGTGCCTGAATAGAGGGGGAACCCCTGCTTCGACGGCTGGAAGCGTCCGGTGAAGGTGCCGTCTCCGGAGAGCGCGTCGCCCGCGGCGCCGTCGTCGGAGAAGGGGAGAGGGACCGCCGGCATGCCCCCCGCGCCGGGCATGTGCTCGGCCTCGTGCGCGGAGGCGGACACCACCTGGCAGGGCCTGGGCATGCGGTGCGCGTCCTCGCAGCCGACGAAGAAGTGCACCACCTCGTCGCCGACGACGAAGACGCGGTCCTGCTTCAGCCGGAGCTGGATGTCGGAGCCGTCCTTGTTCAGCGGGCGCGTGCGCTCCGGCTCCGCCATCTCCATCTGATCCGGGTGCTCACTGGCGGGACGCGACTCCGGCGGATAGCGCGTCGCCTTCATGTACGACTCCAGCGTCTGCTTCGCGCGCGCCAGTCGCTGCTCCCACAGCTGGCGCCGCGCGTCCCGCTCCGCTTCCTCCGGCCCGCGAGCCGGCTCCTGCACGGCCACGCCCGGCACACTCCCCGCCGGCCTGCCGCCCATGCCACCTCCCGACTTCCGCGGCGCGGGGCCGGGCATCGCGGGCGGCGAGGACGCCTCCCATGCGCCGTCCTCGCCGGAGGGCTCCGAGCTGGCACCTGCTTCCATCCACCACCACCCCATGCCCCCCAGCACCAGCGGGATGAGGGGAACGGCCCACAGGGCGCGGCGCATCCGGGACGCGGGAACGGAGACGGTGCCAGTCGGAGTCATGTCGCTTCTTGCGGTGGAGGGGGCTCAGTACGCGTAGGTGACCACGTCCTGGCGAACCGGAGCGATGATGCCACCCCAGTTGCCTCCGGCGTAGTGGTTGTACACCTCCTGGTCGTCGCGCAGCTCCAACGTGTGGAAGCTCCACTTCGCGCGCCCGTCGCTGCTCGCGGCCGTGCCCAGGTTCAGCGTGGCGCCGCAGAACCAGTCGCCGCGGTTGCACTGCGAGCTGCCCGCGCTGCCCGACACGCCGCCCGTCGAGTGGTACGCCACCGCCTCATCGTCCTGGCCCGGGAGCACGAAGGAGTACAACGTGCCCTTGGCGGCCGCGAACATGTAGAACCACACGTTGCGCGTGGTGTTGTGGTTGTACATGGAGCGCGCGGTGGTGGTGCGCAAGTCACTCACCAGCGGCTCGCTCACCGCCCACTCGCCGATGTCGGCCAGCTCGCTGCCGCCGGCCGCGCCCGAGGCGACGTTCACCCAGCGGATGTTCCAGCCCGTCTGCGTCGCGCCGCCGCTCGCGTTGCCACACACGCCGCTGGCGTTGGGCGACGCGTTCTTCACCTGACGCACCGAGCCGCCGTACATCGACAGCGCGTAGCCAATCTGGAGGTTCCCCGCGCTGTGCGCGGCGACGTAGCACCAGTTGCTGCCGGTGCAGAAGCAGTCCAGCGCGTCGCGGATGCGGTAGTTCTGCGAGCCGATGCGCTCACGACCGTCCCAGTTGACGGCCTTCTTGTTCACGCCCGCCGCGACGCTCGCGGAGCCCCAATAGCTGAAGTCGTTGTAGTTGCCGGGCTGCGTCGTGCCGCCGTTGCGGCCATGAATCCACAGCGTGTAGTTGGCCGCGGCGGCCTCCGTGCCCGCCAGCATCGTCGCGGCGACAATGACCGTACCGAAGAACTTCTTCATGTTGAGCGCCTCCAGCGCTGCGTAGGGGGATGCCAACCCGGCGGGGGACCAGGCGGCGGGGCGTACTGTAGAGGCGCGGTGTGTAAAAGGTCGAGGTCACGGAAATCTAGAAGTGCGCGCGAGAACTGACGCACCGCATCACCCCTGTGGATTCCCCCAGGTAGGTGACACTCGAGACGGCCGCGTCAACGCGATGTGTCGACCACGTAGCGCTCCAGTCGCTCCAGGGCCTCGGGCAGGTTCGTGCGGCCCAGGCCCAGGCGGAAGTGGTTGCCGGGGAAGTCGTAGACGTCCCCGGGCAGCAGCAGCACGCCTTCGCGCTCGCGCAGGTCCTCGGTGAAGCGGGCCACGGGCGTCTCGCGAAGCAGCTTGGGAAACGCCACGCTGCCCGCGCGCGGGCGCACCCACTGGAAGGTGGCCGGGTGCCGCGCGAAGAAGCCATCCAACAGGGCGAGGTTCGCCGCGAGCAACGCCCGGCTGCGCGCCAGCACCCGCTCCTTCGCGCGCAGCGCGATGAGGGACAGCACCTCGCTGGGCGCGCTGTTGCAGATGGTCGTGTAGTCCTTGTAGGCCGCGCAGCGCCGCAAGAGCGCCTCGTCACGGCAGGCCAGCCACCCCACGCGCAGCCCCGCCAGGCCGAAGGCCTTGGACATCACCCCCAGGCTGATGCCGTGCGGCGTGTGACTGGCCGCGGGCGGCAGCGTGTCGCGCGGCTCGTACTCCAGCAGCCGGTACACCTCGTCGGACAGCAGGTGGATGCCACGCTCGCGCGACAGCTCGCACAGCGCGTCGAAGGTGGCCCGGTCCAGCAACGCGCCCGTGGGGTTGTGGGGGAAGTTCACCACCAGCAGCCGCGTCTGGGGCGTCAGCGCGCGGCGCAGCGCATCCAAATCCAACGCCCAGCCGTCCTCCTCGCGCAGGCGCAGCAGCGTCACGTCCGCGCCGGTGGCGCGCGCCACCTCGTGCAGGGACTGGTAGCCCGGCCAGGTGACGACGGCGTGGTCCCCGGGCCCCAGCAACACGTTGACCAGGACGAAGAGCGCCTCCTCCGCGCCGGCGAAGGTGAGCACCTGCTCCGGAGAGAGGCCCGGGTACAGCGCGGCAAGCTCGTCGCGCAGCGCGGGCAGGCCGGTGGACTCGGTGTAGCCCAGCGTCAGCCCCTCCCAGCGGGCCCGCTCGTCCGGGCCGGCGAGCGCCAGCAAGTCGCCCATCCTCCAGCCCTCGATGTCCGAGGAACACAGCAGGTACGGCGCCGCGAACTCCCAGCGCGCGAAGTACCGCTCCAGCTTGAAGTCGGGGATGCGCATGCCGTGAGTGTCTGCCTGCTTCACGGCCTGCCGTCCAGCGCCGCCCGGAGGCGGCCACGCGTGCCTAGCTTGAGTCGCGTCCTCTCCGAACCCAGGCCTCGTTGGAGTCCCCATGCCCACGCTCGACATTCCCATCACCCTGCTGGACCCGGATGGTGGGTGGATCCACATGCCCGTCCATGTCTCGGAGCTGGATGGGCTCCCCGTCCTCCTCCACTTCTTCACCGTCAAGCAGCGCGACGTTGACGAGGACATCGACGCGGTGAAGCGCACCCTCGCGGAGCATGGTTCGCGCGGGCTGAAGGTCATCAGCGTGGACGTCACGCACTCCGACAAGGAGCTGCGGGACACCAACGCGGTGGAGGCCTTCGCGCGAAAGCACGGGCTCTACCACTCCATCGCCGTGGACGACGGCTCCATGGCGCGGGCCTATGACGTGACGGACACGCCCGCGTGGCTGGTGTTCGACGCGGACTCCGGCCGGCTGCGCCACCACTTCTCCGGCCGGAACGCGTCCCACCACGCGCGGCAGGTGCTGGAGCGCTTCGTCCAGGCCAGCGCCGCGGCCCCCTCTCCCGCCCCCTGACTCCAGGAGCCCACCATGCCAGCTCGCCGCAAGGATTCTGACTCGTCCCGTTTCTCGCTCGGCACCCTGGCCGCGGCCAGCATCGGCGCGGCGCTGGGCCTGCGCCGCATCCTGCGCTCCCGCATCCAGTTCAAGGACTGCACCGTCCTCATCACCGGCGGCTCGCGCGGCCTGGGGCTGGTGCTGGCGCGTCAGCTCGTGAAGGAAGAGGCCCGGGTGGCCATCTGCGGTCGGGACGAGCAGACGCTGGCGCGGGCCCGCGAGGAACTGGAGCGCGCCGGCGGCGACGTCTACGCCATCCCCTGCGACGTGAGAGACCCCGTGCAGGTGGAGGCCATGGTCTCCGCCATCCACGAGCGCTGGGGCACCGTGGACGTGCTCATCAACAACGCCGGCGTCATCCAGGTGGGGCCGCTGGAGTCCATGACGCTGGAGGACTTCGAGGAGGCCATGGACACCCACCTGTGGGCGGCGCTGTACACCACGCTGGCCGTGCTGCCGGAGATGAAGCGGCGCGGGAAGGGGCGCATCGTCAACATCGCCTCCGTGGGCGGCAAGGTGAGCATCCCCCACCTGGTGCCGTATTCGGCCAGCAAGTTCGCGCTGGTGGGCCTGTCGGACGGCCTTCGCGCGGAGCTGCGCCAGGACGGCATCCTCGTCACCACGGTGTGCCCGGGGCTGATGCGCACGGGCAGCCCGCGCAACGCCTACTTCAAGGGCAACCACGAGGCGGAGTACGCGTGGTTCACCACCGGGGACTCCCTGCCCATCGCCTCGATGAGCGCCGAGCGGTCCGCGCGCGAGATTCTGGACGCGTGCCGGCGGGGCGACGCCGAGGCGGTGCTGGGCGCACCCGCGAAGCTGGCCGCCGTGGGCCGCGCGCTGGCGCCCGACCTGACGGCCGCCCTCACCGCCTGGGCCAACCGCTTCCTGCCCCAGGACAGCAGCCAGGACCGCTACACCGGCGGCCAGAGCGAGACGCCGCTGACCCAGTCCTGGCTCACCGAGCTGACGCGGCGCGCGGCCGAGCGCAACAACGAGACCGGGGTGCCGCTGCACTGACCCTCAGTCCCGCGCCAGCTCCATGGCCCAGTGGCCGCGGTGCTCGTAGGCCAGGGCCAGCTGCTCACGCAGGGCGGCCAGCATCCGCGTGTTGCCGTCCTGCTCGTAGCCCTGGAGCGCCTGCTGGCAGCGGGGCACGCGCGCCAGGAACTCCTTCACCGCGTCCACCGTCAGCGCCTTCACGTACATGCCGTACCCGAGCTGCTCCAAGTACAGCGCGTTGATGACCTGCTCGAACTGGCCCACCAGCGGCACGCTGAGCACGGGCTTGCGCAGGTACACCGCCTCGCTCATCAGCGTGTAGCCGCCGCTGGCCACCACGCCGCGCGCGGTGCGCAAGTCGTCAATGAAGCCCTGCTCACTGAAGGGCCGGTACGTGAGGTTGCCGTCCACCAGGTCCTCGGTGATGTCGCGGCGCAGCCCGTACACGCGGCAGGGGATGCCCGCGGCCTTGAGGATGTCGGGCAGCGCCGTGTTCGTCGTCGACGTCTGGTACACGAGCAGGTGCTCGCCGGGCTCGGACTTCGCCTCCAGGATTTCGGGGCGCAGAATGGACGGGGCCAGCGTGGTGCGCCGCTTGCGGAGCTCCGGGTAGAAGAACGTGGTGACGAGGTAGTGGAAGGCCCCCGGCAGCTTCGCCTTCACGATGGCGCGCGACGTCTCGTAGCTGTCCTCGTGGCCCGCCAGCAGCGCCGGCTCGTGCTTGCACCGGTTGATGACCTGCATGTTGTCCACGCTGATGACGGGCAGCCGGTGGTTGCGGGCGAACATGTAGCTGAACGACTCGAAGTCGCTCACCACCACGTCCGGGCGGAAGTCGTCCACCAGCTCGAAGTACTGGCGGATGTTCTGCGGCCAGCCCTTCACGGCGCCCGTGAGGTTCTGCAGCACCGTCTGCCACTTCTTCACCGAGTTGCCCTCGTACGCGAGCGTCAGCCCCCAGATGCCGTGCACGTTCTGGAAGCGCCTGGCCAGGTAGTCCTGGGCCCGGCCGGAGACGACGATGTGGACCTCGTGCTCCTTCGTCAGCTCCTCGAGCAGGACGCGGGAGCGCGTCGCATGGCCCATGCCTTCGCCGACGACACCGTAGAGGATTCGCATGCCCGGCAGCATACGCGCCCGCCGCGCCCCCGTTGAGCCCTGTCTCTTATACACAACTGAC
>NZ_JAAIYB010000339.1 GCF_010894475.1 Myxococcus vastator
GTATGGGCCCTCGCGAGTCGCTCCCAGGATGACCACCGACCTCCCCGCCCCGAAGTCCTCGACCCACGCCCTCACGGGGACGCTGTTCCACCTCTGGGTCTTCCTCGGCTCCTTCCTGCTCTTCCAGGTGGAGCTCATCCTCGCGCGGCTGCTGCTGCCCTCCTACGGAAGCAGCGCGGCCATCTGGACGACGTGCCTGGTGTTCTACCAGGCGGTGCTGGTGCTCGGTTACTTCTACTCAAGCCGCGTCGCGGTGGCCGCGCACCAGGGCCGCTACCGCTGGGCCCACCTGGGCTTCGTGCTGCTGGCGGTGGTCGTCTTCCCGTTCCGGCTGCACCTCTTCGAGCTGCACCCCGTGGCGGCCATCCTGTTCACGCTGACGCTGTCACTGGGGCTGCCGTTCCTCGCGCTGTCGACGACGAGCGTCGTCGCCCAGGGCTGGTTCACCCGCACGGAGCACCCCTCCCGGGGCGACCCGTTCTTCCTCTACGGGACGTCCAACGCGGGCGCGCTCACGGCGCTGCTCACCTTCCCCTTCCTGGTGGAGCCGGCGCTCGACCTTCGGGAACAACTGGGCGTCTGGTACGCGGGCTACGGCGCGTTCGTCGTCTTCGCGCTGCTCTGCATCCAGCGCGTCCGTCCGGCGCTTGCGGGTGGGAGCACGACGTCCGAGCCCGTGGCCCGGACCGAGCCGGTGCCCCGCGCGCCGCGCGCCTCCCGCATCACCTGGCTGCTGCTGTCCGCGAGCGCCAACGCGCTGCTGCTCGCGGTCACCAACGTCCTCACGCTGGACGCCTCCATCCCGCTGCTCTGGATTCTCCCCCTCTCGCTGTACCTGCTCACGCTCATCGTCTGCTTCTCGAAGCGGCCCCCCACGCCCACGGGGTTGAACCGGCTCGCGCTGGGGAGCCTCGCCGTTGCCATGGGCGCGGCCCTCTTCGCGCTGGCACGCGCGCAGACTTCGCTCCCCTCCCTGGTGCTGCACAGCGCGGTGCTGTGGGTGGGCTGCCTGCTGATGCACGGCAACCTCGTGTGGTGCCGCCCGTCGGACCCGCGCCTGCTGGGCGCGTTCTACCTGCACGTCTCGCTGGGCGGCTTGGTGGGCACCTTGCTGCTGGCCCTGGTCGTCCCCCTGACGCTGGGCTCGCTGGCGCTCCCCTACCTGGACCACGGCCTCACCGGCCTGCTCCTGCTGGGCGGACTGGCGGCGCGGGACATGATGCGCCGGGGCCAGGGGCTGCCCGTCCCGAAGCTGGCGCCCTACGTGTCCAGTGGTGCCGCCCTGTTCGTCGTCGCCGTGCTGGTGCTCTCCGGGTGGATGCTCGCGCGCGGTCGCATTGAAGGCTCGCGCACCTTCTACGGCCTCTACACCGTCAAGGACGCGGAGGGCCTCCGGCTGTTCCAGCACGGCAGCACCGTCCACGGCGTGGAGAACCTCCACCCGGACGCGCGAGGAGAGCCGCTCTCCTACTACCACCGGGGCTCCGCGGTGGGCCGGGTGCTGGCCTCGGAGCGGATCGCGCGTGAGCGCGTGGCCGTCGTGGGGCTCGGCATCGGCAGCCTCGCCGCGTATGGCCGCCCCGGCGAGCGCTGGGACTTCTACGAGTTGGATCCAGAGGTGGAGCGGCTCGCGCGCCAGCACTTCAGCATGCTCGGCTCCAGCCAGGCGGCGCTCCGCGTCCTCGCGGGGGATGCGCGCCTTCGCATGGAGGAAGCCGAGGACGGCGGGTACGACGTCATCGTCCTCGATGCGTTCTCCAGCGACTTCGTCCCCACGCACCTGCTGACCCAGGAGGCGCTGAGCCTCTATCTCCGGAAGCTCGCGCCGGAGGGGCTCCTGCTGTTCCATGTCTCCAGCCGGCTCTTCGACCTGGTCCCCGTGCTCACCCGCTTGAGCACGGAGCTGCGAGTCCAGGGGCTCGTGAATCAGACGGAGCGCCTCACCGCGGAGGAACTGGCGTCGGGCCGCTCACCCAGCGTCTGGTTCGCCATGAGCGCAAGCAGCGACGTCGTGGCCCGCCTCACCCAGGGGCTGCCCTTCCAGCCGGTGGACACGCCGCCGGAGCTGAAAGGCAGGCGCGTCTGGACCGACAGCTACGTCAACCTGCTGCACGCGCTCGCGCCCTGAGGCCGCGGCGGCTACGCGGTCTTCTCCCGGGCCGAGAGCCCCTCGGGCGAGGGCGCGCCGGATTCGGCGATGCGCCGGGTGAGGCGGCGACGGACGACGTCGACGTGCTCCCGGAAGAAGTAGAGGTTCTCCGCGTAGGCCAGGGGCATGGGGATGCGGTTCACCTCGCGCTCGGCCTCGTCGAGCCGCCGCAGCATCTCCTCCAGCATGTCCCGGCCCGGGTCCTCCTCGAGCTGGAGCTCGATTTCCTTCAGCCGCGCGTACCAGCGGAAGATGCGCGAGCGCACGCGCCACTGGTACAGGGCCGGCGCCACCCGGCCCAGGGGCACCAGGACGGCGATGAAGGGCACCAGCATCACCCAGAGCCGGTCCACCAGGTTGGCGGCCCAGAACGGCAGATAGCGGTGCAGGAGCGGAACGCCGGAGTCGTAGTAGCGGCGCGCCTCGCTGCTGAACGGGAAGCCCGCCTCGAGCGCCGCCGGGAATTCGCCCGTGCGGTCCAGGATGCCGGCCTTGCCGTGGACCTCGCTGGCCGCGCGCATCAAGAGGTAGGCAAGCGCCGGGTGGAGCGCCTCGGTGGCCACCAGGTTCGCGGTGGGCGCCAACATCACCACGTCATGGTCCGGCACGTCCGCGGCCAGGTCGAGCACGCCTCGCGGCAGCACCTGCCGGGACAGATAGGGGTAGCGGCGCACGTAGGCCTCGGCCCGCGAGAAGCTGAGGAGGTTGATGTCCGGCACCCGCGCGAGCCGCTGGACGGGCGGTGACTCCGCCGGGGACACGATGAAGACCGCATCGACCTTGCCCTGCTTGAGCTGCTCGATGGCCTCGTCGCGCTCCAGGTTCAAGAGCTCCGTGGGCGCGGCGCCCACGCCGTTGGCCTCCAGCAACTTCATGGACAGGGCGCGCGTGCCGCTCTCCTCGGGCCCCACGACGATGCGCTTGCCCTGCAGGGCGTTCAGTTCGTCGATGAGGGGCCCCCGGTAGAAGACCCACAGCGGCACGTAGGAGAGGCTCCCCAGGGACACGACGTGCGGCGCCTTGGTGGCGTCGGACGTCCCGCTCTGGACGAAGGCCACGTCCACGCCGGACTGTTCGTCCTCCAGCAGCTTGATGCTGGTGAGCGAGCCGTCCGTGGGACGAATCTCCACCGTGACGCCGTGCTTCGCGAGAATCTCCTGATACTTGCGCGCGAAGTACCGGAAGCCGCCCTCGTCCCCAGCCGCGGCGATGACGAGCTTCTTCGGCGGCGCGGGCTTGACGAAGTAGAACGTGACGGCGAACGCGATGCTGACGATGACGAGCGCGGGGCCCAGCGTCATCCACAGGTCCCACCGCAATGTGCGACGCAAGCGAGCCTTGAGCGAGTCCTTCTTCATGATGGGCGCGGAGTATAGACACGGCGCGCGCCCGCCACGGGGCCCGGCCGCCGAAGGGGCGGCCGGGCAGTCAGAAGGCGGTCACTCCACCCGCCTCCCGAGGAACGGCCGCCTCAGCTCCGCCGGCGCTTGGAGCGTGATGCATCCCAGCCCATCAAGGTTCGGCTGCGCTCGTGGCGCCGTTGGTCGCGCTCGGCGGCGGCATTGCCCTGACGGTCCTTGTAGGCCTGCTCGCGCCGCAGCCGCTCGTAGCTGGCGAGCCGCGCCTCGGGCAGGGTCCCCGACGATACGGCCGCGCGCACCGCGCACCCGGGCTCTCGCTGGTGCTGGCAGTCCGTGAAGCGGCAGCCCGCGGCCAGCTCGAGGATGTCGGTGAACGTCTGGCCGACGCCGTCGTCCTCGCCCCACAGCCCCAGCTCGCGCATGCCGGGCCCGTCGATGAGCAGTCCGCCGCCCGGGAGCACGAACAGCTCGCGGTGCGTGGTGGTGTGACGGCCCTTGTCGTCCTCGGCGCGGACCGCCTGGGTGACCAGCCGCGCCTCGCCCAGGAGCCGGTTGACCAGCGTGGACTTGCCGACACCGGAGGAGCCGAGCAGCGCCCCCGTCCTTCCAGCCGGCAGGTGCGCGCGCAACGACTCGATGCCCTCCCCCGACCAGGAGCTCAGCGCGAGCACGGGTACCCCCGGAGCCAGCTCCTCCACCTCGGCCACGAGTGAGTCCGCGTCCGGGCGCAGGTCCGCCTTGGTGAGCACCACCACGGGCGCGGCGCCGCTGGTCCACGCCAGCGCCAACGCCCGTTCGATGCGGCGGGGATTGAAGTTGCCGTCCAGTCCCGCGACGAGGAACACGATGTCCAGGTTGGCGGCGATGAGCTGCCCGTCGCGCTCACTGCCCGCCTCGCGCCGGGCGAGCACGCTGGCGCGAGGCAGCACCGCATGGAGCAGCGCCTCGCCTTCTCCGTCAGGGAGCTGGAGCGCCACCCAGTCGCCGATGGTGGGCAGGGACTCGACGCCGGGGGCTTGATGGAGAAGCCGGCCCGCGGTGCGCGCCAACAAGGTGCGCGTGTCCGTCTGGACCGTGAGCAGTCCTCGATGCTGGCGCACGACGCGGCCAGGGACGAGGGAGAGCGGGGACTGCGAGACGAGCGAAGAGAATGCGTGTTCGAAGGCTGGACCCCAGCCGAGGGTTTCAAGCGACATGGTTGGAAGGACTCCGGAGCATGTCTACCCTGGAGGGCGGCGACGGGAAATGGCCACGTATTCGGAAGGTTCGAAGCGCGCCACGCGGCGACGGAACGCCAGCGTGGACCCTGGCCACAGCGTGGATATCCGGCCAGTGGCGTCCTGGTACCAGCTCACACATCCCCCCTTCGCCCACACCGTGCCAGCCATCCGGGCGTCGAGCTGCCGGACGTACTCCGCCTGGGCGTCCGGTGACGGCTCCACGGCCGCCAGCGCCCGGCCGTCCAGGTAGCGCAGCGCCCCGAGCACGTGCTCCACCTGGCTCTCAATCATCAGGATGATGGACGTGTGCCCCAGGCCGGTGTTGGGCCCCAGGAGCATGAAGAGGTTGGGGAACCCACTCACCGTGGTGCCCAGGTGCGCCGTCATCGTTCCCCCCCACGCCTGGGCCAGGGTGCGTCCGCCCCGTCCCCGGATGTGGTGCGCGATGGGCGCGTCCGTCACCCGGAAGCCCGTGCCCAGGATGAGCGTGTCCACCGCGTGCTCGACGCCGTCTCGCGTGACGATGCTCCGCGCGCGCACCGCCTGAATGCCCGAGGTGAGCACCTCCACGTTCCGCTGCGTGAGCGCGGGGAAGTAGTCGTCCGAGAGGAGGATGCGCTTGCACCCCATGACGTACCGAGGCGTGAGCTTCTCGCGCAGGACGGGGTCGGCCACCGAGCGCCGCAGATGGCGCAGCGCCCGGCGCTGGGCGAGCCGCAACAGCCACGGATGCTGGAACGCCAGCACCGACAGCTCGCGCACCCCATGCAGGGTCCACCGCCAGAGCCGCTGCGCTCCGGGCACATGGCGGAAGAGCCAGCGGGCCACGGCCCCCATGGCGTGGTCCCGACGCGGCATCACCCACGCCGGCGTGCGCTGGAAGAGCAACAGCCGCTCCACCTCCGGCTGGATGTGCGGAATGAACTGAACGGCGGAGGCGCCGGTGCCAATGACGGCCACCCTCCGGCCAGCCAGCGCAGGGTCCGCGGCCCACCGCGCCGAGTGCATCACCTTGCCCTCGAAGGTCTCCAGCCCCGGCAGGTCGGGAATGGCTGGCTCGTTCAGACCGCCCACGGCGGAGATAAGGACGTCCGCGGTGGAGTGTCCGGCCGACGTCTGGAGGCGCCAGCGCTGCGCGTGCTCGTCCCAGCGCGCCTCGATGAGCGCATGGTGGAAGCGCAGGTGGGGCTGGAGGCCGTACCGGTCCGCGCACGCGCGCAGGTACGCGTGAATCTCCGCCTGGGGTGAGAAGGCGCGTGACCAGTCGGGATTGGGCGCGAAAGAGAACGCGTAGAGCTGCGACGGCACGTCGCACGCGCACCCCGGGTAGGTGTTGTCACGCCAGACGCCGCCAAGCGTGGCCTCCCGTTCGAGGATGACGAAGTCCTCGATGCCCTCCTGCTTGAGCCGGATGGCCATGCCCAGGCCGCCGAAGCCGCTGCCCACGATGGCGATGCGGACGTGAGGGCGGTTCGGAGAAGGCGACATGGCGAGCGCTCGCTTGTCTGGTGGGTTCCGGTGGAAACGGACACGTCCCACTGTTAGGGGCAGATGTTCTCCAAGGAGCAGCCGTGTTCCGCTTTGAAAACGACCGGGCGCTCATCGAATCCTTCCGCCCCAGAGACCGACGCGTCATCGAGATGCCCCCGGGCATCACCTTCCCGCTCTTCGTGCGTGACTACCTCGCCTGGACGGAGACGTCCGGCGCGCGCGTGTACCTCATCTTCTCCGCGCCGGGCAGCCGCAAGCCCATTGGCATCATCTTCCGCCGGGACGCCCTGGGCGGAGAACCCGTCACCCGCATGTGCGAGTGGTGCCACAGCTACGGCTCGGCGCACGAGGTGTGTCTGCTCACCACAGCGGTGGACAACAAGCGTCGCGTGGGGGTGAACCTCTGCGCCGACCTGCGGTGCAGGGAGAAGCTGGAAGACGCGGCGGACCGCTCCGGCCGCCATCCGCTTGAATTTCTCGGAAAGCTCAATGAGCGAATGTTCCGTTTCGCGCACGAGGCATTGGGCATCGAGGCGCAGCCCGCCGCCTGATATCCGCCGGGCAATCGGGCTTGACCGTGGCGGCATCCTTCGCTCTTTAGCGAAGTGATGCCCCCTGTCCGCCTCCTCGTTCTCGCCTCGCTGCTGGCCACGGGGCTCGCCGCCGCCGCTCCCGTCGTGCAAGTGCCGGAGGGTGGCCGCCCCGTGGAAGTGCTGGCCCAGGGCGTCGTCTGCGGGCCGGTCCGCAATGGCTGGAGCCTGGGCCCGGATTTGCGCTCCGTGCATCCGCCCGCCAGGCCGGACGACAACCTGCGCACGCAGGACCTCAAGGTCGCCGACACCCTGGCGCAGTGCGCGACCAGCGAGCGAATCGTCACGGTGATTGCCACCGGGCCGCTGCCGCGCATCGACTTCTCGGGGACCTCCTTCTATCCGGACGAAGGCCGGCTGGAGCTGCGCGGCGTGGGGCTGTTGAACCTGGGCGTCGCGTGGTCGGGCAAGCCGCGCGGCGAGCCGGAGCGCCCCGCCATGCAAGGGCAGGACGTCTGTCTGTCCCCCTCCAAGCCTCGGGGGCTCGCGGACTGCGCGGTGCCCGTGCCGCAGGGCCTGCCCACGGACACGTCGCTGTACTGGATTCCGCCCTACGGCCGCATCGGGCCGGACGTGAAGACCTACGACGCCTTCGGGAACCTGGTGGACCCCGAGTCGCTCCGCATCCGCCCCGGCCGCACCATCCTCACCGAGCCTCTGGTGCTCTCCAACGGCATCGACGTGTCGAAGGGGCCGGGCAGCGTCCCCGTCAGCCACTCCGAGGCGATTGCCACCGCCGACTGCGGCATCGCCCGCTGCGAGCCGGACGAGGGCTTCATCTCCGTGCGCAACGTCCCAGGCGTGGATGCCACGGTGACGCTGCGCGCGCGGCTGGTGCCACGTGTCTACTTCTCGCGCGGCGACGTGCTCGACCAGGTCATCACCACCACGCTGTCCGTGCTGGCGTGTCCGCTCACGGCGGTGGAGGGCTCGGTGCTGCGCGGCGCGGAGAACTCCGCGCTCGTGGTCCGGTTGGATCCGGTCTGCGCCCATGACCCGCGCACCCTGCTGTGGACCGTCAACGGCCTGCGCGCCCGCGTGGAGCGCGCGGTGAAGCTGGCGGAGGGCACCTACGTGATGCTGCGCACGGGCGGCACGTCCGACCAGCAGGTCACCATCACCGCGCTGACGTCGCGGCAGGATGGAACGGTGGTGGCATCGGAGACGGCGAAGACGCTGCCCCTCCCCGTGCCCCGGGCCAGCCTGGAGCTGCCCGGACATGGCTCCATCGATTTCATCCCGACCAACCGGCCCGCCGAGGTGAGCATGGCGTCCAACGCGGGCCTGGGACGCTTCGTGCTGGAGCCACTGCCTGGCGCCTACAGCGTCACGACGCGGGAGTCCGTCACCCTCATCCAGGGTGAGGCGGCGCCGGGCGCCTTCGTGGCGCTGCGCTTCGGCTACCGGCTTCCCACGCTGCCCGCGGAGCTGGCCACCACCGACCTGGTGATGGTGGATGAGCGCTTCCAACGCGTGGTGCGCGAGGCCAGCGTGCCCGCCCGCATCGAGAACCTGGTGGAGTTCGTCTGCGCGGACAAGGACGGCAAGGACCAGCGACTGGAGCCCAGCCGCCCCCACCGGATTCCCTATGAGATGCGCAACACCTGCCGCGTCATCGTGCACCGTGAGCGCTTGAAGCCGGAGGATGGGAACCAGGAGGTCCTGCTCCGCATCAGCGTCACGCGGCCGGATGGCTCGGTGCGGGGGGAGAGCGGCGTCGAGCAGCGGATGTTCCTGCGTCCGCAGGGAGAGCAGCGCGACATCCCCGTCCCGGGCAACCTGGGGCAGTACGACCGCATCACCGTCCAGGTCTCCCATGTGGCGGACGAGTCCCGCTACGCCTTGAGCGCGACGGACCGCACGGGCCTGCCCTCCGCGCAGTGGACGGCCATCGTCACCGGTGGCCTCTTCCGGCTCTACACGACGGCCGCCATCCCCGCGGGCCTCTACCGCGCCACCGAGCCCACCGGGCAGCTCGCCATCAACTTCGGTGTCGTATCGCGTCTGGCTTTGCTGAACAACGAAGGCCAGGAGCGGCTGCTTGGAATTGAAGCGGGATTGATGGGACTGGGGCTCGTGCCGCAGTCGGGTGACATCCAGTTCCCGCCGACGCTCGCGGTCGTCCTGGGTCTGGGTCTTCGCGTTCCGATTGGACCGGGCGCCGCCGTGGGTGCGCAGGCGTGGATGGCCTACGAGTTCCGCGGAGACATCCGGCGCCGAACGGGAGGAGACCCCTCGCTGGACCCGGTCGTTCCGTCGAGCAAGTGGTCCTTCATCTTCGGACCGAGCATCTCCGTCGGCAACGTGGGCTTCAATCTCTGAGCGCTGTTGAGTCGAACCGGTCCTCGCGAATGAACTCTTCCGCTGAGGACCGGCTCCCACTCGCCCATCCCACACACCCGAGCCGTCCGACTGAAACGGGCTGAAATGCCCCGTTCTGCTGCGCCCTGCGTGCTGCCCCGTCCTACCCGCCGCCCGTACTGCCGTGCTGCCCCGTCCTACCC
>NZ_JAAIYB010000033.1 GCF_010894475.1 Myxococcus vastator
GAGCTGCTCCCCGTGGTGGTGACGTGGAACCGGGGGCGGCTCGCGCCGCTCGCCGGGGCGCCCCTGGAGGACGCGCGCGTCACCGTGGTGGAGCTCGACGTGGGCAAGCACATGGCCCGTCAGTCCGGCGCGTATGACGCCATCCTGCTGGACGTGGACAACGGCCCCACCGCCCTCACCCACCCCGACAACCACGGCCTCTACGGGCGCGTGGGGCTGGCCCACGCCGTCCAGGCGCTGCGGCCGGGAGGCGTCCTGGGCGTGTGGAGCGCCGGGCCCTCCCCCGCCTTCGAGCGCCGCATGGAGCAGGCGGGCTTCACCGTCCAGGTGCTGCACCCGGCGGCCCATGGCACCCAGGGGACGCGGCATACCCTGTTCATGGGCAAGCGGAGGCCCCAGGGACGGCGTTAGGAGGGGCCTCATGATTCCTTTCTCCGTCCTCGACCTCTCGCCCGTCACGCAGGGCTCCACCGCGGCAGACGCGCTCCGGAACACGCTCGACCTGGCGCGGCACGCGGAGGACTGGGGCTTCAAGCGCTTCTGGCTGGCCGAGCACCACAACATGACGGGCATCGCCAGCGCGGCGACGTCCGTGGTCATCGGCTACGTGGCCGGGGGGACGAAGCACATCCGGGTGGGCTCGGGCGGCGTCATGCTGCCCAACCACGCGCCGCTGGTCATCGCGGAGCAGTTCGGCACGCTGGAGACGCTCTATCCGGGGCGCATCGACCTGGGGCTCGGCCGGGCGCCGGGCACGGACATGCTGACGGCGCGGGCCCTGCGGCGGGACCTGGCGGCGAGCGCGGACACGTTCCCCCAGGACGTCGTGGAGCTGAAGTCCTTCTTCGAGCCCACCGAGCCGGGCCAGCTCATCCAGGCGGTGCCGGGCGCGGGCCTGCGGGTGCCCATCTGGCTGCTCGGCTCCAGCCTGTTCAGCGCGCAGCTCGCGGCGATGCTGGGCCTGCCGTTCGCCTTCGCCTCCCACTTCGCGCCGGATGCCCTGCTGCAGGCCCTGGACATCTACCGGGAGCGCTTCAAGCCGTCCGAGTCGCTCCAGCGGCCGTATGCCATGGCGTGTGTGAATGTCTTCGCGGCGGAGACGGACAAGGAGGCGCAGCGCCTCTTCACCTCCGTGCAGCAGCAGTTCGTCCGCCTGCGCCGCGGCACACCCGGTCAGCTCCCGCCTCCGGTGGATGACATCGACGCGGTGGCCTCTCCGGTGGACCGCGCGAGCGCGGACCATGCGCTGAAGTACTCCGTCATCGGCGCGCCCGACACCGTTGAGCAGGGCCTGGCGGCGTTCATCCGCCTCACGCGAGTCGATGAGCTGATGGTGACGGGAATGGTCTACGACCCCGCCGCGCGGCTGCGCTCCTTCGAGCTGACGGCGCAGGCGCACGCGCGGCTCGCAGCGGCGGAGTGAGCCCGCCGCTCGGGCTTGTAACGGCGCTGGGTACAGCCAACGCCCGTTTGTAACGAGCCGCGCTACACCTCGACGCGCGCCGCCCCTCTGACACCGAGTGCGGGCACGCCGCGTCCGCAGTGGCGTGAACGGTGCATTGCGGCGGGGGTGCAACACCCCATCCACAACGCACCGAGGTAGGACATCATGGAGATGAAGATGACGAGCCGCCTGCTGGCAGTCGCGATGCTGAGCGTCGCAGCCGGATGTCAGGGGGACGAGGCACAGGACTCCGCGAGCATGGCCGCCGCCGAGTCCAACGCGCAGAGCGGCTGTGTGACGCGCTTCGACGGCGTCACCCACTGCCCGACGGGCGCGGCGGAGCTGAAGGCGACGGAGTCGGGCATCAGCGTCTCCGGGCTGGAGAACGTGAAGTCGGACGGCGTGGCCAGCCGCTTCCAGCGGGCGTCGTCGTGGTCGCAGACGACGGGCATCAACTTCGGCGGCAACCGCGGGGGCCTGCACCTGGCCGCGCGCTCCGGGGACCAGGTGGTCAGCACCCTGCAGGTCAGCGCGGGCCGCGAGCCGGGCTCGGTGCAGGTGACGCCGAACTTCACCGGCGCGCCGGGCGGCTCGAACTACCGGATGAACGTCTACCGTGACGGCCAGCTGCAGGGTTCGACGACGAACCCCGCCGCGCAGATGATCATCTTCTACAACTGGTGGGACTTCATCCGTTACCTCGTCGCGCACGCGGACTTCTTCCAGATTGACATCATCATCTGGAAGAACGGCGTGGCGCAGATGGCGGAGCCGTCCAACGTGGGCGCCTGCGGGTGGCGGCTGCGCGCGGATGACCGCGAATTCAAGGTCCAGCTCGCGGACGGCACCACCGTCAGCGGTGACGAGGTGGAGTTCATCGAGGAGATTGAGAACGGCCACTACCCGTACAACCTCTTCACGGGGATTGACGTGAACGCCGCCGCCAAGGAGTTCACCATCCTCGGCGAGACGATTGTCGCGGGCAGCAAGTAGGCTGCCTTGCCCGTGCCACGCACGGGCAGCTCCCCGGGCAGGGAAGCCGTCCTGCCCGGGACCCCTCATGCAGTCCGTTCCATCCCGGGCCTTCTGGAGTCTCTTCGATGAAAGGGCGGCTGTTCCTCCTGGGCATCTGTGTCGGAGTCCTCGTGCTCATCGCCCTGTGGGCGAACACGAACCGACTGCCACCGCCGCTCGAGCTGGGGGAGCTCGCGGCCAGACTGGAGCCAGGGGAGGAGCTGTCCGGCGGAGCGACCACCGTGCCGGACCCGGGACGGAACGCCTTCGGGCGCTCGCCCATGAACCTGGCGCGCGCCCGCTGGCCCGGGTTCCACGCCGGCAAGCGCATCTTCGACCGCGACTGGACGGACGTGGAGGGGCCCGTCCTGGTGGGGCCGCTGTTCAACGCCGCCTCCTGCATGACGTGCCACGTGAAGGACGGACGCGGCCAGCCGCCCTCGTCCCCGAAGGAGACGCCCGTCTCGCTGGCGTTCCAGCTCACGGGACCGGAGGGCCACGGGGCCCATCCCCGCTACGGCGTCCAGCTCGACGTGCGGCACCTGGCGGGGACGGCCGCGGAGGGCACCGTCGAGGTCCGCTATGACGAGGTGTCCGGCAGGTTCTCCTCGGGGGAGTCCTACGCGCTGCTCCGTCCGCGCTACACCTTCGCCGGGCTGACGAAGGGAGCGCTCGAGGCCGGGGTCCGCTTCTCGCCTCGCGTCGCGCCGGTGAACTTCGGGCTGGGGCTCCTGGAGGCGGTGCCCGAAGCGGCGCTGCTGGCCCACGAGGACCCGGACGACCGGAACCAGGACGGCATCTCCGGCCGGGCGAACCGGGTGATGGACGTGGAGGAGGGCCAGACGCGGCTGGGCCGCTTCGGGTGGAAGGCCAATCAGCCCACGCTCCGTCAGCAGGTCGCGCACGCGCTGGCAGCGGACATGGGGTTGACCACGACGCTGTATCCCCGTGCGCAAGGATACGACACGCGGGACGCCGCCGACGCGCCCGAGGTGAGCCCCGAGGACCTGGACTCCCTCCTCTTCTATGCGCGGCTGGTGGCCCCTCCGAAGCGGCGTGACTGGAGCGCGCCCGCCACGCTCCGCGGCAAGGCGGTGTTCGAGGCCATCGGGTGCGGCGGCTGCCATCTGGCCACGCCCTTCGAGACGGCGGAGGTGCCCGGCTTCCCGGAGCTGTCGCACCAGAAAATCTACCCGTACACGGACCTGCTGCTGCACGACCTGGGCGAAGGGCTGGCGGATGGGCGTCCGGACGGGCTCGCCTCCGGTACCGAGTGGCGCACGCCGCCGCTGTGGGGCATCGGGTTGGTGAAGGTCGTGAATGGCCACACCCGCTTCCTGCACGACGGGCGCGCGCGCAACCTGGAAGAGGCCGTGCTGTGGCATGGCGGCGAGGCCGCGCCCGCCCAGGAGCGCTACACGCGCCTGCCGCTCGTGGACCGGCAGGCGCTGCTCACGTTCCTCGAATCGCTCTGAGCGGCCCCACCGCGCCTCGCGTCAGGAGGCCGCGACACCGGAGGCGTCACCGTCCCCGGCCAGGCGTCGCAGGGGCTGGGCCTTTCCATACGTGAGCGAGCGCCACAGCCACTCCGCGGGACCGAAGCGGAAGCGCGCCAGCCACAGGTGGCTGAGCACCATCTGCGCCGCGAAGACGACGCAGCAGATGACCACGATGCGCGACGGGGGCAGCTTGCCGATGAAGCCCAGGCCCCAGCCGTCATAAATCCAGATGCTCACCGCGGACTGCATCAGGTAGTTCGTCAGCGCCATGCGGCCCACCGGCGTCAGGACGCCCAGCCAGCGGCGCCAGCGCTCCCGCTGGAAGAGCAGCGCGAAGGCCGCCACGTAGGCCGCGCCCATGGCGATGTAGCCCGGCTCCTGGAGGCTGTTGAGGAGCATCATCCAGGGCCCCTGCGGGTCCCACTCCAGCACGCCGGCCTTGCGCAGGCGGTACAGCACCAGCCCGCTGCCATTGATGACCAGGCCCACGGCCAGGCCCCATCCCAGAATCCGGCGCAGCAGCGCGCGGTGACGCTCCACGTCCTGCAACAGGAGCAGACGCCCCGCCAGCAGCCCCAGCAGGAAGCGGCCCAGGATGAGGCTCATCCAGAGCACGCGCCGGAAGCCGCCGCCCATGTTCTCCAGGAAGAAGCGCGCGTTGCCCGCCTGCGCCGTCCAGAACGACTCGCTCGACAGCGCCAGCAGGGTGTCGGCCTTCAAGGCCAGGTCCCTGGCCCGGCTGGCCTTCGCCGCCTCGGCCGCGGCCTCCGCGCCGTGCAGCAGGATGGGCGTGTAGCGAATGGCGGCGGGGACCAGGAACGGCATCACCGTGACAAGCCCCAGCGCCCAGAACAGCACCGTGCGGTGGGCGCGGGCCCGGAAGGCCAGCAGCAGGAAGCCCACCATCGCGTAGGTGTGGAGGATGTCGCCCGTCCACAACAACAGCGCGTGCGCCAGGCCGATGCCGAAGAGCACCAGCAGCCGCCGGCTGAAGAGCGGCACGGCGGAGACGCCCCGAACCTCCGCGCGGGCGAGCTGGATGGAGAAGCCCAGGCCGAAGAGGAACGAGAAGATGGTGACGAACTTCTGCGTCACGAAGAGCTGATAGACGGAGCCGACCACCTGCTCCAGCAGCGGGACGTACAGCGCGGACGCGGCCTCCGGGGGCATGAAGGCCCGACCACTCAGCCACATGAGGCTGTTGGACACGAAGACGCCCCACAGCGCGAAGCCGCGCAGGGCGTCCAGCAGGACGACTCGCTCGGAGGCATCCACCGGACGCGCCCCGGGCAGGGCGGCCTCCGCGGGAGAACCAGATTCGGACATGCGTGAAGCAGACGCGCTCTGCCTCCTCGCCGTCAATCCCACACATCCATGGACGGCGGGACCCGCGGGCCTGTCCCCTCCCGGCACGTCAGGTGTGCTGTAGTGGCCCCCGTGAAGACCTCTCACCTGCTCCCCCTGCTGCTCATCTCACTGGCCGCGCCCGGTGGCCTCGCGCTCGCCGCGGAGACACCGCCCGTGCTGGGTGGGCTCGACGCGCTCTACCCCTCCCTGGACGCGCTCTACCGCGACCTGCACCAGACGCCGGAGCTGTCCAACCAGGAAGCCAGGACGGCGGCGAAGCTGGCCGAGCGCCTGCGCAAGCTCGGCTTCGAGGTGACACCCAAGGTGGGCGGGCACGGCATCGTGGCCCTGCTGCGCAACGGACAGGGGCCCACGGTGATGCTGCGCGCGGACCTGGACGCGCTGCCCGTCCAGGAGAAGACGGGCCTGCCCTACGCGAGCAAGCAGACGGTGAAGGACGCCGCGGGCACGACGACCTCCGTGATGCACGCGTGTGGCCATGACGTGCACATGACGTCATTGCTGGGGACGGCCACGCTGCTGGCCCGCGCGAAGGACCGGTGGCGAGGCACGCTGATGCTGGTGGGCCAGCCCGCGGAAGAAGTGGGCGCGGGCGCTCGGCGGATGCTCCAGGACGGCCTCTTCAAGCGCTTCCCCAAGCCGGACTTCGCGGTGGCGCTCCACGTCAACACCGCCGCGGCGGGCACGGTGGAGTTCACCCCCGGCTATGCCATGGCCAGCGTGGACTCCGTTGAAGTCACCCTGCATGGCAAGGGAGGCCACGGCGCCTATCCCCACACCACCGTGGACCCGGTGGTGATGGCGGCGCGCGTCGTGCTGTCGCTCCAGACGCTCGTCAGCCGCGAGAAGAACCCGCTGGAGCCCGCGGTGGTGACGGTCGGCGCCATCCACGGCGGCACCAAGCACAACATCATCCCCGATGACGTGAAGCTCCACCTCACCGTGCGCTCGTACAAGCCCGAGGTCCGCAAGGCCCTGCTGGACGGCATCGAGCGCATCGCCAAGGCGGAGGCCATGGCCTCCGGCGCGCCCCGGCCGCCCGAGGTCACCATCACCGAGGGCACGCCCTCCACCTTCAACGACCCCGCCCTCACGCGGCGGCTGGTGGGCGCGGTGTCCCGCGTCCTGGGCGAGCAGAACCTCCAGGAGGCGCCGCCCGTCATGGGCGGCGAGGACTTCTCCGAATATGGGCGAGCAGGCGTTCCCGCCGTGATGCTCTGGCTCGGCTCCACCGAGCCGCGGCGATACGCCCAGGCGAAGGCCGCGGGGACGGCGCTGCCGTCGATGCACTCGCCGCTCTTCGCGCCGGACCGCGAGCGCACGCTGCGCACGGGCGTCACCACGTTGACCACCGCCGCCCTGGAGTTGTTCGACAAACCCTGAAGGCCAGGAAGCGCGCGGCGCCTTGCACCCGGGCCGCCCCCTGCTCGGCGGCGGAGCGCGCGAGACGCCCGCGCTGATTTGACTCGGGGGAATACGAAACCGTAGACAGGCCTCCTCTCGCATCGCGACAGGATGTCCTCCTTGCTCAATCGCAACCATTCCCTGCGAGCCCTGCTGGGGGCTTCGCTGTGGTGGCTCGTCTCCGGCTGCCAGTCCGAGGCCTTCGTCAGTCACGAAGGCACCGTCCGCAGCGGCACCTCCGTCCCGCTGAGCCTCCAGGTCGCCTTCGGGCCCGGGGAGACCTCCGCACGCACCGGACAGCTGGTGGCCTGCCTCGCCCTGCCTCAGGGCTGGCAAGCGCCGGGCGGCAGCTACACCCACGCCGACTCGGCGGCCACCGCCGCGCGACCCGGCGGCCCGGAGCTCTCCGCCGAGGCCCAGGCCGCCTGGCCGGTCGACGGCGCCACCTGGCACTGCCTGGTGTCGGAAGACGTGACCACGACGAACCAGGAGGTCCAAGCAGCCGCGCAGCTCACGCTCCCCGTGCCCGCGGTAGCCCAGGGGACCTACCGGGTGCGGTACCAGAGCGGGTTCCGCGATGTCACGCCTCCGGAGGAAGGGGAGCAGGCTCCGCCCTACCAGCCCACGGACTTCTCGGGACGGCTGGAGCGCCCGCTCCACGTCAACGTGGCCCCCGCCACCACCTTTGATGATTGGCAAGCGGGCGTCGCCACCGGCATCGAGGTGACACCGTCCGTGACGCATGCCTGGCACGGCAATGGGACGTTCCTGGCGGCGGCCACGGGCAACACGGAGCTGCTGCGCTCCCCGGACGGGCGCCAGTGGACGGGCTTCGTTCCCGTGTCAGAGGGGACCACGTCGCCCCTCCCGCTGGAGCGGCTGGTCTACTCCCAGCGCAAGTGGTTCGGCCTGTCGAACGGGCGCATCGTCGTCTCGTCCGACAACGCGTTTACCTGGGCTCCCGCCTACCAGGACCCGGCGCCCGAGGGCGAAGCAGAAGGCCGGCGCTTCCTGGAGCTCGCGCTCAGCGGAAACCGGATGGTCGCGGTGGGCACCGCGGGCCTCATCGCCAGCTCCACGGACGGCGTGAGCTGGACCGATGAGAGCATCGACCGCGCCTATGACGTCGTGACGCTGGTGCCTGGCCAGGGCAGCTTCCTCGCCGTGGCCCACCCGATGGCGGGCGCGCCCTCCGAGCTCCCCGTCCTCGCGCGGCCCCAGGCCGCTGGCGGCGCCTGGGAGGTGTTCCAGCCCGCCACGCTGTCCGGGCTCACCATTGCCCAGCTCACTGCTGGCAACGGCCGATTCCTCGCCTTCGTTCAGCCCCACCAGACGCCTTCGCCGGACCTGGCGCCCCAGGCGGAGGAGCCGAGGTTCGGCTTCTTCCTCTCCGAGGACCTCGGGAGCACCTGGACGTACGTGGAGGACCTCTATTACCCCGTCAACGCGCCGTCGTTCACTCCGCTGGTGGCGTTCGTGGACCTGAGCTTCGTCGTCAGCTGGACGTCCGTCGACCCGCAGAGCGTGCAGGAGCTGCCCTCGTTCGAGCTGCAGGTGTCGGCGGATGGCAAGGAGTGGACGGCGCACCCGACGGGCGCGGGCGGCAACTATGCGTCCACGGCCTTCGCCACGGGGGAGACGTCGGTGGTCGCGGTGAGCCAGCGCCGCCTGCTGGTGGCCACGCGCCGCCCCTGGCCGCTGCCCGAACTCCTCACGGAGACGCTGCCCCCCTTCCGGCTGGGCACGGCCGCCAACGTGGCGCTGAGCACGCGCGGCTCGGGCGGCCTGACGTTCGAGCTGGAGGGCACGCTGCCCTCGGGCCTGACCTTCACGCCCGCGACGGGCACCTTCACCGGCACGCCCGCGCAGTCGGGCAGCACCGCCGTCACCGTCCGGGTCCGCGACGCGCGCGGCGGTGTGGCGGCGCGCACGTACAGCGTGGACGTGGTCAGCACGCTGAGCATCTCCAGCGACGCGCTCGCGTCCGCGACCCAGGGCACCGCGTATGAGGCGCGCTTCACCGTCCAGGGCGGCCGGGCGCCGTATACGTGGAGCCTGGGCGGCGGCACCGTGCCCGGCGGCCTGACGCTTCAGCAGCGCGACGGAGCCTACGTGCTGAGCGGGATTCCGACCGCCAGCGGCACCTTCCCGCTGACGGTGCGGGTGACGGACTCGGCGAACCAGACGGTGGAGCGGAGCGTGTCGCTGCAGGTCGCGCCCACGCCGCCTCCGACGGAGGACAAGGGCGACGCGCCCAGCGGCTGTGGTTGCAGCGGCGGCGGCGCGGGCGTCCAGGCCCTGGGGCTGGCGGCGCTGGCGCTGCTGGGCCGGGCCCGCCGCAAGCGCTGAGCCCGACGCACCCTCATGACAACCCGGCCCGCGTGGACGCGCGGGCCGTCAGTTGCCCAGCCGCGTCAGCAGCCACTCCCGGACGTAGACCCAGTCACGCTTCACGGTGACGGGGGACACGCCCAGCACCGCGGCGGTGTCCAGCAGGTCCAGGCCCACGAAGTAGCGCAGCTCCAGCATGCGCGCGAGCCGCGGCTGGAACGTGTCCAGCTCCGAGAGCGCCCGGTCCAGCTCCAGCACCTCCATGCTCAAGCCCGCTGGGACATCCGCTTCCACGTCCCCCAGGCTCACCCGCTCCAGCCGGGCCTCGCGGACCTGCGCCCGGCGCAGCCGCGCCCGGTCCACCATCACCCGCCGCATGGCCTGCGCCGCGGCGCTGAAGAAGTGACGCCGCGCCTCCAGCGGGGCCCCCGCGCTGAACAGCCGCAGCCAGGCCTCCTTCACCAACCCGGCGGGTTGCAGTGACGGCGTCGAGGCCCCATCGGACATGGCCCGCTGAGCCATGTCCCCCAGCTCCTGGTAGGCCGCCGCCATCAACGCATCCCGCGCGCCCTGCTCGCCCTTGCGCGCGTGGTCCAGTAGCTCTGTCAGCTCCGACATGCCCACATTCACCTCCAGGCCAGACGGGTCCGCCGCCCCCACAGAAACTACGCTCTCAACGGGAAAACTTGGAAAACTGGGGCAGATACCCTCCACGGCGCAACGATTCCCCTGACCGGAGGGGTTGGGAGACGACAGAGGCCTACAGCGTGAGGCGTTCACCCGCTGACGTCGGGCCGTGGCGCGCCCCTCACGGCCCCAGCGACAGCAGCCGCTCCACCGCCGCGCGGACGTCGCGCAGCAGCGCCGGGTCCGTCACCGCGACGAAGATGGTGTCATCCCCCGCCACCGTCCCCGCGAGCCCCGGCAGCTCCCGCTCCTTGTCCAACGCCAGCGCGAGCACCGGCGCGAACCCCGGCGACGTCCGAATCACCAGCAGGTTGGGCGGCGCCTCCAGGATGGTGACGCGGGGCCGCTCCGGCATCACCGCGGGCGGGGCCGGCGCGCGCTGGTAGCGCCCACCCACCTTCAACACGCCCAGCTTCTTCAGCCGCCGCGACAGCGTCGACTGGCTCGGCGCCTGGCCTTCCGCCTCCAGGAGCTGCTGCAGCACGGCCTGATCGCCGATCTCCCGCTCGGTGATGAGCCGCAGGATGGCCTCGTCCAGATTCATTCCCACCAACATGCATCCCTGTGAATATTCATGCAAGAACATGCATGTGCTTGTTGCGAATAATACGCTTGCGCGGCGCGTCTTTCTGCATAATATCCGCCGCCTTTTCGCGGCAATGCACGCATTTTCACGCATATTCATCAGGAATATGCAGGCAGCCGCTGCCGGGGAGGACAGGCCCATGAAGCACGTCACGCACATCAAGGATCTGGGGCCCGAGGGCGTGGAGGCGGTGCTCGCGCAGGCGGCGGCGTGGAAGCAGAAGGGCCCGGAGCACGCGCTCTTCGCCAACACGCTGCTGGGGATGGTGTTCTTCAACCCGTCGCTGCGCACGCGCACCTCGTTCGAGGCCGTCATGCTGCGCGGCGGTGGCAACGCCATCATCCTGGACGTGGGCGCGGGCGTCTGGAAGCTGGAGCACCGCGAAGGCGCGGTGATGAACGCGGACCGGGCCGAGCACCTCAAGGAGGCCGCGCCCGTCCTGTCGCGCTTCGTGGACGTGCTGGGCGTGCGCACCTTCTCCCAGGGGGGCGGTGACGAGGAGGACGAGCTGGACCCCGTCATCAACGCGTTCCGCCAGTGGTCCACCGTGCCGGTGGTGAGCATGGAGTCCGCGCGCGAGCACCCCTGCCAGGGCCTGGCGGACCTGCTGACGCTGCGCGAGACGTTCGGCGGCACGAAGAAGCTGCCGGTGACGCTGACGTGGGCGCCGCACATCAAGCCGCTGCCCAAGGCCGTGCCCAACTCCTTCCTGCTGAGCGCGGCGGCGGCGGGCTGTGAGATTCGCGTGGCCCACCCTCCTGGGTTCGACCTGCACCCGGCCGTCCGCGCCGAGGCGGAGGCGTACGCCAGGGCCACCGGCGGCAGCATCACCTACACGCACGACCAGGACGAGGCCCTGGCTGGCAGCCGCGCCGTCTACGCCAAGTCGTGGGGCCCCACGGCCGCGGCGGCGTTTTCGCCCAACGACGTCAACGCGCTGCTCGCGTCCTACTCCGGTTGGATGCCCACCCGCCTGACGATGTCGCGCGCGCAGAAGGACGCGGCCTTCCTCCACTGCCTGCCCGTGCGCCGGAACGTGGAGGTGGCCGATGAGGTCCTGGACCATCCGAGCAGCCGCGTCGTGGACGAGGCCGGCAACCGCTACCACGTCCAGCGGGCGCTGCTGCACTGGATGCGTTCGCGCTGAGCGGTCCCTCCGCATACTTCCCTTCCTGACTTCGAGGTCTCACGTGCCCCTTTCGCCCGACCCCTATTCCGCGCTTCGCAACGCGGCGAAGTACGTGCAGCAGTTCCGCCGCAAGACGTTCGTGGTGAAGCTCGGCGGCGCCATGCTGAGCGACCCGCGCCTGCGCCGCGCCGCCTGCGAGCAGATTGCCCTGCTGTGGACCTTCTCCATCCGCCCCGTCGTGGTGCACGGCGGCGGACCGGAGCTGGACGCGCTGTGTGACGCACTCCACCTGCCGGTGGAGAAGGTGGCCGGCCGCCGCGTCACCTC
Organism: Myxococcus vastator; assembly: GCF_010894475.1. GTDB lineage: Bacteria > Myxococcota > Myxococcia > Myxococcales > Myxococcaceae > Myxococcus > Myxococcus vastator. The sequence goes on from NZ_JAAIYB010000033.1 coordinate 11,790, forward strand.
CGCGCCCGTGCTGGACGCGGCGAAGATGGTGCTCGCGGGCAAGCTGCACACGGACCTGCTGGCGGACCTCCAGGCGGCGGGCGTGCCCGCGGTGGGCCTGAGCGGCGTGGACGCGGGCCTCATCAAGGCGCGCAAGCGCCCGCCCGTCATGGTGACGGAGGCCGGGGCCACCGAGGGCAAGCTGGTGGACTACGGCCTGGTGGGCGACATCGAGCAGGTGGACACCCGCGTGGTGGAGCACCTGCGCTCGGCCGACTACGTGCCCGTCATCGCGCCCCTCTCGGGCGGCGCGGACGGCGCCGTGTACAACACCAACGCGGACACCGTGGCCGCGGCGCTGGCGGTGGCGCTGTCCGCCGAGAAGCTCTTCTTCCTGGTCCAGGTGCCGGGCCTGCTGAGGAACGTGAACGACCCGTCGTCGCTCGTCACGCTGGCCAACCTCACGGACCTGGGCACCATGGAGCGCACCGGCGCCATCGCGGGCGGCATGAAGCCCAAGGCGCACGCCATCCGCCACGCGCTCGTGGGCGGCGTGGGCAGCGTGCACCTGGTCAGCGGCGTGCAGCCCAACGCGCTGCTGGAGGAGGTCTTCACCAACGAGGGCAGCGGCACCATGGTCGTGCGTGAGAACGCGCAGAAGCCCGCGGGGTCGGTGGGATGACGGCGGCGGAGCTGCTCCAGGCGCTGGTGGCCATCCCCAGCGTGTCGGGTGACGAGGGCCGCATCGCGGACACCGTGTCCGGGTGGGCGGAGGGCTGGGGCGCGCGCGTCCAGCGGCAGGGCCACAACGTGTGGTTCTCCGTGGGGAGCGGGCCGCGCCGGCTGCTCGTCAACTCGCACCTGGACACGGTGAAGCCGTGCGCCGGGTGGACGTACGAGCCCCACGCGCCCGTGTGGCGCGAGGACCGCCTGTACGGCCTGGGCAGCAACGACGCCAAGGGCTGCGTGACGGGGATGCTGCTCGCCGCGAAGACGCTGCTCGCCGAAGGCGCGCCCACGGGCGCTGAGGTCGTGTTCGCGTTCACCGCGGAGGAAGAGACGGGAGGCCAGGGACTGGGGACGCTGCTGCCAAGGCTGGGCCCGCTGGACGCCGCCATCGTCGGCGAGCCCACCAGCCTCAAGCCCTGCACCGCCCAGCGCGGCATGCTGCTGCTGCGCTGCACCGCGCACGGCAAGAGCGCGCACGTCGCGCACGCGCACGCCACGAAGGCCGTCAACGCCATCCACCTGGCGGCCACCGACATCGCGGTGCTGGCCGAGCTGCGCTTTCCGCCCCACCCGCTCCTGGGCGAGGCCCGGGCGCAGGTGACGCAGGTGTCGGGGGGCCTGGCGCGCAACCAGGTGCCCGACGTGTGCGAGTTCTTCGTGGACCTGCGCACCACGCCGGGCATGGAGCACGCGCTGGTGGCCCGGCAGGTGGCGGGCGCGCTGAGGAGCGAGGTGAAGGTCCATTCGGAGCGCTACCTGCCGAAGGCGACGGCGGCGGAGCAGCCCATCGTCCGCGCGGCGGTGGCCGCGGCGGGCGCGCAGCCGGTGGGCTCCAGCACGGCGTCGGACTGGGCCTTCTTGGGGGATGTCCCCGCGGTGAAGGTGGGCCCTGGCGACACGCTGCGCAGCCACCTGGCGGACGAGTTCATCACCCGGGCGGAGCTGGACGCCGGCGCCGCCTTCTACACGCAACTGGTTCGGGGTTACTTCGAGGAGGTGGCGCGTGGCTGACACGCTGTGGGGCAAGGGCCTTCCCCTGGACGCGGCCATCCACCGCTTCACGGTGGGCAATGATCCGGTGGTGGACCTGGCGCTGGCGCCACATGACGCGCTCGGCTCGGCCGCGCACGCGCGGATGCTGGCGCGCGTGGGCCTGCTGAAGGACGCGGAGGCCCAGGCCCTGGTGACGGCGCTCAAGGCGCTGCACGACGAGGCCCGCGCGGGCGCGTTCGTCATCCGCCCCGAGCAGGAGGACGGCCACACCGCCCTGGAGGCGGCGCTGGTGGAGCGCGTGGGCGAGCCGGGCAAGCGCATCCACCTGGGGCGCTCTCGCAATGACCAGGTGCAGCTGGCCCTGCGCCTGCTGCTGCGCGAGGAGGTGCTCACGCTGGGCGCGCGGGCGGCGGAGCTGGCGGGGGCCTTCCTGGACTTCGCGCAGGCGCACCAGGGCGTGGCGCTGCCGGGCTACACGCACCTGCGCCGCGCCATGCCGTCCACCTTCGGCCTGTGGGGCATGGCCTTCGCGGAGGGGTTGCTGGAGGAGCTGGAGGCCCTGCGCGGCGTGTGGGCTCGGCTGGACCGCTGCCCGCTGGGCGCGGCGGCGGGCTTCGGCGTGCCGCTGCCCATCGACCGGGAGTACGTGGCCGCGCTGCTCGGTTTCTCGCGCGTGCAGCGCAGCCCCATCGACGTGCAGAACGGACGCGGCCGTCATGAGTCCGCGGTGCTGGGCTGGGCCTGCTCGGTGGCGGGCACGCTGGAGAAGTGGCTGTGGGACGTGCAGCTCTACAGCATGGACGAGTTCGGCTTCCTCGGGCTGCCGGACGCGTACACCACGGGCTCGTCCATCATGCCGCAGAAGAAGAACCCGGACGTCGTGGAGCTGGCCCGGGGCCGCTGCCGCGAGCTGCGCGGGCTGGCGCATCAGGTGGAGGCCGTCGCGGGCGGACTGCCCTCCAGCTACCACCGCGACTTCCAGTTGCTGAAGTCCCCCACCCTGACGGCGCTGGGCTCCACGAAGGCGCTGCTGGACGTGCTCACCCGGCTGGTGCCGGCGCTCCAGGTGAAGGCGGACGCGGCGGCGCGCGCCAGCGACGACACGCTGTACGCGGCGCACCACGCCTATGCGCTGGTGGCCCAGGGACAGGCCTTCCGTGACGCCTACAAGCAGGTGGGCCGCGAGCTGGTGGAAGGAACGTTCCATCCAGACCGCGGCGCCCTGACGGCCACCCACCTGGGTGGCGCCGGCAACCTGGGCCTGCCCCAGGCCCGGGAAGAGCTGGCCGCCTCGCGCGCCTGGCTCGATGAGACGCACCGCTCGGTGGCCGACGCCGCCGGGCGCGTCTGGACGGTTTGAACGGCATCCCCGTGAGGAGCGAATCATGAGCAACAAGAAGAACGTGGTGCTGGCCTTCTCCGGCGGACTCGATACCGCTTTCTGCGCCGTCTACCTGCGCGAGCAGGGCTACGACGTCACCACCGTCACGGTGGACACCGGCGGCTTCCCGCCCGAGCAGCTGGAGCGCATCGCCGCGCTGGCCAGGCAGCTGGGCGCGGTGGAGCACGTGACGGTGGACGCGCGCGAGACGCTCTTCCAGGGCTACCTGCGCTACCTCATCGCGGGCAACGTGCTGCGCGGCCAGGTCTACCCCCTGAGCGTGTCCGCGGAGCGGGCCTGCCAGGCGGTGGAGGTGGTCCGCGTGGCGCGCGAGAAGGGCACCCAGGCGCTGGCGCACGGCAGCACGGGCGCGGGCAATGACCAGGTGCGCTTCGACGTGGCCTTCCGCTCGCTGGCGCCGGAGCTGGAGCTGCTCACGCCCATCCGCACGCTGGCCCTGAGCCGGCAGCAGGAGCTGTCCTACCTGGCCGAGCGCGGCGTCCACCTGCCGCCGAAGCTGGGCGCCTACTCCGTCAACGAGGGCATGTGGGGCACCTCCGTGGGCGGCAGCGAGACGCTGGACTCCTGGAAGGCGCTGCCCGAGGCGGCCTTCCCCGGCGGCGAGCTGCCCCAGGACTTGAAGCCCCGTCCCCTCACGGTGTCCTTCGAGAAGGGCGTCCCGGTGGCGCTGGACGGCGAGAAGCTGGGCCCCGTGAAGCTGGTGGAGGCGCTCAACGCGCTGGGGCGCACCTACGGCATCGGCCGGGGCGTGCACCTGGGTGACACGATTCTGGGCATCAAGGGCCGCGTGGGCTTCGAGGCGCCGGCGGCGCACCTGCTCGTCACCGCGCACCGCGAGCTGGAGAAGCTGGTGCTCTCCGGCAAGCAGCTCTTCTGGAAGGAGTCGATGGGCAACCTCTACGGCTCGCTGCTGCACGAGGGCCACTTCTTCGACCCGCTGGTGAAGGACCTGGAGGCGTTCCTCACCTCGTCGCAGGAGCGCGTGACGGGCGAAGTGCGGCTGGTGCTGCACCCGCGCACGCAGGTGGTGGAGGGCGTGCGTTCGCCGCACTCGCTGATGGATGCGAAGGTGGCGACGTACGGAGAGGCCAACGTGTTGTGGAACGGCTCGGAAGCGGCGGGCTTCGCCAAGCTGTACGGCGTCGCGCAGATGCTCTCGCATCGGGCGAAGTGAGGGTGCCATGAAGGTTTTCGTCGACAAGGTGGGCAGTGTCACCCGCAACCTCGGCCTGGGCAGGACGGTCCACCTCGCGTCCGAGGTGAAGGCCGAGGAGGGCGCGGTGGTGGCCGTGCGCATCCACGGAGAGAAGAGCTCGTACAACCAGCTCGAGGACGTGCACGGGCGCCTGGTGACGCTGCACGCCGGGGACATCGTCGTGGGCGCGCTGGGCCACCGCAACGCGCTGCACGGCTACGAGGGCGTGGTGCCCACGTCCGTCACCGTGGGCGAGCGGCTGCACGTGCTCAACATGGGCGGCGTCATCGGCAAGTGCACGTCGCACAACCACGGCGTGGGCCTGCCCTTCGAGGCGGAGGTGCTGGGCCAGGTGCTGGAGTTCCCGGAGCTGATGTCGCGCACCGGGCAGCCGGCGCACGTGTCCTCCGGCGCGCTGAAGGGCACGACGGCGCCGGTGAAGTGCCCCGTCGTCTACGTGGTGGGCACCTGCATGAACGCGGGCAAGACGTTCGCCGCGGCGGCCATGGTCCGCAAGCTGGCGCAGGCGGGCTTCCGCGTGGGCGGCGCCAAGCTGACGGGGGTGTCGCTGATGCGCGACACGCTGAGCATGCAGGACTCCGGCGCGGACGTGGTGATGGACTTCACGGACGCGGGCATCGTCTGCACGGGCCCCCGCACGGGCGCGCGCGTGGCGCGGGTGCTCTTCTCCGAGCTGGCGGCGGAGAACGTGGACGTCATCGTCGCGGAGACGGGCGACGGCATCATGGGTGAGTACGGCGTGCAGGGCATCCTCGCGGACCCGGAGCTCAAGAGCCTGGCGGGCGCGTGGGTACTGTGCGCCAACGACCCGGTGGGCGCGTCCGGCGGCGTGCGCCACATGCGCGAGACGTACGGCATTGAAGTGGACGTGGTGGCCGGGCCGGCCACGGACAACGCCGTGGGCGTGCGCTTCGTGGAGCAGGTGGTGGGCATCCCCGCCCGCAACGCCCGCGCGGACGCGGCGGCGCTGGGCGGACTCATCCTGGAAAAGCTCGCCCCCAAGCTGGGCGCGGGGAGGAAGTCATGACGCAGGTCAACATCTACATCCTGGGCGCCTCCGGCTTCGGCGGCGGCGAGCTCTTGCGCATCCTCTCCGGCCACCCGGCGGTGGGCAGCATCCGCGCGGTGTCGCGGCACCACGCCGGCGAGCCCATCCACAAGGTCCACCCGCACCTGCGCGGGCTGGTGGAGGGCCGCTTCGAGGGCGAGCCCGACTGGAAGTGGCTGGCGGACTGCCAGCAGCCCGTCGTCTTCAGCGCGCTGGGCCACGGCGACCTGGCCCGGCAGTTCGCGGGCCTGGAGAAGCAGTGGGCGGAGGTCGGCATCGCCGAGCGCCTGCTGCTGGTGGACCTGTCCTCCGACTTCCGCCTGGACCACCCGGGCCGCTACGCGGGCGCCTACGGCCGGCCCCACCCGTCCCCCGAGCTGCTGGGCACCTTCACCTACGGCCTCACCGAGTGGAAGCGCGACGCGGTGAAGACGGCGAAGCGCATCGCCAACCCGGGCTGCTTCGCCACGGCGGTGCAGCTGGCGCTCCTGCCCATCGCCTCCACGCCGGGCCTGGGGCTGCTCGCGGTGTCCGGCGTCACGGGCTCGTCCGGCTCCGGCTCGCTGCCCGGTGAGGGCACGCACCACCCGACGCGCGCGCACGACTTCCGCGCGTACAAGCCGCTGGAGCACCAGCACGAGGCGGAGGTGGAGGTCATGCTGGTGGCCCACGGCGCCCAGCGGCACCGGCTGGCCTTCGTGCCGCACTCGGCGCCCATGGTGCGCGGCATCTTCGCCACCGTGCAGTTCGAGTGGCCGGAGCACGGCGGCGCGGTGGTGACGGCGTCGCTGATGGAGAAGTACCGCCGCTACTACGAGGGCTCGAAGTTCGTGCGCATCGTCGAGGGCACGCCGCGCGTCGCCGCGGTGGCCGGCAGCAACTTCTGCGACATCGCGGTGGCCACCAAGGGCCGCTCGGTGGCCGTCATGGCGGCGCTCGACAACCTGGTGAAGGGCATGGCTGGCCAGGCGGTGCAGAACTTCAACGTCGCGCTGGGGCTGCCGGAAGACACGGCGTTGCGCCAGGCCGCCTGCTATCCGTAGGCCGCGCGTCCCCCGGGCCTGGGCGCACGCGCCCGGGCTCGCCGCTCGCGAGGGGCACCTCCTTCGCGAGCAGCTCCCGCATCAGCTTGCGTCCCAGGACGAGCCCCAGCAGCAGGCTCACCCCCATGCCGGTGGCGGACACGGCCGTCATCCACGTCTTCCCCTGCCCCAGCGAGCTGCCGAAGAGCGCCATCAGCAGCGTCCCGGGGAGGGTGCCCACCACGGCGCCCAGCGCCAGGGGGACGTAGCGGGCGCCTGACGCGGACGCCGTCGCCAGCATCACATCCGCCGGAATCACCGAGTTGACGCAGGCCAGGAAGCCCAGCTGGAAGCCGTGCTCGCGCGCCGCGCGCTGGAACAGCGGGTGCTTGTCCCCCGCCAGCCGCCGCATGGGCTTGCGGCCCAGCCCGCGCGCCAGGGCGTGGATGAGGCCCGTGGCCAGCAGCGTCCCGGCGAGCGCATAGGCCGTGCCCGCGGCCATGCCGAAGAGGATGCCGCCCACCGCCGTGAAGAGCTGTCCGGGCAGCAGCGTCACCGGGCGCACCGCGAGGAGCAGGATGAAGGCCAGGGGCGCCAGCGCGCCCAGGGGCCGCAGCCAGCCTGACAGCGTCTGTTGATTCAGATACTGCGGCCCCAACAGCCGCAGCCCCACGAGCAGGCCAACGGAGACGCAGAGCGGCCCGATGAGCTTGAGACCCGCGCTCAGCCGTCCTCCCTTGGAGCGGGGGTGCCTGGACATGGCTCAAAGCTGGGAAGCGTCACGTGGGAAGGCAAGAGCAGCCAGGCGAGGGCTGATGCCTTGCATTCCGCCTCACCCTGGCGATTTGCGATGCCTTTCGTGCGAGCAATCGCAATGTCGAGCGCGGCTTCAGCTCAGCGCGACTGCGCTATGGTCCGGCGCTTCGATTCAAACGGGTAAGGGACGATGCACTTCGAGTTGGCCTTCGTACTGGTTTTCGCCGTCGCGACCGCCGTGGCCATCGCCGCGCGGTACTTCAAGTTCCCCTATACGGTGGCGCTCGTCGTCGCGGGTGTGCTGTTGGGTGCCTTCAAGGCGTTCGAGCCACCGCACCTCACGAAGGACCTGCTCTTCGCCATCATCCTTCCGGGGCTGCTCTTCGAAGCGGCCTTCCACGTCGAGTTCCGGAAGTTCTGGAAGAACAAGCTGGCCATCCACGCCATGGCCATCCCCGGGCTCGTCGCCGCGGCCGGCCTCACGGCCTTCTTCCTCACCCGGGTGGTGGAGGGGCTGCACTTCGTGCAGGGCTTCGGGATGCTGTCCGCGCTGGTGTTCGCCTCCGTCATCGTGTCCACGGACCCCATCGCGGTGGTCGCGCTCTTCAAGTCCCTGGGCGCGCCCAAGCGGCTGCTGCTCCTGGTGGAAGGTGAGAGCCTGCTGAACGACGGCGCGGCGGTCGTGCTCTTCACGCTCATCGTGGCGACGGCCACCGGCAGCCAGTTCACGGTGGGGAGCGCCCTGTTCAACTTCATCAAGGTCTTCGGCATGGGCGTGCTGGTGGGCAGCGCGGTGGGCTACGCCGTCTCCCAGGTCATCAAGCGCGTGGACGACGCGATGGTGGAAATCACCCTCACCGTCATCGCGGCCTACGGCTCGTTCGTGGTGGCCGAGCACTTCCACTACTCGGGGGTGATTGCCACGGTGGTGGCCGGCATGCTGTGCGGCAACTGGGCGTCGCACCAGGGCATGAGCCCCGCCACCCGCATCGCGGTGGCCAGCTTCTGGGAGTACCTGGCCTTCGCGCTCAACTCCGTGGTGTTCCTCCTCATCGGCCTGGAGGTGAACCTCGGCTCGCTGCTGGCCTCGTGGAAGCCCATCCTCGTGGCCTACGTGGTGGTGCTGGTGGCCCGGGCGCTGGTCGTCTACGGCGTCTCCGCGCTGCTACGCTTCACCTCGGAGCGAATTCCGTGGGCCTGGAGCGCGGTGCTCACCTGGAGCGGCCTGCGCGGCGCCATCTCCATGGTGCTGGTGCTCGGCCTCCCCTCCGACTTCGCGCACCGCGAGCTGCTGGTGAACATGACGTTCGGCGTGGTGGTGCTCTCCATCGTCTTCCAGGGCCTCACCATGGCGCCGCTGCTGCGCAAGCTGCGCATCACCGGCCTCCGGGACGAGTTCCAGGAGCAGTACGAGCTGGCCCGAGGCCGCCTGGGCACCATCCACGCGGCGCTGGCCGCGCTGGAGGGCATGCGCCGCAGCCGGGAGATTCCAGGAGACGTCGCGGCGAGACTGGAGAAGGACTACCAGGAGAAGGAGTCCATCGCGGAGAAGGAGCTGGCCGCGCTCAAGCAGCAGTCGACGCGCTTCCACGAAGAGGAGCACCAGGAGGCCATCCGCCGCGTCCTGATGGTGGAGAAGGCCTCGCTGCTCAAGGCCTACCAGTCCGCCACCATTGGCAAGGAGGCCTTCGAGCGGCTGACCGCGGAGCTGGATGACCGCATCGCCGCCGCGGACGCCGCCGAGAGCCACGTCCCGGCGGACGAGGGGGCGCCCGCGAGCGCCGAGAGCGCCTGATTCACCCGGGCGCGCCCACGCCGCGGGGACCTCAGGCGGCCACGGGCTGCTGGACCTGGGGCTGGGCGCGCTCCTGGTTGAGCACCGCCCACTGCTGGCGCAGCCGCTCGTAGAGGGCGTTGAGCGGCTGGCCCGGGCCTTCGTAGTGGCCGGCGTGGTGTTCGACGAGGTGGCGCAGCAGCGTGTAGCAGAGGGTCGCCGCGCCCGCGGACTCCACAGCGGTGAACTGGCTGTCGTCGGTGAACCAGAGCGTGGTGGGCATCTGGCTGGCCTGCGTGCCCAGGGCCACCAGGTGCGGGCCGGGCTTGAGCCAGGGGTGCTGCGCGAACAGGTGAGGCCGGTCCACCGTGAGCGCGGTGATGAGGTTGGACACGCGCCGGTCCTTGAAGCGGCTGTCCTGATACAGCTGGTTGAACACCAGGCCGCGCACGCGCTTCATGAACACCTGCGACGTCAGCGCCAGCAGGGACGTGACGCGCAGGACGAGCATCTGCGCGAACTCCAGCACCGTGAGCTGCTTGAACGAAGGCCAGACATCCAGGTCCATCTGCCGCTTGAGCAGCGCCATGACGTCGTTGAGCCGTCCCCGCGCCCAGACCAGCGACGTGGCGACCGCCGCGGTCAGCACGCCGGGGATGAGGTACAGGAAGGAGTCGCGAGGCGCCCACCTGCCCTGGCTGGCTGTCTCGAAGCCGCGCCACGCGAGGATGGCCGCGGAGGCCAGCGTCAGCGCGAACAGCCCGTACGCCATCCACGAGACCCCGTTCAGCGTCACCCAGCCGCGCTTCGTCGGGTTCTCCGGGACGTCGTACATCCGGGGGCTCTGCGTGCTCACGTCGGAGATGATGAGCGTGGGCGGGGATTCGGAGGCGGCGTACGCCAGCATCAGGCTGTCGATGCCCTGGTTGTCGTAGATGCCGCCGTCCATCAGCGGCAGGCCGCCCTGGAACTTCGCTCCCAGCGCCTGCTCCGCCGAGTCGAGCGGGAAGTCCTGGGGCCAGTGGAACTGCTGGGGGAACACCAGCGGCTCGAAGCCGCCGGGGAAGCAGGACGACGCGGCCGTGATGTCCGCCAGCCGGATGTGCTGGCCCACGGCGCGCGGCAGCCGGTAGCCGTGGTTTCCCAGCAGCGCGCCGGGCTTGTCGCTGCGGCGGAAGCGGAAGTCCAGGCCGGTGTGGAACTCGGTGGTGTTGAAGATGGCTTCCCGCAGCTGCACGCGGTCCGAGTCCAGGACCTCTCCCAGCCGCCGGTCCCCCAGGAAGTCGGGCCGCGCGTAGAGGTCCGCGGCGGAGCGGATGAGGCTGGCCCAGGCCTGGCTGCCGTGGTCTCGGTTCGACGTCAGCCCCGTCAGGGCCTCGGCGATGACGTTCGTCTGCTTCAGGTAGCGGGAGTAGCTGGCGTGGAACGCGTGGAACGGCTTGCCCTCCAGTTGGCTCGTCACCCACGCCATCCCCGTGAGGGTGCCTCCGGACACGGTGGACATGCCGACCACATCAGGCAGCAGCCCCACCGTGTCCAGGAGCCGCAGCGCCCCCAGGTGGAAGGCCGCCGCGCGGTAGCCCCCACCCGACAGGGACAAGGCAAGCGGCCCGAGCGAACCGGGGCTGGGAGGCATGGATTCTTGACTCATGGGGCGTGTCTTTGAGCAACGCCCATGCCATGCGGGGTCACCTGGGCAACATCCTCGGAGGGGCCTCCACGGCTGCGTCCCAGGAGAACGCGGCGCGTTCCGTCGGCACGAGACAGCCTGCTAGATTCTCGTGGGTGAAACCACGAAAGCAGGCGTTCCCGCGGCGACTTCGCAGAGTGCTGCTCGCCACTGATTTCTCGGAGGCGAGCACCCACGCGGTGGGCAGGGCGGGACACCTGCCACTCGCGGACGGCGCGAAGGTGCTGGTGACGCACGCCCTCCCCAGCCGCATGCCCGCGGAGCTGGGCACCCGCGCGCTCCAGGCCACCGCGCGCGAGCTGGAGCGGGTCGCCGAACGGCTGCGCAAGGTGCTGCGTGCCGAGGGCAGCTCCGCCACCGTCGAGACGCGAATCGCGCGAGGAAAGCCCGTGGAGGCCATCCTGCGGCGGGCCCGGTCCTTTGGCGCGGAGCTCATCGTCCTGGGCCGGCATGGCGACAAGCCGCTGCGGAACATGTTCCTGGGCTCCACGGCGGAGAACGTCATCCGCGGTGGCGAGTTGCCCGTGCTCATCGTCAACCGGCGCGCCCCCGGGCCCTACCTCCGGCCCGTGGTGGCCGTGGACGCGGACGCGGCGTCCAAGCGCGCGGCGAGCTTCGTTCCCACGCTGATGACGCCCGGCGCCGAGCTGACGCTGGTGCACGCGTATGACGTGCCGCTGGAGTACGCGGTGTTCCCCGGGCTGACGACGAAGGAGCACAAGCACTACCAGCAGACGTTCAAGGCGTCCGCGGAGCGCAAGCTCACGGCGCTGCAGCAGGCGCTCGACGCGGTCGACGTCCCCTACCACCTGGTGATGGAGAACGGCGGCTCACGCTCCATCGTCCTCGAGTTCGTGGACGACCAGGGCGCGGACCTGCTGGCGCTGGGCACCCGGGCGCGCTCCGGCGTGGCGTTCGCATTGCTCGGGAGCGTCGCGACGGACGTCATTCGTGAGGCGAAGTGCGACGTGCTCGTCGTCCGCGAGGCCGAGTCCGCCAGGTAGCGAGCGTGAAGGCCCTCCGCCCGCGCGGGCTCAGGCCGAGGGGGCCTTGTCTCCCTTGAGGTCGGACTCCGAAGCACCGGCGGGCGCCTGAGCCGCCTCGGGGGCCGCCGTCGCCGCGTGGGCCGCGCCCGTGAGCGCGTCTCCAGTCACGGCGGTGGACTGGGCTTCGCGCTGCTCCAGCCGCGCCCCGCCCTGCTCCGCCGCGCGGAGGAACTCGTCGTACTCGGACTTGCGCTCCTCTGCCTTGACCTGGGTTTTCACCGACTGCTGTGCCGCGGCGTCCCGGCCCATCATCACCGCGCGCGCGCTGAGCACGACGCCGCCGGCGAAGGCCACCATGCTGAACAGCGAGCCGACATCCCCGGCCCACAGCCCGTACACGCCACTCTGGATGAAGGCCATCGCGTTCAGGAAGACGGCGCCCGTGAGCGCCGCGCCGCCCGCCGTGGTCCACGGACGCAGCTCCATCACCCGCGCGGCGCCGTAGCACAGCAAAGGCAACACCCCGAGCACCCACAGGTTCTCCAGCAGCACCGCCAGCGCCAACCGCAGCACGCCCACGGGCACCGCCTGGATGCGCACGCTCAGCCGGAGCGTCAGCGCCACGCTCAGAATCGACCCCGCGATGAGCGCGATGAACCCCAGTCCCATGATGAACTGGAAGCGACGGACACGGACGCGCAGCGGTTCGAGGACACTCGTCTTGGAGCTCACGGGCAGGCAGCCTACTCCACTTCAGCCCTCATCCTCTTCCAAGTCCGCCGTTCCCCCCGACGTGCGGGCAGGCGGGCCGTCCCCGTAGAAGACCGCCTCCAGCACCAGCCCCTGGGGCGGCGCGGTGGGCCCGGCGCGCTTGCGCTCCTTGGAGGCCAGCACCTCCGCCACCCAGGACTCGGGCCGCCGGCCCTTCCCCACCTCCACCAGCGTCCCCGCCAGGTTTCGCACCATGTGCTTCAGGAACGCGGTGCCCTCCACCACGAAGGACACGGCGTCCCCCGAAGCGCCCTCCACCGTCAGGCTCCGAAGCTCGCGCACCGCGTGCTTCGCCTGGCAGTCCGCGGCCCTGAAGGCGGAGAAGTCGTGCCGCCCCAGCAGGTGCGCGGCCGCCCGCCGCATGGCCTCCACGTCCAACGGCGCGAAGACTTCCCAGTGCGACATCCGCCGCAGGGGCGAGCGCGTGCGCCGGTTGCTCACGCGGTAGCGGTAGCGCTTGCCCCGGGACCAGCGGCGCGGGTCGAAGTCCTCGGCCACCTCCACCGCGTCCACCACCGCCACGTCGGGTGGCAGCAGGCCATTGAGCCCCATGACATAGGCCTTCATCGGCAACACCCGGGGCGCGTCGAAGCAGGCCACCTGCCCGGAGGCGTGCACGCCCGCATCCGTGCGCCCCGCCGACGCCACCGACACCCGCGCCCCCAGCAGCCGCTCCAGCCCCGACTCCAGCACCGACTGGATGGAGGGCCCGTTGGGCTGCACCTGCCAGCCCACGTAGCGCGTCCCTTCGTATTCGAGCGTCAGCTTCAGCCGGGGCATGGGTCAGCGGTACTTGAGCCAGGACTCGAGCAGCTCGGCCACCATGCGGCCCGCGGGCACGTTGTTGCGGCGGGCCACCGCCTCCAGCGCCTCCGAGACGGCGGGACTCAGCGGCACGGCCAGGGTGCGTGGCTCGGTGAGGTCATCGTGGGCCGGGGGCTCCGGCTCCGGAGCGGGCATGGCCTTCGCGGTGTCGAGCGCGTCCGCCACCTCCGACAGCTCCAGGGCCTCCTCGGACGTGGGCGCGGCCGCGGCGCGCACGGCCAGGCGGCGCTGCTCGGCGGCCAGTTCCTCTTCGAAGAGCTGCTTGATGAAGTTGGACAGGTGCAGCGCCGTGGGGGTGAAGTCGTACGCGTCCAGGAAGGCGTCCAGGTCCTTCTGCATCTGCGCGGCCGTCTGGTAGCGCTTGTCCCGGTCGCGCTCCAGCGCCCGCATCAGGATGGTCTCCAGGCGCTCCGGCAGGTCCTCGCGGAAGTACGACGGCGCGTAGATCTTCCCGTCCGTGATGCTGCGCATCACCGCGGCCTCGGACTCGCCGGTGAAGAGCTTGAAGCCGGTGAGCCACTCGTAGAGCACCACGCCCAGGGAGAAGACGTCGCTGCGGCAGTCGAGCGGCTTGCCCAGACACTGCTCCGGGCTCATGTAGCTGAGCTTGCCTTTGATTTCGCCGTTGCGCGTCTGCTCCATCTGGTTGGCGGCCTTGGCGATGCCGAAGTCCAGAATCTTCACCGAGCCATCGAACGCGACGACGACGTTCTCCGGTGACACGTCCCGGTGGACGATGTTGAGCGGGTTGCCGTACAGGTCCACCTTGGTGTGCGCGTGGTGCAGGCCCGCACAGACGCACGAGGCAATCTTCACCGCGTACACCAGCGGGAAGGGAATCCCCAGCGCCTCCGCCTTGGGGACGACGCGGCGCATGTCCCGGCCGGACACGTACTCCATGGCGATGAAGTAGCTGTCGGCGATCTTTCCCAGGTCGTGAATCTGCACGACGTTGGGGTGGTTGAGCTGCGCGGCGAGCCGGGCCTCGTTGAGGAACATCTTCACGAAGGCCGTGTGCTTGGACAGATGCGGGCGGATGCGCTTGATGACGACGGGGGACTCGCGGCCGTCATCCTCCTGCTGATGCGTGAGGAAGATTTCGGCCATGCCTCCCACGGCGATGCGGTCGATGAGGCGGTACTTTCCAAAGCGGCCGGTGTCGCGCTGCGGGGCGGCGGGAGGCATGGCGTCACGAGCCTACCCGTGCCGAGCCGCGGAGTGGCAACAAACTTGGGCGACGCACACCCCGTCCGGCCTGCCCTGACGGACCGCCGTCGTCGACGCTCGCACGCCTGCTAACGGACCTGCACCCGGTGCACCTTCAGCGCCGGCTCCTGCCCAGGCGGCGGAGGGAAGTCCAACGCGGACGGCCCCAATGAGCCCAGCGCCTTCCCCTGCCGTCCCGCCTGGGAAACCCCTTCGAGCACCATGGCCTCGAAGCGGCGGGCAGGCAGCCCCGCGTGGTTGCAGCACGCCACCAGTTGGCCTCCCGGGCTCACCACGCGCGCGGCGGCCTCGGCCAGCCGGGCATAGTCGCGCGCGGCGGAGAAGCGCCCGCTGCGCGTCGTGGAGAACGACGGCGGATCCGAGATGACGATGTCGAAGGACTCCCCCTTCTTCGCCAGGCGCTTCAGCCAGTCGAACACGTCGCCAGCCACGTAGTCGTACCGGTCCACCGGCTGGCCATTGAGGCGCGCGTTCTCCTCGCCCCACTCCAGCACGCGCCGGCTCGCATCCAGGTTGAGCGCCCGCTTCGCGCCGCCCGCCATGGCCACCACGCCAAAGGCACAGGTGTACGAGAAGAGGTTGAGCACGGTGAGGCCCCGCGCCTGCGACAGCAGCCACGCCCGCGTGTCCCGCATGTCCAGGTACAGCCCCACCGACAGCCCCTGCGCCGGACGAATGAGGAACTTCAGTCCGTTTTCGAGCGCGGTGCAGGACTCCACCGCGTCGCCCCGGGCGGGAGCCTCGGGCGCGAGCGACTCCTTCGCCACGTTGGCCAGGACCCGCGCCTCCCGGGGACGCCGCTTGAGGTAGAGGCTCCGAGGCGCCCAGGCGGCCACGGCCGCGTCGAGCAGCGCCTCCTCCTCCGCCGGCGTGAAGTCCCGATAGAGGCTGATGACGTACACGTCCCCCAACACGTCCGCCGTCACGTCTGGCACGCCGTCCGCTTCGGCGTTCACCACGCGCCAGGCCGTGGTCCGCGCGTCGCCCAGCAGCGGCCCACGCCGGCCGCGCGAGGCGCGCAGCGTCTCCACCAGGGAAGAAGGCAATGCGCTCATGCCGCCGCTCAACTGCCCAGACGCGCGCGCGTCCAGACACGCTCCAGCGCCTGGGTCGCCGCGCGGGAAAGCGCCACGTAGTCAAACCCCAGCACCTGGCCCTCCCGCACGCAGACCCGGCCATTGACGATGGTCCACCCCACCGGGGAATGCGCCAGCTGCCCTATCAGATAGGGCGAGTAGCCCGTCTCCGGGTCCGCGGTGGGCACGACGTCATAGACGACGAGGTCCGCGATGCACCCCTCCTCCACATTCCCGGAGGGCAGGCCGAACAGCCGCGTGCACAGCTCCGCCGGGCCGTTGACCAGCAGGTGAGCCACCGCGCCATCCACGTCCGGCATCCGTCCCGAACGGGAGATGCGCAGCACGCCCACCAGCGCGGCGAGCAGCTCGTCCTGGAGGCTGCCATGGCCCCCCGTGCCGAGCCCCAGCAGGTGGACCCGCGACAGCACCGCGTCCATGGGGTCCGAGCCCCGCTCCAGCGTGCGCACGCCCCGGGCCGCCAGCGCCACGAAGGCACCGCTCTGCTCCAGCAGCTCCGCCTCCGCGCTGTCCAGCACGCGCGCATACCCCGCGATGGCCCGCGGCCCGAGCAGCCCCAGCGCATCCAGCCGCGGAACCACGCGCTTGCCGTGCTGCGAGTAGGTGGAGGAGAGGTCGTCCTCGCTCTCCGCGAGGTGGAAGACGGTGGGCGCGTCCAGCACCCGGCTCAGCTCCGCGATGCGGCGCAGCAGCGCGTCATCACACGTGAAGGACGCATGGAAGCCGAGCGCGCCCCGGACCAGCGGGTGGTCCCGCTGCGCGCGCGTGAAGTCCGCGTTGGCGTCCAGCCACGTCTGCGCCTGCTCGGCGCCGTCCAGCCCGTGGGTGGAGTGGCTCGTCACCAGCCGCAAGCCCACCGCCTCCGCGGCGCGAGCCTGGGCGGCGAGCCCGCCGGCCACGTCCTGGCAGGACAGGTGCTCCACCGCCAGGGTGACGCCGTGGCGCAGGGCCCGGGCCGCCGCGTAGCGGGTGAGGGCCTCCACGTCCTCGTTCGTGAGGAGGCGCGCCACGCTCCGGAGCCGGTCCAGGCGCTCGCGGGGCGGCAGCATCAGGAAGTGCCCCGTGGGCGGCAGCAGCTGGCCGTTGACGAGGTGCGTGTGGCAGTCCACCAGGCCCGGCGCCACCAGCCGGCCGTGACAGGCGACCTCCCAGTCCCCGGGCAGCACGGGCACCTGGGCGTCCGGAGCCACGCGGCGGATGGTGTTGCCTTCCACCACCACGGCCATGCCATGGCGGACGCGTCCGTCCGCCCTGAACACGGCACAGTCTTTCAGAAGCAGGCGGCCTTCCATGAAAGCCCTGTTCTACCACGGGCCCGGCGCGGCGCGAGCGGCGCGGCGACCCGCGAGCATGTTAGGGTCCGTACGGTATGACGCCGCTGAGCCCCGCCGTGAACTCCCCGTCTCCCGTGACGGCGCCCTCTCAGCGAGGGGCACTGGCCTTCCGAGGCTTGTGGCTCTTCTCGCCGCGGGCGGATGCCCTCATCGTCGCCCTGCCCCTGGCCCTGGCCCTGTGCACGGCGGCCGCCAACGTCTGGCTGGCCCCGGGCGCCGCGGAAGGCGCGCACCGCCTCTCAGCCTGGACGGCGCAGAACCTGCTCGGCAACGCCACCCACGTCATCCTCACGTTCCTGCTCTTCGCGGTGCACCGGGACGTGCTGACGTCCGCGCCGGGCCAGCCCCGGCAGGTGCTGGCGGGCTCGCTGGCCATGCTCGCGGTGGGCACGGTGCTCTTCTTCACCTTCTACGCGGAGCGCACGGCGCACACGTATGGCGTGGCGGTGATTTTCAACGTCTTCGGCACGCACCACACCCTGTCCCAGCACCGGGGCATCTGGTCCCTCCACGGGCTGCGCGCGGGCAAGGCGGGCCTGCCCGGCGCGTCGGCGCTGGAGCGCAAGCTGCAGCAGATGTACGTCCCGCTGCTGCTCACGCTGCTGCTGGTGCGCATCTTCTTCGTGCCGGAGGCCCCCGGTCCCGACGCGCCGGCGTACCTGGACGTGGGCCAGGGCCACGTGCTGCCGCACGGGGCGCTGGGGATGCTGCTGGCGGTGTGGCTGGGCTACTTCATGCTGCTGTTCCGCGCCGTGCTGCGCGCGGAGGCCGTCAGCGGGCCCAAGGTGCTCTACCTCCTGGCCATGGCGACGGCGACCGGGCTGGTGCTGGTGGCGCCCACCTGGGGCTACGTCATGCTGCCCGGCATGCACGGCCTGGAGTACTACATGCTCACCGCGCGGATGCTGGAGCCGCGCGAGGGTGACACGCCCCGGCTGCCGCGGAAGTTCATCGTCCCGGCGATGATTGCGTCCATGCTGCCGCTGCTGGCGCTGGGCGCGGTGCACGGCCTGCTCCAGCAGGGCGTGGTGCGCGGCGCGCTGGGCAGCAACATGGGCATGGCGGAGACGCACCCCCTGCTGCGCGTCATGACGTCCCTGGGCTTCGCGTGCGTGCTGGCGCACTACTTCGCGGACGCCCTCATCTACCGCTTCCGGATTCCCTCCATCCGCGCGGTGATGTTGAAGCGGCTGGGCTTCAACTAGCCGCGGGGCGCGGCGGCGGCGCCCTGCCGCTCCGCGTTCGCCGCGAAGGCGTCCCGCAGGAACAGCGACAGGCCAGGGCGCACCTTGTCGATGTTCTCCATGAAGCGCGAGTCCGCCACGTACAGCTCCCCCAGGCCTCGGTGCATGGCGGGCGGGCACGCGTAGAACCACTTGCCCAGGTATCGCCGGTGCGCCTCGGCCAGGTCCAGGGCCTCGGCTGACGCGGCGCTGGTGCCCGCCGCGAGCAGGTCCGCCAGCGCCTGGAAGAGGGCGTCCCCCTCCTCCTTGATGCGCTTCCAGTCCTCCTTCTTGTAGCGCGCCGTCCTCCGGGCGGACTCCTTGTAGGCCTCCGTGTTCCCCCAGCGCTGCTTCGCCTCCTCCTCGTACTTCGAGGGGTCGAAGTCGCCGAAGGCCTCGAACATCGCGTCCTTGTCCACGTGCGTCCCCTTCTCCAGCGCGTCCAGCGCTGAGTCCACGGCGTGCACCAGCGCGTCCAGACGGGCGGCCCGCTCCGTCAGGAGCTGCCGCTGCATCCGCAGCGCGGTGCGCAGGTCGAAGGTGGGGTCGCCCAGGATGCGGCGGATGTCCTCCAGCGGGAAGCCCAGCTCCTTGAAGAAGAGCACCTGCTGGAGCTTCTGGAGGTCCGCCTGCGAATAGAGCCGGTAGCCGGCCTCGCTGCGGTCCGAAGGACACAGCAGGCCCAGCTCGTCGTAGTGGTGCAACGCGCGGATGCTGATTTTCGCCAGCCGGGCGACCTGGCTCACCGTCAGGGCCATCTCCACCTCGTGATGAGGAGGTGTAGGGCCTCACGTCGCGTGAGGGTCAACCCCCTGGGCGGGGGTGCTGCCACTTCCGGCCGGGCACCGGGCTGACGACTCAGCCCTCGACCTCGGCCGCCCGAGAGGAGCCACCCGCGCGAGGCAGGTTTGGCTCCCCCCGGAAGGACACGGCTCAGTACGCGTTGTTCTGGCCGAACGTCTTGATGGTCTTCTTCTCGAGGTTGCGCTGACGCTCGGTCGCCTCGGACTCGACGGCGGCGTTACCGGCCAGCGCGTCGGCGGAGGCGCCGAACAGCTTGCGGATGTTGTCGCCGAACAGGGTCACCACGCCGATGGCGGCGATCGCGATGAGGGCGACGATGATGATGTACTCGGTCATGCCCTGGCCACGAGCCTTGCGGAGCTGCTGCTTCTTCGAGATCGCCTTCATGGAACTCTCCGGGGATTGCAGTGGTGGAAAAGACACCCTGCTGCTTGGGTGATTCGTACCCTAGGGCAGATCCCACCTGCACCTCCATCCGTCATCGGGAGGATGCCAGGAATTCTCAGTGATTCCAGGCAATTGGCCCGATTTTGCTGATCCACGGCCCCATTTCAGGGGCCCCCGGGGGCGGCGACGGGCGCCGGGGCCGCCCCTTCGCAGCTCGAACGGGGCAGCGCCTCGCACAGCGAGCGCAGCGCCCGGGCCAGGTGTTCGTCGCCCGGGTGCCGGGCGGCGACCTCGCGCCCCAGGGCCACGGTGTCGTGCAGGGCACCGACCGGCGTCCACAGGGTACGCGAGGCCCAGGTCCGCGCCGTGACGAGCCGCAGGTACGCCGTCACCAGGGCGGGCTCGCGGCCCCCCCGCGCCACCTCGGGCTCCAGGAGCGAGGCGGCCAGCGTCAAATCCTGCTGGGCCAGCGCCGCCTTGCCCAGGGCCAGGGCGGACTCGGGGCTGTCGGGGGCCAGCCGCCGCCACTGGGCGGCCGCGCCGCGCACCATGGGGTCATTGGGCGCGTGGTAGCGCTCGATGTTCCGGTACAGCCCGGCGGCCTGCTCCGCGGTGGGCGGGTGCTGCTGGACGTAGTCGTGCACGAAGAGGCGGTCCGCCCCTTCCGGCGCGCGCCGCTCGTCCCTCACCCGCACGTCCAGGTTCGACACGAAGAAGGCGATGGGCGAGGCGTACTCCAGCAGGTTGTGGTCGTCGGTGTTGATGGGGCCCTCACCGGCGAACTCGAGCTGGCCGGCCTCGCTGTGCACCTGCTTGGACAGCAGCGCGAACACGTCGTTGATGCCCACGCGGGCCAGGTCCTTCCGCACCTCCGGATGCCCCATGCGCTCGGCCAGGCGCGCCGCGTCGAAGGCCAGGGGCTTGCGGCTGGCCACCATCACCAGGTCATGCGGCCCCAGCCACGTGGTGGCGTGCGGGAAGGTGTCGCGCAGGGTGCGGACCACCAGCTTGATGAGGTCCTCGTTGCTCTCGTAGGTGTGAATCCACTGCACCAGCACGCCGTCGTCCGCCAGGTGCCGGTCCACCGTCTGGAAGAAGTCCCGCGTGAAGAGGCCGGACACGCCCGCCACCCACGGGTTGGAGGGCACGCTCACCACCAGGTCGTACTTGCGCGGAGACAGCGCCATGAACGTCTTGGCGTCGTCCACGTGCACGTGCGTGCGAGGGTCGTCCACCGCGTTGCGGTTGTCCGCCTTGAACAGGCGCGCCGCGTCGATGACGGCCGGGGCAATCTCCACCATGTCCAGGTGCTCCACGGGGTGCGCCAGCACGCTGCCCGCGGTGATGGCCGCGCCGGCGCCCACCAGCAGCACCGTCTTCGGCTCGCGCGGGTGCAGGAGCGCGCCCAGGTGGCCGGCCACCACCTGCGTCTCCGCGTCCCCGCCGTTGGACGCGTCAATCTTCCCGTTGAGCTTCATGAAGCGCAGGTTCTCCGACGGCGCGTCCGCCACCATCACCGTGGCGAAGGTGTCGTCCTGGTAGAAGATGGGCCGGATGAGGGCCTCCGTGTCCGCCACCAGCTTCGCGTAGCTCTCCGGCGGCTTCTCATGGGAGCGGATGGAGGCGATGCCCGACAACCGCACCGCCCAGCCGCTCATCCCGCCCAGCACCCCCAGCGCCAGCACCGCCGTGGCGGCCACCGGCCACAAGGCGCGCGCCGGCCGCGCGGGGCGGCCCGGCGCCGCGTGGAAGGCCAGCCCCGCGCCGAGCAGGTTGGCCGCCACGCCCGCGATGAAGTTGCCCTCCATGCCCCACCACGGCATCAGCACCAGCACGCCCAGCGCCGAACCGGTAATCGTGCCCACCGTGTTCCACAGGTAGACGCCGCCCAGTTGGCGCCCCACCTCGGACACCTTGGCCGTGGCCACGCGCGCCGCCGCCGGGAAGGCCGCGCCCATGAAGAAGGTGGGCACCAGCAGCACCAGGCAGCAGAAGCTGAAGGTCAGCACCTGGAACAGCGGCCAGGTGTCCAGCGAGCGCGTCATCATCCACTGCGCCTTGCGGAACAGGTGCGGCAGCCGGACGTAGAGCGGCAGCGCCACGCAGATGCTGGCCACCAGCGCCACCTGGAGCCGGCCGAACAGGCGCAGCGAGTCCACCTGTCCCTTGCGCGTCATCAGCCAGAAGCTGCCCAGGCCGATGCCCATGATGAACGCGGTGAGGATGAGCGTGAAGGCGTAGGTGGAGGCGCCCAGGACGATGGACAGCAGGCGGATCCACGTCACCTGGTACAGCATGGAGGTGAAGCCCGACAGCAGCACGCCGATGAGCGCCGCCCGCACCGCCACGCGCGGATAGGACACCTCCGCCTCGCCCTCTTCCGGGGGAGGCGTCTGTCCCGGCATCAGCGCGGGTGGGAAGCGCCGGGCCAGCGCCAACGCGGCCAGCGCCAGCAGGATGTTGAGCCCCGCGGCCAGCCCCGCCGACGAGGACAGGCCGATGGCGGGCACCAGCTTCGTCCCGGCGATGAACACGCCCACCGCCGCGCCCAGGCTGTTGACGGCGTACAGCCGCGCCAGCTCGTAGCGCACCCCCGACAGGCTGGAGGCGAAGTGCCGCACCAGCGCCGGCAGCGTGCCGCCCATCAGCAGCGTGGGAATCAAGAGCGACGTGGCGGAGACCACCAGCCGGGGCCCCAGCCGCCAGCCATCCGGCACGGAGGGGGCCACGTTCAGCCACAGCGCCCCCAGCACGTCGAGCACATAGGGGAAGGCGAGCGCGTACAGCCCCACGCCCAGCTCCAGCAGGCCGTACAGCGCCAGGGGGTTCCTGGCCCGGTCGGCTGTCCGCCCGAAGACAAATGCCCCCAGCGCCTGCCCGCCCATGAACGTGGCGAGCACCACGGCATGCGCCTGGCCGCTGTTCCCCAGGACATTCCCGAGGTACTTGGACCAGACGAGTTCGTAGACGAGCGCAGTGCCCCCGGACATGAAGAGGAGGCAGGCCACAAGGTTCTTAGGAAAACGCGCCGGAGATGACATGGGGACAGCGCGGAACCTTAGTCGGTATGTTTCAGGCCCATCAAATGAACACCCATCTCCTGCAAGCCGCGATGCTCGCCTGGACTCCAAGCCTGCGGGTGACACGCGCCGAAGGCGACCTCTCCAGCATCCTGCGCCGCCCTGTCGGCGCCCTGTTGGAGCAGCCGCTCCATGAGGTCCTCGGCGTGTCGCCCAGGCGCGCCCGTGAGCTGGACGCCCGCGCCCGCGAGGACCGCCGCGCGGTGGAGTTCGTCTCCGCCCACCTCGGCGGCGAGGACGCCTCCCCCCTCCGGCTGTCCCTGGGACTGGACGGCGGCGAGGCCAGCGCCACCGTGCTGGACCTCAACGCCGTGCTGGACGGCGCCCCCCCGGTGCAGATTTCACGGCTGTCCTCCTCGCTCAGCCACGAGATTCGCAACCCCCTCTCCTCGGTGAAGATGGCGGTGCAGACGCTGGCCCGGAACACCGGCCTCAATGACCGGGACAAGCGGCGGCTCACCATCGCCAACCGGGAGATTCGCACCATGGAGCGCATGCTCTGGCTCCTGTCCGAATACGGCCGCGACACCAGCCCGAAGCTGGACGCCCATCCGCTGCGGGGGGTGGTGCAGGAGGCCACGGAGATGGTGGCCCCCGAGCTGGCCGAGCGGCGCGTGGAGGTCCTGGTGGACGAGGAGCCCGACCTGCCCCGCGTCCGGGTGGACCCGACGCGGCTGCGGCCCGTGCTGGCCCAGGTGCTGCTCAACGTCGCCATGGGCCAGGCGGAGGGCAGCCCGGTGGAGGTGGCCCTGCGCCGGAGCGGGCCCCACCAGGTGAAGATGGTCCTCCACGACCCCGC
>NZ_JAAIYB010000340.1 GCF_010894475.1 Myxococcus vastator
GCCGAGGACTTCGCCCCCCACGCCGACGATGCGCAGCTCGACACCCGGCAACGGGACGCCGGCGGTGCGGCCGTCCGCCTGATCCGGGCGCTCCGTCGTCACCTGTGAGCAGGCCTCCGTCAGGCCGTAGGTCTGAAGGGCGCGCAGGCCCGCGGCGCTTGCCCGCGCGAGGAGCGGCTCGGGCACCGGCCCTCCGCCTATCAGGGCCAGGGCGAAGGAGCTCGGCATGCGCCGCTCCCCCCGCGCGTCGAGCACCCGCTCCAGCGTCGTGGCGACGAGGCTCGCATGGGACACGCCCTCCCCGTCGATGGCCTGGTTGGCCGCATCGGCGTCGAAGCGCTCGTGCAGGACGAGGCAGCCCCCCTCGTAGGCGGTGCGGGTGAGCATGGCGATGCCCCCCACATGGAAGAGCGGCAAGGTGCCCAGCCAACGCGGGGCAGGATGGGCCCCCAGGTTGGCCGCGGACGCCCGTGAAGACGCCCGGAAGTTGCCCTCCGTCAGCACGGCCCCCTTGGGCCGGCCCGTCGTCCCGCTGGTGAAGAGCACGACCCGGGGCGATGAGGACGCCAGGGGCTGACACGTCGAAGCGCCCGTGGAGGCGGCCTCCGCGAAGGACTCGAGTGGCCGCGCACCAGGAAGTCGCTCCACCAGGGTTCCCAGCGCCAGCGTCAGGCGGGGCTGGAGGTCCTCCACCATGGGCGCCAGCTCCGCGGCCGTGAGCCGGGCATTGAGCGGCGCCAGCACCGCGCCCAGCCGGCCCAGCGCCCAGAAGAGGCACACGGAGGCCGCGTGGTTCGTCGCCAGCAAGGCCACCCGGTCCGACGCGCCGACCCCCTCCGCCTCGAGTGCGGCCACCCACCGGGCGACTTCCGCATCCAGCGCGCAGTAGGACCAGGAGCGGCCCGCGAACGTCAGGGCCTCCGCCTCGGGATGACCGCGGGCGCCTTCTCGAATGGGACACGCCAGGACCGGCATTCCGTCACCTTGAGGCTTCTTTGGCCGTCACACCCAGGCCTGGGAGCTCAGTCCCAGCCCCGGGGTGCCCGACAGGTGGATGACGCCTCGCCGCGGATGGTACGGGTGTCCTTCTGGCTCCTTCGCCAGCAAGCGCCCCACCGCGAGCCCGGAGGCCAGCGCGCCGGAGGGCAGCGCCGCCGCGAGGTGTGCCGCGCCGGCCCGAGCGACCACGCCATCCATGGAGCTGGTGACATAGGCCTGCATCCCGAGCCGCGCCGCGCGCATCGCGACCACGAGGCACGGCAACAGCCCGCCCAGCACCATGGGCTTCAGCACCACCGCGCCCACCGCCGGCCCACCGCCCAGCAACGGGTCCACCGTCAGCAAGGCCCGGAGCGCATCGGGAGACGCCAGGGACTCGTCCGCGGCCACCGTGCAAGGGGAGCGGCGCTGAACGCGCCAGAGCGCCGCGAGGTCCTCCGGCGGCGTGGGCTGCTCCACCAGCTCCAGGCCGTACCAGCCCAGCCGGTCCAAGGCGCGCTTCGCGTCGGGCTCGGACCAGCCGCCGTTCGCGTCCAGGCGGAGCTTCACGTCCGGCCCCACCGCGTCGCGCACGGCCTTCACGCGCGCCTCGTCGGCGTCCAGCGGACGGCCGGCGACCTTCAGCTTCAACGTCCCGAAGCCCTCGGCCACGGCCTGAAGGGCCTCTTCCGCCAGCGCCTCGGGGGTGTCGGCCCCCAGCAGCGCGTTCACCACCACTTCCGTCCGAGCCTCCTCCGCCAGCAGCCAGCACAGCGGCACACCCTGGCGTTGCGCGAGCAGGTCCAGCAGCGCCAGCTCCAGCGCGTGTTCCGCGGCCGGCATGGGGCCCGCTGGCGTCACCTGCCGGGCCCGGATGCGCACGCCGTCGCCTCGCGCCACGGAGGGGGGAAACGGCGACAGCGTGTCCTCGATGGCCCGGACCGAGTCGCCCAGGAGCTGGCCCTTCAGCTCGGACAGCCAGGCGTTCAGCGTCACGCCACAGTCTTCGAGCGACTCGGTGCCGAACGCCGGCAGCGGCATCGCCTCGCCCAGGCCTTCGCGCCCCTCCTCGTCGATGAGGCGGATGACGAAGCCTTCTCGCGCCGCGTGCACCCCGTGAGACGTCTTCAGGGGCTGGCGCAGCTCCAACCGGAGGGGAATGAGCGAAACCTGGGCAATCCGCATGGACTCACATCATCGCAGGTAGAGGCCCAACGCGAACAGCACTCCAAACACGAGCTGCAGTCTGGCCGTGGACCCCAGGGCCGGATTCAACGCCGCCCCCTCCTGCTTCAGCACCCGCTGCAGCGGGGAAACCGCCAGGGGCAGGCTCAGCAGGGACAGGAACACCCAGGGGCTGGCCAGCTTCAGCGCGTACATCGCGAAGGGCGTGGCGTACGACAGCGCCAGCAGCAGGAGGTACTCCGCCTTCCCCACGCCCGTGCCGAAGCGGACCGCCAGGGTGCGCTTTCCAGCCTTCACGTCCGTCGTCACGTCGCGCAGGTTGTTGACGACGATGAGCATGGTGCCGCTGGCGCCCACGGGCACCGCCGCCCACCACGCCGCCGGGTCCACCGTCCCCGCCTGCACGTAGTAGGTCCCCGTCACCGCCACCAGGCCGAAGAAGATGAAGACGAACACGTCTCCCAGGCCGTTGTAGCCCAGGGGGAAGGGGCCGCCCGTGTACGCGTAGCCACAAAGCAGCGACGCCAGGCCAATGGCGATGATGGGCCAGCCGCCCACCGCCACCAGGTACAGCCCCACCGCCGTGGCCAGCGCGAAGCACACGCCCGCACCCGCCAGCACGGTGCCCGGCGCGATGAGGCCGCTCTGCGTCACGCGCTGAGGGCCCAGCCGCTCGTGTGTGTCGGCGCCCTTCTTGAAGTCGTAGTAGTCGTTGATGAAGTTGGTGCCAATCTGGATGAGCACCGCGCCCAGCAGCGCCGCCAGCGCGGGCAAAAGGCGCCCCACGCCCGAACCGAACGCGAGCCCCGTGCCCACCAACACCGGCACCAGCGCCGCGGTCAGCGTCTTGGGACGCGCCGCCATCACCCAGTGCTTCACCCCGGGACGGGGCTTCACCGACAGCGGGCCCGGCGCCGGAACCGACGTGCTCACGACGTCACCCGTCCCTCGCTCACGGCCACGGGACTGTCGAACTGCGGGGACTCGTACCAGGGCGTCTGGAGGAACCCGAGGACCTCACGGGCATAGGCCTCCGGCGCTTCCAGGTGCGGCGCGTGGCCACAGCCCTCGAAGGCGTGGCGCCAGACCACCGGCAGCTCCGTGGCCATGCGGCGGGCAAGCTGCGTGAACTTCGCGTCCGACGCGCCCGTCAGCAGCAGCGTGGGCAGCCGCTGGGCGTGCAGCGCGGGCCAGAAGTCCGGCTGGACACCGAGGCCCAGGCACTCCAGCGCGCCCGCGAGCCCCTCCGCCGTGCAGGCGCGGCGCTGGGAGCGCAGCGCGTCCTTGCGCTCCTGCGGAAGCTGGCGCAGGCCGTCGAACAGCGGCAGTTGCTCCCAGCGGTCCACGAAGGCGTCCACGCCTCGCGAGCGGATGAAGGCCGCGAGCTGTCCGTCCGCCTCACGCCGGGCCGCGCGCTCCTGGCGCCGGTGCAGCCCGGGTGAGCCGCTCTCCATGATGAGCCGGCCGAAGCGGTCCGGCGCGCGCACGGCCGCCGCCAGCGCCACGCGGGCCCCTTGCGAATAGCCCAGCAGGTCCACCGGCCCCTGGCCCAGCGAGTCCACCAGCGCGACGAGCGCGTCCACCGTCTCCACGAAGGCCTCGCGCCCCCGCTGGTCCGGCAGCGGCGTGGCGCCATGACCGGGGAGGTCCACCGCCACCGCGCGCACGTCGCGGCCCAGGAGCGGACGCAGCCCGTCGAAGGCCCTGCGGCTGCCGGTGAAGCCGTGCAGCAACACGAGCGGACGCGAGCCCTCACCCCACGTCTCGTAAGCCAGCTTCACGCCCATGGTCCTTCTCCCAGTGAGGCCGCCATTCGAGCGAACAGCCGCCGGTGCTCATCCACATTCGCGGTGCGGTCCACGCGCACTTCCACCAGATGAAGCCCGCCCTCCAGGCCCTCGCGCACGGCCGACCTGAGCGCGACGGGCGTCTCCGGCCGATGGAACCGGGCCCCGCCCAGCGCCGCCGCGTGGGACAGGTCCACACCGTGCGGCGTGCCGAAGAGCGTCTCGAACGTCTCCCGAGGCGCGGCCTGGGCGATGGGGAGGAACGAGAAGATGCCGCCGCCATCGTTGTTCACCGCCACCACCGTGAGCGGCACCCGCGTGCGCGACGCGGTGACGAAGGCCCCCACGTCATGCAGCAACGCCAGGTCCCCCGTGAGCAGCACCGCGGGTCGGCCCGCCGCCGCCGCCATGCCGAGCGCGCTGGAGACGATGCCGTCGATTCCGTTCGCCCCCCGGTTGGCCAGCACCCGCAGCGGCACCGCGCCCGCCGGCGCGAAGGCATCCAGGTCGCGGATGGGCATGCTGCTGGACACGAAGAGCGGCGCGCCCGCGGGAAGCGCCGCCACCACCTCGCGAGCGATGCGTGGCTCGGAGAGCATGTCGGCCTGCTCCGCGAACGCGCCCTCCAGCGCCGTGCGCACCCGCTGCTCCGCGGCCAGGAAGCCGCGCGCCCACGGACCCACGCCGCGCGCGAGCCCTCGCGCCAGGGCCTCACAGGCCGCCACCGCCGAGCCCTCCACCACCGTGGACGCCCGGTGCGCCGGGTCGAACAGCGCGCCCCCGTCGCTGAAGAGGACGATGTCCGCGCCCGAGCCGTCCAGCCACTGCTGAGGCGCCTTCGGCGTGAGCCCCCCACCGAAGCGCAGCACGAGCTCCGGACGGTGCGCCTTCGCGAACGGCGCGTGCCGCAACATCGCGTCGTAGTAGGACAGCGTGAGCGGGCCGCCGCCATAACGCGCCTGCGAGGTGGACTCGGCCAGCACGGGGTAGCCCGTGGCCTGCGACAGCGCGCTGATGGCCGCCGCGAAGCCATCCGCTTCATCGCGCGGGCCACACACGATGACGCCGCGAGGCGTCGCGGCAATCCGGCGACGAACCTCGTCCAGGGTAGCCGCGTCCGGCACCGGCTCCGGCGGGACGATGCGCGTCAGCGGCGCACCGGCGCGCCCTGACTTCGCGAGCGCGCTCAGGGACGCCTCGGCGAAGGGCTCGGCGATGGGAGCCAGCGGCTCGCGGAACGGGACGTTGAGCTGCACGGCGCCACGCGGGGCGCGCCACGCGCTGACGACCGCGCGGGCAACGGTGGCGCGCAGGTGAATCAACGCCGCGTCATGCGCCTCCGGCTGACCGAGGTCCGCGTAGAAGCGGGCGTGCTCTCCGAAGAAGCGCGCCTGCGGCACCGTCTGCGGCGCGCCCCAGCCCTGAAGCTCCAAGGGCCGGTCCGCCGTCAGCACCACCAGGGGCACGTGAGACAGCGCGGCCTCGATGACCGCCGGGTAGAAGTGCGCGCCCGCGGTGCCGCTGGTGGCCACCACCACGGCCGGCGCGCGCGACTGCTTCGCGAGCCCCAGTGCGAAGAAGCCCGCGCTGCGCTCGTCGATGACGGACCACGTGCGCAGCCCCTCCGTCCCGGCGCACGCCAGCGCCAGGGGCGAGGACCGGGAACCCGGGCACACCACCGCGTGACGAACCCCACCGCGCACGAGCTCTTCCAGCAACGCGCGCGCCCACAGCACGTTGAGGTTAGCGTCGGACGACATCCCCGCCTCCCAAGGCCCTCAACATGGCCAGGCTCTTCATCTCCGTCTCCCGCCACTCCGAGTCCACGTTGGAGCCAGCCACCAGCCCCACGCCGACGAACAGCCGGGCCTTCGCGCCCTTCACGCGCGCCGAGCGCAGCGCCACCATCAGGTGCGCGCGTCCAGGGCCCACCCAGCCCACTGGCCCCGCGTACCAGCCACGGTCCAGGCCTTCGTGCTCCACCAGGAACGACAGCGCGCGCTCACGGGGCGTGCCGCCCACCGCCGGCGTGGGATGCAGCGCCTCCACCACCTGCGCCGGCGTCACCCCGGGCCGAAGCTCGGCGCGAAACCCCGTCCGCAGGTGCACCACGTTCTTCAAGGTCAGCAGCGCGGGCTCCGCGTCCGACGACACCTGGTCCGCCAGCGGCTTCAACGCGGCGACGAGATAGCCCACCACCGACGCGTGCTCGCGCACGTCCTTGTCGTGTCCTCGCAGGCCGTCCGCCTGGCCGGGCGCGGCCGTGCCCGCCAGGGCCTCCGTCTCCAGCACCTGCCCGTCCACCCGGCACAGCGTCTCCGGCGTGGCGCCCAGGAAGCACGTGTCGTCCGGCGCGCGGAACAGGAAGGTGGCGCAGCGGGGGTTCTGCTCGCGCAGCCGCGCCAGCACGTCCACCACGTCAAAGGGCGCGGACCCTTCCGCGTCCAGCGGGCGCGCCAGCACCACCTTCTGGAGGTGCCCGGACGCAATCGCGTCCAGCGCGCGCTGCACCCGCGCCTCGAAGTCCGGCCGCGAGGCACGCAACTCCAGCGCCACGGGCTCGCCGCGCGCATGCCGGTACGCCTCCGGAAAGCAGGCACAGACGCGCTCCAGCCGCGAGCGCACCAGGTCCTCGCCCCCGCGGCCTTCCTGCGCGAACGCCACCACGCACACGCCGCGCACCGTGCGGAACACCAGCACCTCGGGCAGCGTCCAGCGCGTCACACCGTGCGACGCCCACGCCGTGTCCACCGTGCCCGGGACACCAAAACGGATGCCACCAAACCAGGGACCCGGCATGGACTCCGGGGCTTCGCCCAGCCAGCGCACCCGCGCGCGCCCGAGCGAGGCCAGCACACCAGGAACGTCGGAGGCGTCCTGCGCCTCCACCACCGCCGCCTCGCCCCACCCCGCCGCCGCTTCCTGCGCCAGCGGACGCTCCCAATAGACGGTCGGAACGCCCAGGACGTCCGCACCCGCGAGCGGATCCACCACCGCGAGGGGCGTCATTCCTGCCACCCAGCGCTGGCTCTCAACGGGATTGAGCGTCTTCATCAGCGTTCCTCATCGGCGATTGCGGCGCAATCACCTTCGGTTGTCTTCTAAGCCATCTCGGCTATACATGCACCAAGGAGTTCAAAACCTCTTGAACTCCATGAAGGGGAGGGTCCGTGGGAGGCAAGCGGCCAGACGAACCAGCCGGGTCCGGGCGGGCCCCGGGCGCGCTGCGGGTGCTGCGCGCGGAGCGGCCCGAAGGCACGCGCGTGCGAGTGGGGCCCGTGGAAGTCGGCGGCCCCGGGTTCGTCGTCATGGCCGGCCCCTGCGCGGTGGAAGGCGCGGAGCAGGTGCAGCACGCGGCCTCGGTGGTGGCCGCCGCGGGCGCCCATGTCCTGCGCGGCGGCGTATTCAAGCCTCGCACCAGCCCCTACGCGTTTCAGGGCATGGGCGAGCCGGGCCTGCACGTCCTGGCAGAGGCCGGGCGGCGCCACGGCATGCCCATCATCAGCGAGGTGATGGAGTCGGCGCAGATTCCCCTCATGGAGGCGTCCACGGACATCCTCCAGGTGGGTGCGCGCAACATGCAGAACTACTCGCTGCTGCGGGCGCTGGGGAAGGTGCGCAAGCCCGTGCTGCTCAAACGAGGCCTGTCGGCCACGTTGCAGGAATGGCTGCTGGCGGCCGAGTACATCCTCGACGGCGGCAACGAGCAGGTGATGTTGTGCGAGCGCGGCATCCGCACCTTCGAGACGGAGCTGCGCAACACCCTGGACCTGGCGGCGGTGGCCTGGGCGAAGCAGCGCTCCCACCTGCCCGTCATCGTCGACCCGTCCCATGCGACGGGGGACCCGGCGCTCATCCTCCCCATGTCGCTGGCGGCCGCGGCCGCGGGGGCGGACGGATTGTTGATTGAAGTCCACCCGAAGCCCGAGCTGGCCATGTGCGATGGGCACCAGGCCCTGACGCCCGAAGGCTTCGAGACGTTGATGCGGCGGCTGCCAGCCGTGCTAGACGCGGTGGACCGACACCTTTGGCGGCCGGAGAGCCCGGCCCAGGTCGTGAGGGCGCGATGAGTACTGAAGTCCGTGAGATGTTCTCTTCCATCGCCACGAAGTACGACGTGACGAATGAGGTCCTCTCGTTCGGCATCCACCGGCTGTGGCGCCGGAAGGCCGTCCGGCTCAGCACCGCGAAGGAGGGAGACCGCGTCCTCGACTGCGCTTCGGGCACCGGCGACCTGGCCCTGGCCTTCAAGCGCAAGGTGGGAGCCTCCGGCCGCGTCGTGGGCACGGACTTCTGCCCGGAGATGCTGGAGAGCGCCCCCGCCAAGGCGGAGAAGGCGGGCCTCCAGGTGGACTTCCAGGTGGCCGACGCGATGGACCTGCCCTTCGCGGCGGACAGCTTCGACGTGGCCTCCATCTCCTTTGGCATCCGCAACGTGGATGACCCGGTGAAGTGCTTGAAGGAGATGGCGCGGGTGGTCCGGCCCGGTGGTCACGTGGTGGTGCTGGAGTTCGGCCAGCCCACGGGGGCCTTCGGGGCCCTGTTCCGCTTCTACAGCAAGACGGTGATGCCCGCCGTCGGTGGGCTGCTGACGGGCAACCGCGCCGCGTACCAGTACCTGCCCAAGACGTCCGCCGCCTTCCCGGCGGGCGACAAGTTCCTGGAGTTGATGGACCAGTCCGGGGCCTACGCGGCAAAGTCCGCGCATGCGCTCACGTTCGGCACCGCCTACATCTATGTCGGCACCGTCCGCTGAGGAGCGGCGGCACCTCGTCGAACAGATTCTCGCCTCGGTGGATCCCCGGCTCGCGCCGGGACTGAGGGTGGCGGTAGCCCGCCCGGGCCCCTCCCCATTCCCCGTCTCCGGACAGACGGTGGTGCTCGCCGGCCACCGGAGCGCGGGCAAGTCGCGCCTGTTGCCCATGGTGGCCCGCATGCTCGCGCGGCCCGGGCTGGACCTGGACGCGCACCTGGAGCGCCTCCACGGCCGCCCGCTGCGCAGGTGGGTGGCCGAAGCGCCGCAGGCGTTCCGGACCGCCGAACGCCAGGCCCTGCTGGACCTGCCGGCCGGAGCGCTGGTGGCCGTGGGAGGCGGCTTCCTGTCCCACCACCCGGACGCACTGACCGGACACTTCACCCTGGTCGTCCCCGTGTGTTTCGACACCTACCGTGAGCGGCTGCTCACGGACCGGACGCGCCCGCGGCTGCGCGCCGACGTGTCGCTCGAAGAAGAATTGTCCGCCGTGTTCCATGAGCGCGAGGTGCTGCACGCCCGCGTCCCCACCGTGGCCCTGGAGGACTTCCTCCGAGGCTGCCTGGCCCCCGAGGTGCCCCTGTGA
>NZ_JAAIYB010000341.1 GCF_010894475.1 Myxococcus vastator
GGGGAGGGGGCTCGACGGGAAGATGGGTGGCCTCGCCCTCGGCCACTGCCACGGCCGACTCAGCGGGCGTCTCCACCGCGACCGCGGCGGGCTCGGACGCCGCGGCCACGGCCAGCGCCGCCTCGGGCGACTCCACCTGCGCGGCCGGCTCCACGGCGGCCTCGGTCACCTGCGGCTCGGCGGAGGGCGCGGCCACGGCCTCGCCACTCACCGGCGCAGGCGCCGCCTCCACGGACGCCGCCGTGGACGGCTCGACCGCGACAATCTGCTCGGGCGTGACGGGCTGCGCGGCCGCCTCGGCGGCCACCCCCGCCTCCGGCTCGGCGGCCGGCGGCGCTTGCTCCGCGGGCGCCACCGGCGTCTCCACGCCCGGCGGCGTCACCGTCGGGGCGTTGGCGGCCAGCTCCAGGGCGGTGTCGCGCGGCAGGGACTCGGTGGACGCCGCGGCGGGCTCGACGTGGGCGTCCTCCGGCTCCGACGCCACGGGACGGGGCGCGTGCCGGGCGGCGGCCTCCGCGGCCTCGGCCTCGGACTCGTCCGGGACGTCCGGCGCATCCTCGTGCTCGCCTTCGGTCAGCTCGAACTGCGCGCGCGCGAAGTCGGGGTCGTAGACGACGTCACTGACATAGAGGAACGCGGCCTTCTCCAGGCCAATGTCCACGAAGGCGGCCTGCATGCCGGGGAGCACCCGGACGACGCGACCCTTGTAGATGTTCCCGACGACGCCCTTGTCCTTCTTACGCTCGAGGTAGAACTCCGCGATGTGTCCGCCCTCGACGAGCGCGACGCGCGTCTCGCGACCCGCGGCGTTGATGACCAGGATGCTGCTCATGGATGAATCCTGCTGGCGCGCGCGGTAGGGCGGACCTCACCGGACGGGCGGCGGCGAGACGCCGCGCCTCCGAGCGCGCTGCGAAGGGAGAGGCGGCCTCTGGCGGACCTACAGCGAGCGCCACCGACCCGGGCATGCCGGGCACGGCTGGGGGCGCGCTGTCGAGGACCGAGGGGACCACCGCCTGCTCCTCCGAGTTCATTGGCGCCCCGCATTGCGACCGGCACCGTGCCGGGCGAGGCCTTGTCTTCACAACGCGTTCGAGCTTCCCCACGACGCGCGTGCCGCCCGCTCTTCTATCCACACCCGGTCGGTGCCCATCGTGGGCCACCTTGGGGGGGCGACTGGAGCCTCGGTGCGGCTGACGCGGCCAGAGGAGCCGGGAACGCAACCCGTCAAAATCCCTACCAGACGTTGACCCCCGACAACGCGGGGCGTCACACAACCGTCCAGAAACACGAGGAGTTTTTCACGGCCCCCCGGGTGTGTAAAGCCGAGAAACGGCATCCATCCACTGTCGGGCAGATGCCGGGCGGCTACCCGGCAGGGCGTCAGGCCTGGGCAGGGGCTTGCTTGCGCTCCCCTGGCTTGTCCAGCCGCCCTCGGGGCCGCCTCACCAGCCGGAGGCCTGTCCAGGTGGCGTCGATGGTGCAGATTTTGTTGTCCACCAGACCGATGTCCAGGGCCGCATGGCGGACGAAGTCCTCGGAGAGGCCCCGGCGGGCGTGTTCGCCTCCCGGCCAGCACACCCAGATGCCGCCGGTGAGGGCCATGGCGCGGGCCAGGGCCGGCAGCCGCTGCACCAGCTCCTGCGGGTCCTGGGTGAAGAAGAGGATGACATCCAGGCCCGTCACCGCGGTGATGAGGAACTCCACCCCATCCGGCAGCGGGTTGAGCTTCTGCACGAAGCCCCGCGGCGGGTTGATGACGGAGACCTTGGACCCGGCCCGGATGCCCAGCATGGCCGGAAGGGAGGCCAGCGCGTAGGGCGTCATGACGTGCGCTCCACGTTGAATTGACTGAACTCGCCGGTGGCCTCGCCGTCCGTACACCGCACGCCCGAAACCCGGGCCTGCGTTGGACCGTGATGACACCAGCGGATGAATTCCTCGAGCACGGCGGGCTCCCCTTCCACGACGGCCTCCACGGCCCCGTCCGGCCGGTTGCGCACCCAGCCTGTCAGACCCAGGCGTGTGGCTTCAACGCGGGCGCTCTCCCGGAAGAAGACGCCCTGCACCTTGCCTTCGATGCGCAGCGAGGCTCGCCGCGTGCCACTCATGGACCGCCCCATCGTCTAGGCGTTCGGCTGCAGCATCTGCAGGAACGCCTGCTCGTCCAGGATTCTTACCCCGAGTTCCTGGGCCTTCTTCAGCTTGCTACCCGCATCCTCGCCGGCCACGACGAAATCGGTCTTGCGCGAGACACTTCCGGCGACCTTGCCGCCCCGGCGCTCGACCTCTTCCTTGGCCTGCTCCCGCGTCATACCCGTCATCGCGCCGGTGAGCACCACCGACTTGCCCACGAAGGGGCCTCCCGTGGCGACCTGGGGCGCCGCGGGCGTGACACCCGCCGCCAGCAGCGCGCGGATGGCCTCCTGGTTCTGGGGCTCCTGGAAGAAGGTGTGGATGACCTGGGCCATGATGGGACCGACGTCCTTCACCCGGGAGATGTCCTCCAGGCTGGCACCGAAGAGCTTCTCCGACTGAGGGAAGGCCTCCGCCAGCGCCTTGGCGGTGGCGTCACCCACGTGACGGATGCCCAGGGCATAGAGGAAGCGGCGCTGCGTGGTCTGCTTGGAGCGCTCCAGTGACGCGACGAGGTTGTCCGCGCTCTTGTCGCCCATGCGCTCCAGCGTCAGCAGGTGCTCCTTGGTGAGCGCGTAGAGGTCCGCGAACGCCTTCACCCTGCCGGTGGCCACCAGCTGCGCGGCCAGCTTGTCGCCCAGGCCTTCGATGTCCATGGCCAGGCGGCTGGCGAAGTGGCGGATCTTCTCCACCAGTTGGGCGGGGCACGAGGCGCCCGTGCAGCGGATGATGGCGCCGTCCTCGTCCTTCGTCGCCACCGCGTGGCAGACGGGGCAGTGCTTGGGGAACTCGAAGGGGGCGGAGTCCTCGGGGCGCTTGGACAGCACGACGGAGACGATTTCCGGAATCACGTCACCGGCGCGGCGCACGAAGACGGTGTCGCCCTTGCGCACGTCCTTGCGGCGCAGCTCGTCCTCGTTGTGCAGCGTGGCACGCGCCACCGTCACGCCGCCCACCTTCACCGGCTTGAGGTGCGCCACCGGCGTCAGCGCGCCCGTGCGGCCCACCTGGATGCCAATGTCCATCACCTCCGTGGACTCCTCCTCCGGCGGGAACTTGTAGGCCACCGCCCAGCGGGGGCTCTTGGAGACCTGGCCCAGGCGCTTGCGCTGGTCCTCGTCATCCACCTTCACCACCATGCCGTCCACCTCGAAGGGCAGCTCATGGCGGCCCTTGAGGGAGGCGTCATAGGCCTCGCGCACGCCCTCCAGGCCGTCGGCGCGGCGGTACTGGTTGATGGGCAGGCCCAGCGTCTTGAGGTACTCCAGCTTCTCGATGTGCGTCTTGAAGCCGGGCACGCCTTCGCCCGGGACGCATTCGTAGAGGAACACGGAGAGGGGCCGCGCGGCCGTCATGCGCGGGTCCAGCTGGCGCAGGCTGCCGGCGGCGGCGTTGCGCGGGTTGGCGAAGAGCGGCTCGCCTTCCTCCTCGCGCTTCTCGTTGAGCTTCTGGAAGTCCTTCTTGCGGATGAAGACCTCGCCCCGCACCTCCAGCACGTCCGGCACCTTCACCCCGTCCTGGGGGAACAGCGACATGGGCAGGCTGCGGATGGTGCGCAGGTTGCCGGTGACGTCCTCTCCCGTGGTGCCGTCGCCCCGGGTGGCGCCCTGGACGAAGGCGCCCTTTTCGTAGCGCAGCGCGATGGCGAGCCCGTCCAGCTTGGGCTCACACACGTAGGTGACGCCGGGCAGTCCCACCAGCTTGCGGATGCGCTCGTCGAACTCGATGAGGCCCTGGTCCTCGAAGATGTTGGCCAGCGAGAGCATGGGCGCCCGGTGCACCACCTCGCCGAACGCCTCGGCCGCCGCGCCGCCCACGCGCTGGGTGGGCGAGTCCGGCGTCTGGAGGCTCGGGTGCCGCGCCTCCAGGTCCTGCAGCTCGCGCATCAGCGTGTCGTATTGCGCGTCGCTGACCTCGGGCGA
This sequence comes from Myxococcus vastator, assembly GCF_010894475.1. Taxonomy (GTDB): domain Bacteria; phylum Myxococcota; class Myxococcia; order Myxococcales; family Myxococcaceae; genus Myxococcus; species Myxococcus vastator. The sequence continues at coordinate 4,059 of NZ_JAAIYB010000341.1, forward strand.
GTCGAGGACGTAGTAACGGTAGTTGTGGTGCGCCAGCTCACGGTGGAGCTCACGGGCTCGGGCTGCGGCTTTCTGGAAGTCGTCCACGGTTCGCGGTCCTTACTCCAAAACACGGCGCGGCGGCGCGTGCCTCGAAAGGCGGCCACTCTACGGTTCCCGACCGACAAGGTCCGGTCGCCGCCTCCGGAAGGCCCGCACGGCCGGCTGGAAATGGGGGCCCGGGGGCGCGTGTTGCTTAGCTGGAAGCGATGCAACCGCGGCCTTCAAGATGCCTTGACAGGCCAGGAGGGGGTCAATAACGTCCCTCGCGGTTCATGGCGCAGGTGTATCCGACGGCGCCGACTCTTCTCCCAACCACAAGGCTCACGCCCGCGCAGTCCCTTCCTGGGATTCCGGCGGGGCCGTCCTCCTGGAAGGTGCTTCCGAGGGCTGCGCGGACGTCTCCCCCCGCCATTCCATCTGTCCGAGTCCTCGGGCGCATCATTCCTCCCCAAGCGTTACAGACATGCGTAAAGCCCGTACTTCGAGAGAGAAGGCTGCTGACCCCGAGGTCGCCGTCGAGGCGGACACGGAGAAGCCCCGCTGCAAGCGCGCCGCGAAGACGGTGGAGCGGGACGAGGCCGAAAAGCCCGCCCCGCGCGCCCGTCGCAGCGCCGCCCGCCGCGACGAAGAACTCCATGTAGGGCGTCCACGTCACCTCGGCGAGCGAGAAGCCGTCGCCCGCCAGGTACGGCTGCTTGCCCAGCACCGGCTCGATGATGCTGAAGACGCGCTCGACGCCCCGCAGGCCCTCCTCGATGCGCGCCTCGTCCGGCGCGCCGCCCCCCAGCATCCCCTTGAAGAGGCGCTCCCAGATGACCTTCATCGCGTTGGGCGTGAAGTAACACTGCTCCACGCTGATGTACTGCTCCATGCGCGCGTACGCCTGCACGTCGGACGGCGTGAGCGCGGCGCCCGGCAGCTTGCGGTCCAGGTAGCGGATGATGGCGCGCGACTCGTAGAGCCGGAAGCCGTCAGCATCCTCGAACGCGGGGATGACGCCGAAGGGGTGGCGCTCCACATGCCCGAGGCTCTTCTGCTCCCCCTTCGTGAGGTCGACGAGGACGAGCTCCGCCTCCTGGCCCTTCTCCGCCAGGGTGGCGAGGACCATGCGCGTGGCGGTGCTCATCGGGTGGCCGTACACCTTCATGGGACATTCCTCTGCGTGGCGGGCCGGGGAGAGTCCCGGCCAGGCGGGGCCAGACTCTTCATGGCCGCCGCCAACGCCGCAAGGAATTCAGGAAAGTGCCGGTTTTGACTACAGGGTGAAGAGCGAGTCGGGCAGGTTGGCCCGATTGTCCCCCTTCAAGGCGGTGAAGCGCAGGTTGCGCTGTCCGCCGCGCCACACCTCGATGGTGCGGGGCATCCACTCCCCCGTGGCGGGCGAGTTGTAGTCCAGGAAGCGGACGTCCCAGGCCGTCCCCGACGCGTCCGAGTACCGCAGCCGGGCCGGGCGGAAGGAGTCCTTGTAGACCCAGAACTGCGGGCGGCCCTCGGCCATGTCGCCGAGGACGTAGGCCACCTCGCCGCCGAAGCGCGCCAGTCCGGTGCGCCCCGTCTCGATGCCCAGGCTCTGGAGGTGGCGGAGCACCGCCTCCTTCAGCTCCTGCACGTTGCCGCTGCCCGTGGCGAGCAGCGGGCACACCTGCGCGACGAGCGCCGACATGGAGGGAATCTCGGTCCCCTGCACGCGGCGGCGGCCGCCCGACTGGACCACCGTGGACGTGGCGTTGCCGTCGGGCACGGAGGCCTCGAAGCGGCAGCGGCCGGGAACGCGGAGGGACAGCACGCCGTCACCCTGCACCTCCGGGCGGTCCGTGGGCGTCCCCAGCGCGGCGCCGGCCTCCTTGACGGCCGGACCTCCGAAGCTGAGGGAGCCCTCCACGCGCAGCGTGGACAGCCTCAGCTCGGCGCGCTCCGCCGACATGCGGCGGATGATGGAGCTGCCGGGCAGCACATAGGCGGCCGCGGCGAAGGAGACCAGGACAGCGAGGAGTGCAACGGTGCGCTTCACGGCTTCTCCGTCTTCACGACTTCACGCATGTAGGCAAGCAGCCCGTCCCGCAGGTCCGGGCGCTTGAGCGCGTAGGCGATGTTGGCCTTCAGGTACCCCACCTTGTCGCCCGCGTCATAGCGCTGACCCTTGAAGCGGTAGCCGAGCAGCCCCTTCGTCTGCTGGAGCGCGGCCAGGCCATCCGTGAGCTGGATTTCACCGCCCACGCCCGGCGTCTGGTTCTCCAGGATGGGGAAGATGTCGGGCGGCAGCACGTAGCGGCCGATGACGGCGAGGTTGGAGGGCGCGGTGCCCTTCTTCGGCTTCTCCACGATGCGGTCGATGCGCATCACGCCGTCCCCCAGGTCCGTGCCCGCGGCGATGCCGTACATGTGCGTCTCACTGTCCGGCACTTCCATGAGCGCGATGACCGCCTGGTTGTACTGGCGGTACACGCGAGCGAGCTGGCGGATTCCCGGCTCCTCGGCGTCAATCATGTCGTCGCCCAGCAGCACGCCGAAGGGCTCGTCGCCGATGACGCTCTTGGCGCACAGCACCGCGTGGCCCAGTCCCTTGGGTTCCTTCTGGCGGATGCTGACGACGCGCACGAGGTCCGCGATGGCGCGCAGCTTGTCGGCCTCCGCCTCCTTGCCGCGCGCACGCATCGTCGTCTCCAGCTCGAAGCCGATGTCGAAGTGGTCTTCAATGGCGCTCTTGCCGCGGCCATTGATGAGCACGACATCCTCGATGCCGGCGGAGACCGCCTCTTCCACGATGTACTGGAGCGTCGGAGTATCGACGATGGGCAGCATCTCCTTGGGAACCGCCTTGGTCGCCGGCAGGAAGCGCGTGCCCAGGCCGGCTGCCGGGATGACACACTTGCGGATGAGGGGCTCTACCTTCGAGGTTTTGGAGGCCATGAGGGCTGGGAATCTATTGATGGCCTCTGACCCCATCAAGCCGGATAGGATGGACTTGTCATGTTGCTCCGCGCCCTGGTGCTGATTGCCCTTTGTGTGTCCACTACCGCCCTGGCGCAGCCCGCCGAGGACCTTCGCGATGTCATGAGCGCGCGCGCCTATGGCATGGGCGGCGCCTACCGGGCCCTGGGGCTGGGCACGGATGCCATCATGGGCAATCCCGCGGCGATGGTCCTCTACCCGTCCTACCGGGTCGAAGGCACCGGCGCGTGGGATACGCGACGGAAGGAAGGGTTGCTGGGCGTCTCCGTCATCGACGCGGCCACGAGCCGCCTGGGGATGGGGGTGGACTACCACTGGGTGAGCGTGGGGCGCGGCGGCGCGCGCGCCAGCGCCCACCTCAGCTCGATGGGCGTGGGACTGCCCGTCAGTCAGGCGCTCATGCTCGGCGCCACGGTGCGTTATCTGCGCATGAGCGGCCAGTCGCGGTTCGCCAACTCCGTCACCGGCGACGCGGGGTTGATGCTCCGGCTGTCGCCGTCACTGATGGCGGGCTTCTCCGCGCACAACATCGTGGACACGGGCAACGAGGAGCTGACGCGCTACTACTCGGCGCATGTCGGGGTGATGACGGGGTTGCTGACGCTCGCCGGTGACGTGCGCGCGGACTTCACGACCAACGACGCCACGACGTTCACCTACCACGGCGGCCTGGAGTACATCCTGGGAGAGCTGTTCCCGGTGCGCGCGGGCTACTCCTACGACGGCTTCACGCGGACGTCGCAAATCAGCACGGGGCTCGGCTTCATGTCCGAGGGCGGCGGCGGCCTGGACTTCGGCTACCGCCACGACCTGGGCGGCCCCAAGGGGCGCATGCTGGCGCTCACCATCAAGCTGAACACGAACTGACGTCAGCGCGGCGCCCGGAGCGGCAGGTAGCGCTCCGACGCGGCGAAGCGCAGCAGCTCCACCAGCTCCGCCTCGTTGCCCCGGCGGGTCCGCAGGACGGACAGCGCGGGGCCAATGCTCCCGCAGGCCACCAGACCCGCGCGGTTGGCGGAGTCCCGCGCGGCGTCCGCGAGCGCCGACGCCTTGAAGTTCTGGGTGCCGGGCTCCAGCAAGGCCATGGCGCGCTCCAGGGCGCGCGGAGACAGGGACTCGCGCACCACGCGGGCCTCGGCTCCGGAGGCGCGCGGGTCCTTCAGCACCGTGGCCAGCAGCGCCAGGGCGCGGAGGAGCTGGCCGCCCTTGAGGGCTCGGAGCGCGAGCAGGTCCGGCGACAGGGACAGCAAGGCGCGGCCCACGTGGAAGCGCAGCTCCGGGAGCGGCATGGGCTCACGCAGCAGGAGCCGGCCCACGAGGAGGCGCGGGTGGCCCGCGTGCACGGCGGTGAAGGGCGGACCGTCGTCCTCGGCGAGCACGAGCTCGGGCAGGTGGACGTCCAGCATCCGCGCGGCGGTGTGCAGCGCGTCGAGCACGGCGGGCGCACAGGGCCCCGCGGTGGCGCGCAGCAGCTCCGAGGAACCGGCGGCGCGGCCCTCCGCCGGGAACAGCCGACAGAGCGCGATGCCGGTGCAGGCCAGCAGCTCTCCCGAGGGCGTGCGCAGACCGGGGTGACGCAGGCCGGCGCGCTCGTCGGAGGTCAGCGGCGGGCGCTGGCCGCGCGGCGCGGGGGTTTCGAGCCCGTCGAGCGCGTCGGCGATTTCGCGCATGAGCGAGGCACGCGCCGGGTCTCCGCGTTGGTCGAAGTACTCGGCGAGGAGTCGGTAGGGCTTCGCGTCGAGCGGGCGCTCGCGGATGTGCCGGAAGGCGTCGGGCTCGGTGTCAGGCGACGGCGCGTAGGCGGGCGCGGGAGATTCGCGCGGGTCCATGACGCCGGGGACAGGCCGAGGCGGCTCGGGGGCCGCGGGTGGCTTCGCGATGAACGTGCGGCCCGGCGCCGGGGCGGAGACCGTGCCCTCCGGGCGCGCGCGGACGACGCGGCGCACCGGGTCCATCCGGCCTGGCGGCGCTTCCCAGGAGATGACGCGCGTTTCGGGGACAGGAGCGTCTCCGAGGTCCATGACCTCGCCCGTGAGGAGGTCGGTGGCCCGTGGACGACGGGCTCGGGCCTCCGCATCGCGAGCAGCGGGCGCTGGCTCCACTTCGCCTCCGGACGCGGCGGCGCGTGGCGCGGCCTTGTCTCCGCGAGCGGACGCGGAGGAACGCTGGGCGGCCGGCGCCTTGGGGGGGGCGGCGTCAGCGGGAGCGC
>NZ_JAAIYB010000342.1 GCF_010894475.1 Myxococcus vastator
ACCCCACCCTTGACAGCCCCGGACTCCAGGTCTAACGCAAGGCGCCATGAGCACTCCCCGGTTCCCGCCCTCTCCGACGCGCGCCATCAGCAGTGACGGCCCCTTCCGAGCCCTGCTGCTGGAGAACATCCACCCGTCCGCGGGGGAGATGCTGGCCGCGGAGGGCTTCCAGGTGGAGCGCGCCTCGTCCGCCCTCAAGCCGGACGAGCTGGCGGAGCGGCTGAAGGGGGTGCACCTGCTGGGCATCCGCAGCAAGACGACGGTGCCGCTCGCGGCGCTGGCGCACGCGGAGGACCTGCTGGCCATTGGCGCCTTCTGCATCGGCACCAACCAGGTGGACCTGACGTCCGCCAACACGCACGGCATCCCCGTCTTCAACGCGCCCTTCAGCAACACGCGCAGCGTGGCGGAGATGGTGATTGCGGAAATCATCGTCCTGACGCGGCAGCTCTTCGACCGCAGCCGGGAGGTCCACACGGGCCAGTGGCGCAAGGTGGCCACCGGCAGCCATGAGGTGCGCGGCAAGACGCTGGGCATCATCGGCTATGGCCACATCGGCTCGCAGCTGGGCATCATCGCCGAGGCGCTGGGCATGCGCGTCCTCTACTTCGACGTGATGACCAAGCTGCCGCTGGGCAACGCGCAGCCGGCCGTCACGCTGGAGGAGCTGCTCGGCGCCTCCGACTTCGTCACCCTCCACGTGCCCGCGCTGCCCACCACGCACCTGATGATGGGCGCCGAGCAGATTGCTCAGATGAAGAAGGGCGCCTGCCTCATCAACGCCAGCCGCGGCACGGTGGTGGACATCGACGCGCTGGCGCGGGCGCTCCAGTCCAAGCACCTGGGCGGGGCCGCGGTGGACGTCTACCCGGAGGAGCCGGAGAGCAACTCGGACGGCTTCGTCACCGCGCTCCAGGGCCTGCCCAACGTCGTCCTGACGCCGCACATCGGCGGGTCCACGGAAGAGGCCCAGGCCTCCATCGGCAAGGAAGTCGCCACCAGCCTGCTGAAGTACTTCAAGTCGGGCGCCAGCACGGGCGCGGTCAACTTCCCGCACATCGAGGCGCCGCTCATCCCGGGCACGCACCGCATCCTCAACGTGCACCGCAACATCCCGGGCGTGCTGCGCGACATCAACCGCATCGTCTCCGACCTCAACGCCAACATCCACGCCCAGGTGCTCAGCACGGACGCCAACATCGGCTACCTGCTGATGGACCTGGACCAGGATGTGTCCACCCCGGTGTGCGAGGCCATCGCCGGGCTGGAGACGGACATCAAGACGCGCATCCTGTCCTGACGTCCGGCGCCCTCAGGCATCCACGACCTTGCCCGGGTTGAGGATGCCTTGAGGGTCCAGCGCTCGCTTGAGGGTGCGCAGCAGGGCCAGCTCCGCGGGCGCGCGTGAGTAGCCGAGGGAGTCCTTCTTCAACAGGCCGACGCCGTGCTCGGCGGAGATGCTCCCGCCGTGCTTCTGCACCAGCGCGAACATCGTGGGGTCCGCCTGCTTCGTGTGGGTCAGGAACTCCGCCTTGTCCATGGCGTCCGGCTTCATCACGTTGACGTGCAGGTTGCCGTCGCCAATGTGGCCGAACAGGCAGATTTCCCAGCCCGGGTAGCGCGCGCTGAAGATGGCCTCCAGCTCCGCGCAGAAGGCCTCCAGCCCCGCCACCGGCAGGGAGATGTCATTCTTGTGCGGCAGTCCGGTGGCGGAGAGGCTCTCACTGATGCCCTCGCGCAGCGCCCACAGCTCCGCCGCCTGGGCCGCGCCCTGGGCCTGGACGCCGTCCGTCACCAGCTCGCGCTCGAACAGCGAGCCCAGCCAGCCCTCCACCGCCGCGGCGTCCTTCGACTCCGCCTCCAGCAGCACGTAGCACGCGCTGGGCGTCTCGAAGGGCGGGCGCAGCTTGCGGTGGCGGCCCAGGCGCGCCATGCACCTGTCGGTGAAGAACTCGTAGGCGGAGATGCTGAAGGCGCTCTGCCGGCGCGCGTCCCGGAACAGGCGCAGCACGGCGGCCACGTCCGGCACCGCGAAGAGGAACACGTCCTGCGGGCCGGGGAGCGGGGTGAGCTTGAGGGTGGCCTCGGTGATGACGCCCAGGGTGCCCTCGCTGCCGATGAAGAGCTGGCGCAGGTCCGTGCCGGTGTTGTTCTTCTCCAGCGCGCCGTTGAGCTCCAGCACCTCCCCCTGGGCCGTGACGACCTGGAGCCCCAGCACCCACTGGCGCGTGAGGCCGTAGCGGATGACCTTCACCCCGCCCGCGTTGGTGGCGATGTTGCCGCCCACCGTGCTGGAGCCCTTGGAGGCGAAGTCCACCGGCCAGGTGAGGCCGTGCTCCGCGCAGTGGTGATGGATGGCCTCCGTCACCGCGCCCGCCTGCACGCGCACCGTGTTGCCGAGCAGGTCCACCGGCCCCATGCGCGTCATGCGCTGGAGCGACAGGACGAGCTCGCCCCGGGCCGCCACCGCGCCGCCGGCCAGTCCCGTGCGTCCGCCGGAGGGCACCACGGCGATGTGGTGCTGGTGGCACAGGGCGAGCAGCCGGGCGACCTCGTCCGTCGTCCGGGGGAGCGCCACGGCGGCGGGGGCGGGCGTGTAGACGCGCGTCCAGTCGCGGCCGTACTCCTGGAGGTCCCCGGGCTCCCGGGTGAGGAAGTCGGCGGGGAAGCCCTCGGTGATGGCCTGGAGGAAGTCGGCGGGGAGCGTGGCGGTGGACATGCCTCTAGGCGTATTGCAGCCGACCCGCCGTGACAAGGTGCAGCACGGGGCGGGTGTCGGGCGTCGGCGGACGGGTTCCGGCGGGAACGACCCGCAGCGCGCCAGCCAAGAAAACAGGGCGGGTGCGTATAGGGCATGGGTCATGGGCGGAGCTCCGCCATCCCTGCGCCCGCTTCAGAGGAAAACCTCATGTTCCCGTCGTTCTCGCGTCTTGTCCGGACCGCCTCCGTTGTCGCCGCCCTGGCCCTGGCTCCTTCCGCGCTGGCTGAGGATGCCGAATACGGCAGGCCCTACGTCTTCACGACGGTGGATGCGCTCCTGGCCTACTCCTTCGGGGGCATCGAGGTGACGGGAATCCTGGAGGGAGAGGCGACCCCCCGGACCCTCAGCTTCTGGTCGGCATATGGGAGCGAGGAGTCCCAGCAGGGCTTCGGCGTGCGGTGTGACCGGATGGCGCTGCTCCTGATGACCCGACCGGGGCGCTTCCGCCTCACCGTCGAGATGCCTTCCTCCCTCCAGGCAACCACCTGCAAGCTGACCCGCCTTCCCTGAACGCCCCACGGACACGCTGACGGAACGGACGGCTTCCATGGGGACGAATGGACGGGCGTGGCTGGCGTTGACGCTGGCCATGGTGACGCTGGCGGGCTGCGCGGATGGCGACAGCCCGGAGCAGGACTCGGACGGAGACGGCGTCGTCGACGCCCTGGACTGCGCGCCCGGTGATGGCACGCGCTGGCGGTTCCTGGCGGGCCATGTGGACGCGGACCTGGATGGCGTGGGCGCGGGCCCCTCCATCCAGAGCTGCGTGGGCCAGCGGCTCCCCGCGGGCCTGAGCCCTCAAGGCGGTGACTGCGCTCCCGACACTGCGTCCCTCTGGCGCGAACAGACCGGGCTCTATCCCGACCTGGACGGCGACGGGGCGACTGGCGAGGGCCCGCTGACGATGTGCGTGGGCAACACGCTCGTGGGCTACCGCGCGGAGGCCGGCCCGCCGGACTGTGATGACCATGACGCGCGCGTCTCGGAAGCAACCTGGGCGTGGCCGGACGCGGACGGGGACGGCGTGGGCAGCGGCGAGCCCGTGGCCCACTGCGCTGGCAGACGGCCGCCTCCAGGCCATGTGGCGGTGGACGGCGACTGCGCGCCCGACGACCTCCTCCGCGCCCACTGGCTCACGTACTCTCACCGGGACGCGGACGGGGATGGCTTCACGGTGCCGGAGGAAGGCAGGCTGTGCGGCCTCGACCGGCTGCCCCTGGGCTATTCCCGGAGCGCCAACGGGCTCGACTGCGATGACGCGCACGCCGCGCGCTGGACGGAGCGCACCGTCTACGCGGACGCGGATGGAGACGGCTTTGGCAGCGGCGAGCCTCAGACGCAGTGCACGGGCCGCACGGCCCCACCCGGCTACGCACTGGACGCGGAGGACTGCGCGCCGGAGGACCGCACGCGGTGGCAGTGGCGCGCGTATGCGCATCGGGACGCGGATGGCGACGGCGACACCGTCCCGGAGCAAGGCGTGGTGTGCAGCGGCACGCAGCTCCCCCAGGGCCACGCCGAATGGCCCACGCGGAACGACTGCGACGACCGCGACGCCAGCCGCATGGTGAGCTGGAGCGTGTTCCCGGACACGGATGGGGACGGCGCTGGCGCGGGCGCCCGGCAGAGTGTCTGCGCGGGCCGCTCAATGCCCCAGGGCTTCTCCGCGGTGGACACGGACTGTGACGTGGTGGAGGCCTCGCGCTGGCAGGAGCTGGCCTACGCGCATCGGGACGCGGACGGGGACGGCTTCACCCTGCCCGAAGCAGGCACGCTGTGCGCGGGTGCGACGCTTCCGACCGGCTACGCCACCCTGCCCCGGGGGAACGACTGCGACGACGCGGACCGGAGCGTCCACACCTCCGTCCAGGCGTGGACGGACGCGGACGGAGACGGCGTGGGCGCGGGGGACACCGTCGCGCTGTGCACGGATGGCACGGTGCCCGCGCCGTGGTCGGCCCAGGGGACGGACTGCGCGGCGGAAGACGCGGCGCGCTGGCGGCAGGTGGCCTACGCGCATGTGGACCGGGACGCGGATGGACACACCCACCCAGAAGCCGGGGCCGTGTGCACCGGTACGTCACTGCCCGAGCCCTACTTCACCCAGGCCACGGGCAACGACTGCGATGACACGGACGCCGCGCGCTTCCGTTGGGCAGTGCTGTACCCGGACACGGATGGCGACGGCGTGGGGACCTCACCCCGCACGATTCCCTGCATCGATGGACAGACGCCCTCTGGATTCTCTTTCAAGGGCGACGACGTGGACGACTCGGACGCCTCCGTCCAGGAGGACCCCGAGGATGACCTGATGGTGGAGCTCATCCTCGATTAGACGCAGTTGCTGGCAACGCCAGATGCGATTTGAATAACAGGGTGGGTCTGGAGCTGAGCGTCGGCAGCGCTGACTGCGGGCCGAGGGGACGGGCACTCGCGTCTCGGCGGAACGCGCAGTCTAGACTTCCTCGAACTTTGCTCCCGTGACCTGCGCACGCTCCAGGGCTGCCTTGATGTCCTCCGAGACGATGAGGGCCACTGTCCACCCCCAGGTGCGGAAGACCTTGGCGTCGCCCACCTTCGTGCGGTCAATCCGCATATCAACCACGTTTCGGTATTGGCCGAGCTTGTCCGGTCTCTCATCCTCTGGCAGCCAGAACTCCACTTCACTTGATGCATTGTCGTCAATGCACCGGACAACCTTCGTAGCAACGAGGATTTGATATTCGTCTGGGTAGCCTTTGAGCGCTACAGGTATCAGTTGCACATCATTGGGCGCCAGCTCCGCGAAGATGGCGGCCACCCTGACGTGGACAACGGGAGTCATGCCGACGCCTGCCATGCTGAAATCGCGCCGACGCCCAGGCTCACGAATAGAGAGCGTCAGGCGGCCATCACCCCGGAAGGGCCGTCCAGAAGTAAACTCCCTGATGTCTTCCGGCTCCCGGCCCTGTCTGGTCAATGGTTCTCCCAGGTACCAGTTGCCGGCCTGTACGTCTTCCTTGAGCCTGAAGTATCGAGAGTGATTCGACATGGTGGACTTCCTCACTGCGTCACTTGCCCTGAGTCAAAAGCCTGTGGATTTCCGTTCCTTGGGTCACGGCATCCTTGGCGAGCCTGCGAAGCTCAACCGTGAGGGCCTTGCGGCAATCTGCCACCTTCCGGCAGCTCCCCAAAGCTTCGAGCAGCCGCTCCTGGACGCGTTCATGATACCGCTGCGGATGCGGCCCCTTGTGGCCGACGACTTCTACGATGTTCTCGGGGTCCTTCAGCTTCATTCCAGCCCTCGTGAAGAGGTCCCTGAATCGCGGCGTCCAGGGCCCGCCACGCAGGGTGGAAACGTCGTTCTTGTTCGTGGCGAGGTGGTGGCGTTCTCCTTTGCTGCGCAGCTCCCGACTCGCCATGGCCAGGGCGTTGGGAGCGAGCGTGATGGTGAAGCCCTCAGCAGCCACCGCGACGGACTGCACACTCCCCACCGCGGCGTACTGGAAGCCTGCTTGGGACTCCACGGCAAGCGCCGCCGGGGCAGAGCCCGGCAGTCTTGCCGCCTTCACGGCCAACCCTGCCGTGCTCCCGATGGCAGCCGTGGCCAGCATCACGAAGACGCGCGCCGCATTCTCTCCGAGGACTTCGCCGTACGCCTCACCCGACGCACTGAGCTGCGCGAAAGTCGTGGCCTGGTCCACCTCGCGCACCAGAGTCAACCAGCCGTCCAGCAAGCGCCACACCGTGTCCACGCCCAGGTAGGCAATGGCGATGGCGGTCAGGGTGGCGGCCGCGCCCTTGCTCACTGGCTCGGGAAGCGCCCAGAGCAGCAGGTACATCGTCGCTGAGGCGGTGATGGTGGCCATGACCGCGACGGGGTCCGCCATGTCCTCAAGGGCCTCCGCCGTCTCCTCCCACACTGAATCCATCGCAATGGCCAAGGCCAACGTGTATTTGCCGTCGCTGGCCAGCAGGGGGCCTTCCTCCAACAGGCGTAAGCAGTCCCCTGGATGGTCCTTCCGCTTGCACCACTGTCCATAAGCGCGCGTCAGCTCGTCATCCGCGTAGGACTCCAGCAGGTGGGGGCCGCCCGCGTCCTCTCGACGCTGGGGGGTGAGCCGCGGGGGGCGGCTCTCGTATCGGTACACCCCGCTGCGGGACGGAACGCCGAAGAGGTCTCGGGCCTCCTGCATGGGGTTGCGGAACGGGCGCACGTCCCGTGCCAGCTCCGCGAGGGCCTCCTCGAATTCGTCGTCGTCGAGTTCGGCCGCGTCCACCTCCGCGCCTGGCTCCTCGCGAGGAGTGACGACGAAGGAGTCATGTCCGGCATCCAGCCGCACGACTCGACTCGTCGTGCACCCGGTGATGGCCGCGAGCAAGAGCAGCGGCGCCGCCCAGCGAAGCACCATGAAGTGCCCCCCCAGCAAGTGGCCCACCACAGAGCGGGCGCAACTCCTTACTACCATGAAATGCTGACATTCCGCCGAGACAGACCCGCACCGTCCGGGAGGCCGGGCCTAACTCGAGGCCACCTGCAAGTCTCTCACTGGCATCCCTCCGCGTCCCCGCCCGGTAGCCAAACGCCGCACCCCCAGCGTCCACCTCCAGAGCCGGATTAACTAGTATTTCAATAAATACGGGTTGCGCATGGCACCAGGGGGAGGAACACTCCGGCATGTCCGCCCCCCAACGGAGAGACGCGTCGATGACAGCTCCCGTCCAGCTCGACGCGCCCGACATCCAGGACGTGGTGCGGAGCCGGACGTTGGGGCTGGCCACTGTCGGCACGGTGCTGGTGGTGGCGCACAACGCGCAGCCACCGGCCCCCGACGACTGGGCGCGCTACTGCGAGCTCGTTGCCCGTCACCGGGACACAGTTACCGCGCAGCTCGTCCTGGCCGAAGGGCCCGGGCCCAGCGCCACCCAGCGGCAACAGGCGCTCAACCAGGTGCCCAAGGACTACGTCATTCCACCCACGGCGGTGTTCACCGAGTCCTCGCTGGTCCGCGGCGTCGTGACGCTCTTCAACTGGTTCAGTCCCCGGGCCATGCGCGCCTTCGTCCCGGGGGACATCCCGGGCGCCGCGCGGCACCTGAGCATGAGCGAAGAGCAGGTGCGGCGGCTGGTGGACATTGGCGAGGCGGTGCGGCCGGCGCCGCGGTGACACGCACCGGCTACGGCTGGGTGCCCTGCTGGATGCGCAGCTCCCGGATGCCCTTGAGAATCCGGGGCGCCGTCAGCAGCATGTTCTGGTTGAGGAGCTTGCCCTCCACGGGGATGCAGCTCCCCGACACACAGGCGGTGTACGCGGGGCACGGTGACTCGCACTGGAAGGACTCTGACGACACCTGGCAGGTCTCCGAGCAGTAGCCGGAGAGGCAGGCCTCGTGCCGTATGCACGGCTGTCCATCCGGGAGCTGGCACAGCTTCGTCGCGCCACACTGCGTGGGCGACTGACATTCGGCGTTGCTGTCACAGCGTCCGTCATCCCGGTTGCACTTGCGCTCCGGGGTGCAGAAGAAGCTGGCGCAGTCGCGGTCATTCTCACAGGCCTCTTCCGGCTCGAGGAGACAGACGGACGAGCCCAGCACGTCGGCGCACGTCAGCGCGCCCGGGCAGTCCTCCGGAGAGGCGCAGTCCTTCCCCAGCGGCACCGTGCAGCCCACGCCGGGCTCACAGAAGCCGGTGATGCACTGGGCGCCCGCCTCGCAGGGCTGGCCTTGCGAGGCCAGGCACACACCCCCGTCGCGCTGCTTCGCGCACGTCAGCCCCTTGCCACAATGCCCATCCGGACAGGGCGCCCCAGGGCCGGGCTGCCGCGCCCTGTCCGCGGCGAGCAGGGAGGCCATCGTCCCGAGCAGGATGAACGTCCCCACCGCCACGACGGCCCAGTTCATGGGGAACGCCCTTCCGGCGGGCGGCGAGGAGACCACCTCGACGGTGACGGCGGGCCCCTGCGCGGACCGCGCGTCGGGAGCGTCGCGGTCCTCCACGCGCAGGTGGAAGGTGAAGTGGCCCGGTGGCGTCCCCGCTGGCGCGCGGACCCGGACGACGACGCGCTGCGCGCCCGTCGGAGGAAAGTCGCGCTGGGGCTCGCCTTCGAGGACGAGCCACTCGCGCCGGGCGCCTGCGTCAGGCACCACCGAGAGGCGCGCGCGCACGGGGGTACGCGAGGCGTTGATGACGTGGAAGACGGCCTCCCCCGCCCCCTTCGGGGACAGACGAAGGGTGTCCGTGACTGCGGAGACATCGAAGACGCGAGACATCGACCTGCTCTCTTGGAGGACCGTGCGGCATTGAGCGCGTCAGGCCAGCGCTCCCGCCTCAAGCCCGGCGGTCCCCCCGTCGCCCGGCCTGCCGCGAAAGGCTGTCCGTTCCATCATCCGCCTCGACGTCGCGTTCCTTCGGTGCCCACGGGAGGAGGCGCGCCGCGCTCCCGGGCCGCCGGGCTCAGCGCGTGGGCCGCGAACATCCCTGGCCCCACGC
>NZ_JAAIYB010000343.1 GCF_010894475.1 Myxococcus vastator
CCCCCAGGCCCGTGCCCCAGCGCCGCCCGGCGGAGGGCGGCAACGGGAGCGCGCCCAAGCCCGCCCCCCAGCGGCGCGCCAGTGAGGCGGCCCCTTCGGCCTCGCGCACGCCGCGCGGCGGCCAGGACAGCGCGCCGGCCGCGCATACGCCCAGGCCGCGCTCCACGGCCCGGCCGGAGGTTCCGGCCGAGTCCTTCGACGAGCCGAGTGACCTCCAGACGCAGCGTTTCCGTTCCAGGCCCCAGCGGCCCGGCGCGGACGGCGCGCGGGCCTCCGCCTCCGGACGGCCGGCGCGCGCTGGTGCGTCCCGGGCCTCGGACACGCCGGTGGAGACGCCCGCCACCCGTCCGCCGTCGCGCTGGGCCGGTCGGCTGTTCCTGCTCCTCCTGCTGGGAGGCCTCGGCTGGGCGGCGACGCTGCCCGCGGTGCGTGCGCAGCTCCAGCCGGGCTTCGAGGCCGCCAAGGCGTGGGTGAGCGCGGAGCTGAATTCGCCGCCGCCGGAAGACCCCGCGAACCAGCCCTGGCCACCCCCGCAGGCGGGCCCGCCGCCCGGCTTCCGTCGGGCCGAGCCGGAGCCGACGCCTTCCGAGCCCGCCCAGGCCGAGCAGGCCGCCTTGGATGAAGAGGCGGTGGAGGACGCACCCGGAGCCAAGGCGCCGACGAAGGCCCCGCCGGTGCGGAAGGCCAAGGAAGGCGCCGTTTCGCCGGCGCGGTGGGCGGCCGCTCCCAAGGCCGAGCCCGAACCGGCCCGTGCCAAGGTCGGCCCGGCCAGCCCACCTCCGCGCGAGCCAGCGCCTCGCGGGGCGGAGGCTCTTCCGGCGACTGAGCCCGTCACCACGGTGACGCAGGACCCCGAGGGCATGGCGGAGGTCCTGGATACGCGCACGGCGCAGGGGGCCGCGAAGGCGGGACTGGGGTGGATGACGCTCTACACGGTGCCGCGCGCGGCCGTGTTCGACGGCGCCACCCAGCTGGGAACCACGCCCCTGAAGCGATTCCCGCTGCCCGTGGGCGTCTACCGCCTGCGCGTGGTGGAGCCGACGGAGGTGGGCGCGGAGAGCCGGCTCCTGTCGGCCCCCATCAAGCCGGGCGAGGAGACGAAGCTTCAAATCCGGCTGGCGGATCTCCCACTCTACAAGGAGTGAGCGCCGTCCTTGACGCTCCGGACCCCCGTCACTAGGGTCCGCGCGCTATGTATTTTCAGGACCTTATCTTCACGCTCCAGAAGCACTGGGCCGACCAGGGGTGCATCAACACGCAGCCCTATGATGTCGAGGTCGGCGCGGGCACGATGGCCCCGTACACCTTCCTGCGTGCCCTGGGCCCGGAGCCCTGGAACGTGGCGTACGTGCAGCCCTCGCGGCGCCCCGCGGACGGCCGGTTCGGCGAGAATCCCAACCGCCTGTTCCAGCACCACCAGTTCCAGGTCATCCTCAAGCCGGCGCCGAAGAACGTCCAAGAGCTGTACCTGGAGTCGCTGCGGAAGATTGGCATCGACCCGTTGGCGCACGACCTCCGGTTCGTCGAGGACGACTGGGAGTCGCCCACGCTGGGGGCCTGGGGCCTGGGCTGGGAGGTGTGGTGTGACGGGATGGAGGTGACGCAGTTCACCTACTTCCAGCAGTGCGGTGGCTTCGACTGCAAGCCCGTGTCCGCGGAGCTCACCTACGGGCTTGAGCGCATCTGCATGTACCTGCAGAACGTGGAGAACGTCTTCGACATCGAGTGGGTCAAGGGCGTGAAGTACCGCGAGGTGTTCCACCCCAACGAGGTGGAGATGAGCAGGTACGCGCTCCAGGAGTCGGACGCGCAGATGCTCTTCGCGCTCTTCGACGCGTACGAGAAGGAGTGCAAGCGCCTCATCGAGCGCCAGCTGCCGCTGCCCGCGTACGACTTCGCGCTGAAGTGCTCGCACGCGTTCAACCTGCTGGACGCGCGCGGCGCCATCTCCGTCACGGAGCGCGCCAACTTCATCAAGCGCGTGCGCGACAACGCCCGGCTGTGCGCGGAGGGCTACCTCCAGATGCGTGAGCGGCTGGGCTACCCGCTGCTCAAGTCGCCGTGGACGGTGGGTGAGCAGCCCCCGGTGCTGGAGGGCAAGCCGGCCAGCGACTACTGGAAGACGGTCGTCCTCAACAAGCCCGTGGAGAAGAAGCAGAAGGCGGAGGTGGCCCATGGCGCGTGACCTGCTCCTGGAAGTGGGCGCGGAGGAGATTCCGGCGTCGTTCATCGGCCCCGCGCTGGAGGACCTGAAGCGCGTCATCACCGAGCGCATGGCGGACGCCCGCCTGAAGCACGGCGAGGTGCGGACCTTTGGCACGCCGCGGCGGCTCGCGGTGTGGGTGAGGGACGTGGCGGACGCGGGCGAGGACATCACCAAGGAGGTCCTGGGCCCCAGCGCCAAGGCGGCCTTCGACGCGCAGGGCAAGCCCACCAAGGCGGCGGAGAAGTTCGCCGAGGGCCTCAAGCTCACGGTGGACCAGCTGGGCCGCGCCACCACCGCCAAGGGCGAGTACCTGTCCGCGCGCGTGGAGGAGAAGGGCCGCCCGGCGGCGGACATCCTGAAGGACACGCTGCACGCGGCGGTGCGCGGCATCAACTTCCGCAAGTCCATGCGCTGGGGCGACGTGGACACGTCCTTCGCGCGCCCGGTGCAGTGGCTGGTGGCGCTGCTGGGCGGCGACGTGCTGCCCGTGGTGTTCGGCGACGTGACGAGCGGCCGGGCCACGCGGGGCCACCGCTTCCTGTCGCCCGGCGCCATCGAGCTGAAGGCCCCGGCGGACTACGAGGCGGCGCTGGAGAAGGCGCACGTGGTGGCGGACATCGCGAAGCGCCGCGCGCAGCTGGTGGAGAAGGTGAAGGCGGCGGCGAGCAAGGCCGGCGCCCAGCTGCTGGAGGACGAGTCGCTGGTGGACCAGGTGACGAACCTGGTCGAGCTGCCCAGCCCGGTGGTGGGCACCTTCGAGGAGCGCCACCTGGACCTTCCCCCGGAGGTGCTGGTGCAGGAGATGAAGAGCCACCAGCGCTACTTCTCCCTGGTGGACGCCGCGGGCAAGCTGCAGCCGAAGTTCATCGCCGTGTCCAACACGCCGGTGCGCGACGAGCAGCTCAGCCTGCGCGGCTATCAGCGCGTGCTGCGCGCGCGGCTGGCGGACGGCCGCTTCTTCTTCGACGAGGACCGGAAGACGCCGCTCAGCGACCGCGTGGAGAAGCTGGGCCGCGTGGTGTGGCAGGGGCAGCTGGGCACCTACCTGGAGAAGGTGGAGCGCTTCCGCGCGCTGGCGGTGTGGCTGGGCCAGCAGACGGGGCGGGCAGGGGAGGCGGCCACCATCGAGCGCGCCGCCACCCTGGCCAAGGCGGACCTCGTCACCGGCATGGTGGGCGAGTTCCCCGAGCTCCAGGGCGTCATGGGCCGCGAGTACGCCCGCGCGGGGGGGGAGCCGGACGCGGTGGCCCTGGCCATCGCTGAGCACTACCTGCCGCGCGGCGCCGAGGACGCGCTGCCCACGCAGGACGCGGGCGCGCTCATCGGCATCGCGGACCGGCTGGACTCGCTGTGCGGCATCTTCGCCATCGGCAAGGCGCCCACGGGCGCGGCGGACCCGTTCGCCCTGCGCCGCGCGTGCATCGCCATCATCCGGCTGGTGCTGGGCCGGGGCTACCGCTTCAGCCTGTCGGCCGCGGTGGACGAGTCGCTCCGGCTGCTGGCCCCGAAGATCGCCAACGCGAAGCGCAAGGCCGGCGAGCCCGCGCCGCGTGAGCAGGTGCTGGAGTTCTTCCGCGGCCGCCTCAAGGCGCTGTGGGGCGAGCAGCACCGCACGGACGTCGTGGAGGCGGTGCTGGCCGCCGGCTTCGACGACCTGGTGGCCGCGCAGAAGCGCCTGGAGGCCCTGAGCCACCTGGTGGGCCGGGCGGACTTCCAGCCCCTGGCCGCGGCCTTCAAGCGCGTGGTCAACATCGTGGAGAAGCAGGGCCGCGACGTGCAGGGAGGGGAGACCAACCCCCAGAAGCTGGTGGACGAGCCGGAGCGGAACCTCCACGCCGCCTTCACCCAGGCCCGGAGCACGGTGTCGGGGCTGGTGCGCGCGGATGACTTCTCCGGTGCTCTCCGGGAAATCACGGGCCTGAAGCCCGCCGTGGACACCTTCTTCGACAAGGTGATGGTCATGGCCGAGGACAAGGCCCTGCGGGAGAACCGCATCCGCCTGCTCGTGGAGATTGGCGCCCTGTTCAACCAGGTGGCCGACTTCTCGAAGATCCAGGCCGAAACGGCCGCCGCGGCCTGAGGCGTGGCCTGCCTGCCCTCCGGGGGAAGAAGCACCCCGGGGGGCACGGCGTCGTCGGGCGCAAGGCGCATGGGAATGGCGCGCCGCGTTTCCGGTTGCCCGGGGGGAGGCCCCTTCCTACACTCCGCCCCCCTCTGATGCGCGCCTACCTTCTTACCTCCGCGCTGCTCCTCGTGTCCTGCGCCGTTGGCACCGAGAGCAAGCCCCCCCCGTCCACCCGGCTCGTGTACCCGAGCGGTCTTGCCTTCTGGCGCCCCGAAGCGGGTCCGTCCACCAACGGATTCCTCTACGTGGCGAGCGCCAACTTCGACAAGTGCTACGACTCCGGCTCGGTCGTCGCGCTGGATTTGGACGCGGTGGGGGTGCGGCCCTTCGGGACGGACTTCGCCCCCGAGGAGTCGCTGCCCAACGACGTCACGTCGCTGGGCATCGGCGCCCAGTCCTACGTGCAGATTCAAAGCTTCGCCGGGGAGATGGCCATGTGGAGCCCCCCGGGCCGTCCGCCGCGGCTGTTCGTCCCGGCGCGGGCGGAGGGCAGCCTGCTTCACGCCATCGACGTGGGCGATGACGGCCTCAGCCTGAGCTGCGTGCAGGGCGGCGAGCGCGACTGCCGCGTCAACGCGCTGTCGCTGCTGGATGTCCCAGGGGCCTCCAACGGGTTGCCTTCGGCGCCGGGGCCGCTGGGCGTCAGCGTGGCCGGCAACGGCGAGGACGCGCGCGTCTGGGTGACGCACACGGAGCTGGCCGGGCCGCCGACGACCTTCGCCGAAGCGGACCTGGCGGGCTACGTGCTTCACCTCCCCGCCGCGAACCCCACGCGCGACGCGCTGAGCACCAGCGAGTTCGTGACGCTGGGGACCAATGACCGGCTCTCCGGCGTCGCCCACGCGACGGCGATTGGCAGCCGGTATGTGTACGCCTCGGGGCGCAACTCTTCCTCCACGCAGCTGGGGGCGCTGCCGGCGCGCTTCATCCTGCGGCTGGTGGACCGGACCGTCGCGGGCCGCGTGCTGGAGACCGACCTGGAGCTGTCGTACTCGGTGCGTGAGGCGCGCGGCGTGGCGGTCGTCCCGGCTGCCACGCGCGTGCCCGACCCGGCGTCACCCGAGCTCACCATCGTGGACGAGCGCGTCTACCTGCTGGCGCGCGGTCCGGACACGCTGCTCATCCTGGACGTCCTGAACGCGGCGGGCACGGCGCCCGACGCGGGGACGGCCCCCAGCGTGCGCATCGTGTCGGCGCTGCCGGTGCCCGCGGGCGCCAGCGAACTGGAAGTCATCCCGCGCGGCCCTGGCCGCGGCAACCTGGTGGCGGTGACGGGCAGCGGCGACGAGGCCGTGGCCATCTTCGACGAAGAGGTGGGGCAGCTCGTCGCCCAGGTGCAGGTGGGCGACAACGACCCGAACCAGCCCAGCCAGCCCTTTGGCCTGGCCGCGGACGTGCGCGGCAACAGCGCTCGCATCTTCACCAGCACCTTTGGTGACGGCCGCGTGGCCATCATCGACATTCCCGACCTCGACCGGCCGCAGAACGCCCGGCTGGTGGCGCGGCTCGGCGCCCGGCAGGGAAGAGACCCGCGCCAGGGCACCAGCCTGTGCCAGGAGACCTCCCCGTGAAGCGCGGTACCCTTGCTCTGCTCCTCGCGAGCGCCGGCCTGTCCGGCAGTTGCTCCTCGACCAACGTGACGACGGGCTTCGCCGGCCTGTCCGGCACCTTCGACGTGACGCTGGCCAACGACCTCGTCTTCGTGACGTCGTCGGACCGGGACGAGCTGCGCGTGCTCGACCTGGACTCGAACCCCCGCACCTTCGTCCCGGCGCCCAACCCGCTGGAGGCGCTGTCCATCCCCGTGCTGGACCGGCCGGACGCGCTCACGCGCGACGTGGCCTACAACGCGGAAGGCAACGACGTCCCGGGGCCGTACATCTACGCGCGCAGCTCGGGCTCGTCGGAGGTCTCGGTGGTGGCGTCGGCGCGCGACCAGCTCCGGCAGGTCGCCCGGCTCCAGGCGGCGAGCATCGTCACGGCCTTCGCGGCGCGCTCGCCCGCCGAGGGCAGCGGCGGCCCCAGCACGCTGTACTACGCCATCCAGGACCCCGACGGCCTCTTCGGCGCGGACACCGGCGGTGCCCGGGTGATGCGGCAGGAGCTCCCGGGGCCCGATGCACTGCAGGCCGCGGAGCCCGCGGCGCTTCCCGAGCCGGTGACGGTGTTCTGTCTCCAGCCCGGTGAGTCCATCCTGGCCATGACGATGGTGGCCGGCGAAGGCCAGTTCGCGGTGGCCACGCGGCAGGCGTCGGGCCGGTCGGGTCGCACGCTGCTCGTCACCGATTCGGGCCCGGTCGCCGACTGCCTCCAGCCCTCCGCGCCCACGGTGGATTTGTCCGAGGGCTTCGGCAATGTGCCGGTGCGGCTCCTGGTGAGCCACCCCCGCATCGCCATCCCCGACGTCGAGCCCATCAACGCGGGCCGCTACATCTTCGGCGTCCGGGACGAAGCCGCGTGCTCCGCCGCGCGCGAGTGCTCCGGAGTGCTCGCGGTGGATACCGAGTCGTCCCCGCCGGGGCAGACGGCGAGGGACCTCAGCGGGGCGCCGATGCTCCCCATCTTCCCCGCGGGCGGCTTGCCGACCGGCCTGGCCCTGGTTCCGGACGCGCCGCTTCGCATCCTGCTCGACGATGGCTCGGCGGTCCCCATCCGGGTGCCGCTCCTGGGCGTCATGCCGTCCTCCAACGGCTACATCTCGCTGTTCTCCGCGAGCGACCTGCGCCAGTTCGACCTGTCGGGCGCGGCCGCGCGCGCCACGGTGGCGCTGCTGGACAGCAACGAACTACCCGTCGTCATCGAGACGGCGGACCTGGTGACGGTGACCCAGGACCCGACGCTCCAGTCGACGGTGCTCTACGAGGGCTCCGTTCCGAACGGCTTCTACCGGATCATCTACCAGGGGGGACTGCCAGGGCTGAGCAGCCTGCCGAGGGACGTCGACGCCCCGCGGACCTTCGAGGCGGAGGCCGTCGTGGCCGCCTCGGCGCGGGCCGGGGACCTCATCATCCTGGAGGGCACGGATGTCCTGTGCGCCGTCGATCTCCCCATCACGTCGGTGGAGCCCGTGGCGGGGACGTCCCGGGTGCGCTTCGCCATCGCGGACTCGCAGGAGATTCCGTCGGACTGCGCCAGCCTGACGCGGTTCACCGTGCGTGCGGGTGGAGACCAGCCCTTCGTCCTCTTCGACGAGGCGGGTACCTTCCTGTCCCGCGATGTGACGGGGGCCTCGAGCTACAGCATCCCCACGGAGTACTTCTTCCACGCCGAAGGCTTCTACTTCGACGACGACTCCAACCCGCTGACGCCGCCGGTGCCGAACCTGTCCAGGTTCCCCCAGCCGCCGCCGCCGGTGCACATCCGGGTCGCGGCCGTGGGCCGCGAGGTGCGTCGGGGAGACCGCTACACCGTGACGGTGACTTCCGGCATCCGCAACTACATCTTCACCCCGGACGTTACGGCGGGGACGGGGCTGGCGTTCTACACGCTGCCGGGGCCGGTGGTCGCCGCCCAGGACCGGGAGGCCAGCATGGCCTACATCGCCTACCCATCCGCGGACGGCATCCTCCAGGTCGCTTTCGAGGGCCTCTCCGACAACCGGGCGCAGTCATTGGCGCTGGTTCCCTTCGAGTAACTGGGCGGAAGGGGAGGCCTCTGCTATCGTCCGGGGCTTCCTGGTTCACGCGAGTCAAGACCGATGATCGATCAGACCTCCCGTCCTGCCCGCAAGGTTGGCATCGCCGACCACCTGTGGGAGACGTTCGAAGACATGGCCCAGCAGATGGGCTCGGATCGCGATGCCCTGATCAACCAGGCGCTCTTCATGTTCGCGCGCCTGAACGGCTTCCTCGAGGCGCAGCCCCGCTCCGAGGCCGCCGTGGGGCCCGTGGCCGCCGCTGCGCCGGTGAAGCCCGTTCAGGCCGCTGCCTCCGCGGCTCCGCGTCCGTCCGCGCCGCCGGTGCTGGCGCCCGCGCCCCGTGCGGAGTCCACGCCCGCGCCCGCGCGGCCCCCCGTGCGCGCCACGCCGGAGGAGCGGGCCTCCGCCAACGGCCTGGACAATGACCCGGTGCGCCGCGAGGTGGCCGAGCGCGTCCTGGAGACCGCCGCGGAGCTGGAGCGCCTCATCAAGGGCAAGAACAGCGAGCCGCCTCCGCCCGCCGACGACCTGGTGGAGGAGGACGAGGAGCCGCTCCCCGAGGCCGAGGACCCAGGCCTCCTGGACGAGGAGCCGCTCCCCGAGGAGGCCGACGAAGAGCCCGCTGACGACCTCGCCGAGGAGGAGGAGGTCGGCGCGCTGTACCTGGTGACCGAGTCCGGGGATCAGGAGCAGATCGTCAAGGAGCGCTTCGTCATCGGCCGCGGCAAGCACTGCGACTTCGTCATCAACTCCGGCAAGGTCTCCCGTGAGCACGCCGTCATCTCCCACGAGGGGGACGACTGGATCATCGAAGACCTGGGCTCGTCCAACGGCACCTGGTTCAACAAGCAGCGCATCAAGCGCCGCAAGATTGAAGACGGGGACGAGTATTTCATCTGCAGCGAGAAAATCCGTCTCCTGGTCCGATAATCGGTGACCCAGGCCCCGTCCCGCGGGGCTTCTGGTTGTTCGCCAATTGACGGGCTCCAGGCGTCCCTGGTTTGATACCGGACGCCTGCCGCGAAGAGGACAGGCGCTGATGACGCCTGTTCAAATCGTGTTGTGGACGGTTCTTGGAGTGGCCCTCGTGATCTCCGTGGTGACGGATGTGCTTCGCCGCGAGATCCTCGACGCGGTCACCTACCCGCTGATGGCGGTGGGCCTGGGCGTGCGCCTGGCCACCGAAGGGGTGGGGGACCTGGAGCATGGGCTCATCAGTGGGGTGG
>NZ_JAAIYB010000344.1 GCF_010894475.1 Myxococcus vastator
GGGTGCCAGGGGGAAGGTGGGGATGCTGCCACCAGACGGCCACCTGCCGAGTCCCTTTGCGGCGCCAGATATTCCCATGTGGCGGCGAGCGTGCGGCCTTTTCGGCGCCGTGAGGGGCCTCGGGCCGGGAGAAATCCCGGCTCGGTCGGGAACGGCCCAGGAGGCTGTCTGTGTTGAGAGGCTTACGGCTCTGTCGAGCGCCGTCGCTGCCGCTTGCTCTTCGCGAGCGCGGCGCGGAGCATCTCTCGACGCTGTCTCTCGGCATCATCGAGTGGTTGTGGCTCTTCGAGGCGAGGAAACGTCAACGCGACCCTTCCTCCGAATGGCGCGAAGACTTTGTTGAGCGTCTCAAGCGTCGGGTTCGCGTCTGGCGCGTCCTCGAGCTTCGCGACGACGCTGGTGGAGAGCTTCACCGCGTGCGCGAAGGTCTTCCGGTCCATTCCCAGCATGGTGCTGCGAAGGATTCGCGAGGCGTCTCCGAGGTTGAGCTCACCGCTGGCGACCATGGCGGCGAGCTCTTCCATGAGCGCCTTTCGTTCGAGCGAGGTCATCCGGGCGACGTCGGTGCGCTTCATAGGAACCCCCACGTTCGGAGGCGCTTCTCAGTGCCGCGAAGGTCGAGCCCCGCGAAGTCCAGCGTCTCTTCCGGCAGACACAGATCGGCGAGGAGCTCAGGGAGACGACGAAGGCGCAAGGCGAGGTCGTGGAGGCCATTGCGCAAAAACTCCTCATCGCGACCAAAACTTCGGAGGAGCGCAGACCAGTCGACTTCTCCACCGACCTCGTACCCTTCCCACGTCGTGGTGCGGGTGATGCCGTCGAGGTCCATCTTCATCGGCGCGAAGTCGAAGATGGGCGCGAGGCGGACGGTACTATCCGTTTTAAGCACGGCGATGTTCCTACAGTGGTTGTCCGAGTTGCCGAACACCTGATTCAGCAGGTCCCGTTTCAGGTACTCGAGGCGCGTCGTCGGCCAGTCCGTCTTGGGGATGACGTGTTGGAGTGCGTTCAATACCGCTTGATGCTTCTGGAAGGAGCCTGGCTCGGCCTGGAGCAGCGAGTAGATGGACTCGAGTCCGAACCGAAGCTCGCGGCCGTCTCGTCGCGCGACGTCGAAGCGGGGGAGCCAGAGGCTCGGGCCTGAAGGGCCTTCGTGAAGCGCGAGCCCCTCTTGTGGGATCGTTTCGAAGCCGAGCTCCGCGAGCGCTTTGTAATAGACGTACTCCGACCGGAGGATGGTCCGGTCGCGTTCGTTGCTGCTGCGCGCGTTGCGGCTGCGCGCGAACTTGACGAGATAATGCCGATCCGGGCAGGCAGGGTCATCCTGCCAGACGTCGATCCACACCTGGTTTGTGTCGTCGCAGCGGAGCAGGAGCTTCGGAGAATCACCACCGGCGCCTGTCGCGCCTCCGACATGTGCTCCGGCGCTGGCCGCGTACTCGATGAATGCGTGTTCGCGGTCGATGACGGCCTGGATCGGGAACCGCTGAGGCGGCTCTTTCGTTTTGGGAACGGCCTCCTCGATCCGGAGGTTGCCGATGGGGGCAATGGTGCCGCGCCGCAGGATGTCGATGTCACTCGCCGCTTCATCCGGGAGGTTCAGTCGCCGCAGCCACCAGTTGCGTGCACTCCCCATGGGTTGCAGGTCATCGAGGAACGCTGGCCAACGGCGCCAGACCTTGGGGCCGAACTCGACCGGGAGCTTGAGGCTCACCGCTGCCAGCGGCGGCGATTCGGCGATCCACCGAAAGAGGTAGTCGAAGTCGTACTCAAAGGTGCATTCGCCGCGTCGCCCCTCTCTGGCCGTGGGGAACTCAAGGAGCGCCGCCCGCTGCCACTCCCCGTCGATCAGCGCCTGGAGATGAACCTTCATATAATCCTTCATAACGGATTCAAGAGACCCAGGACGCGGACTTTAATCCATTATGTCGGATTTAATTGGCCCAGCGGCGTGCCCTTCATCCGTCATAACGGATTCACTCAAGTGTTGAGGGAGACGCCTCTCCGGGAGGGCCGGCTGGGCTGCGTGCCGAGCAGGCCTGTGCCGACTGGAGCGGGCTCGCTCCTCCGCCCGCAGGTCTGGCCAAGCGCCTCAAACCGCGGATACACGGCCGAGCCAGCCTCGGCCTGCTGCCCCGCCGCGTGCTGCTCACCGTTTGAACCCAGGGTCCATACTCCGATTTCCAGCACGCTGGATTTGCGCCGAGGGAATGTCGCGTGCAATCACCCGTTCCGGGGCCCGTACCAGGGCCAGCGTGACGTGCGACGCAGCGGAGAGAACCTGACGTGAGCATCCGGGTCGATGTGTGGGAGGGGGCGCGCATCGCGCTGTTCTCGCTGCGTTCCAACCGCCTGCGGACCGTGCTGACGACGGTGGGCATTGGCGTGGGCGTGTGTACGCTGCTGGCCATTGTCGGCATCATCCAGGGCATCAACCGCTCCTTCGAGGACCAGCTTTCGAGCATTGGCGCCAACACGCTCCAAATCTCGAAGTTCCCCTGGACGCTCAACGGCGACTGGTGGTCGTACCGCAACCGCAAGGACCTGAGCGCGGACCTGGTGCCGCCCATCCTCAACGCGTCCGAGCACGTGCTGGCCGCGGCGCCGCTCTTCTTCGAGCGCGTGGAGGCCCGCTTCCTGGACCGTAAAATCAGCTCCGTGGTGCTGGTGGGCACCACGCCGGACTACGCCACGGTGAGCTCGTTCACCCTGGAGCGGGGCCGCTTCCTCACCCATGGGGACGTGGACAACCGGGCGCAGGTGGCCGTCATCGGCGCGGAGCTGGTGCGCTCGCTCTTCCCTGGCGTGAACCCGGTGGGCCAGCGCATCCTCTTCGAGGGCAAGCCCTTCCGCGTGGTGGGGACGCTGGAGGCCAAGGGCACCATCCTGGGAGAGAACCAGGACCTGGTGGTGATGGTGCCCTTCCGCACCTTCCTGGCGCAGTACGGAAAGAAGCGCTCGCCCAACATCGCGGTGGCCCTCACGTCGCCGGAGCATGCGCCGGCGGTGGTGGACAAGCTCACCGCGGTGCTCCGCCGGGAGCGCAACACGCCGCCGGGCCTGCCGGACGACTTCGCCATCAACCGGCCGGACCAGCTGGCCAACATGTACGCGCAGCTCACCGGGGCGCTCTACGGCGCGGCCATGGGCGTGGGCCTCATCACGCTGCTGGTGGGCGGCATCGGCATCATGAACATCATGCTGGTGTCGGTGCGCGAGCGGACGCGGGAGATTGGCGTCCGCCGGGCGCTGGGGGCTCGCAAACGCACCATCATCCTCCAGTTCCTGATGGAGGCCTCGTGCGTGTCCGCCCTGGGCGGCACCCTGGGGACGGTGGTGGGCCTGGGGCTGGCGCGCATCGTGTCCTTGATTACGCCCCTGGCGGCGGCGGTGGAGCCGCTGACGGTGGTGGCGGGCGTGGGGTTCGCGGCGATGGTGGGGCTGCTGTTCGGCATCTGGCCGGCGGCGCGGGCGGCGAACCTGGACCCGGTGGAAGCGCTTCGCCACGAGTGACGGACGGGAGACGGCGGCGATGATGGCAATCTGGGACACCCTGCGGCTGGCGTTCGGAACGTTCCGCTCCAACCTGCTGCGCTCCTTCCTGACGCTGCTGGGCATCGTCATCGGCGCCACCACGGTGGTGTCGATGATGGGGCTCATCGAGGGCCTGCGCATCCAGGTGAACGAGAGCATGTCCGAGCTGGGCTCCGACTGCTTCCAGGTGCAGCGGCTGCCCTTCGGCGGAAACCTGTCCCTGGCGGAGCTGGCGCGGCGGCCCCGGCTGCACGAGGGCGACCTGGAGGCCATCCGGCTGCAGCCGTCGGTGCTGCTGGCGGCGGCGGAGGACTCCAAGGGTGGGCAGAAGGTGACCACGCAGCAGCGCGAGTCGCGCCCCAACGTGACGGTGTGGGCCGGCACGCCGGAGTACTTCCAGACGAACTCGGTGGTGGTGGAGTTCGGGCGGCCCTTCACGGACGCGGAGTACCTGGATGGCCGCCGCGTGGCGGTGATTGGCCAGGACCTGGCGGACACGTTGTTCCCGGGCGTGCAGCCCCTGGGGCAGCACATCCGCATCCTGGGGCGCAGCTTCCAGGTGATTGGCACGCTCAAGCGCCGCGGCAGCTTCATGGGCGGAGGCAGCCAGGACAACCAGGTGATGATGCCGCTGTCCGTCTACAAGGCGCTGTTCGGGGTGCGCAACTACCGGGTGAGCATCCAGGCGCAGTCGGCGGAGGTGCTCCAGCGCGCGCAGGACGAGGTGACGCTGCTGATGCGGCGGCGCCACAACCTGAAGCCGCTGGAAGAGGATGACTTCTTCGTGTTCTCCAACGAGAGCGCCACGGAGATGTTCAACAACATCTCGAAGGTGATTTCCGCGGCCAGCTTCGGCGTGTGCATGCTGTCGCTGCTGGTGGGCGGCATCGGCATCCTGAACATCATGCTGGTGGCGGTGACGGAGCGCACCCGGGAGATTGGCATCCGCAAGGCGCTGGGGGCGAAGAAGCGGCGCATCCTCGCGCAGTTCGCCATCGAGGCGGTGGTGCTGTCCCTGGTGGGGGGCGTGCTGGGCGTGGGCATGGGCATGGGCCTGGCGCAGCTGGCGAAGTGGATGGTGGGGCTGCCCGCGCAGGTGCCGGCCTGGGCGGTGGTGCTGTCGCTGGCCATGAGCAGCGGCGTGGGCCTGCTGTTCGGCATCTACCCGGCCGCGCGCGCCGCGAAGCTGGACCCGGTGGAGGCCATGCGGACGGACTGACGCCACGCGCGTGCCGCGCGGCGGCTGGGAATGAAACGGGGCCTCCTCCGCGCGGTGCGGCAGGAGGCCCCAGGTGTTTCAGCACGGGTGTCCGGGGATTACGGACACGGGGTGCCGCAAATCAACTTCCCGGTGAAGGGGTCCTTCCAGCAGGGCGGCTGGCAGTCGCTGGCGACGGCCGTGGCCGGCGTCATGGTGATTCCCAGGCCCAGCACGGCGGCGGCGGCGGTGAGGACGACGGCGATTCGGAGGTGCTTGCGAGCAGTCATGAAGGTCTCTCCAGCAGCGGTGTCCGTACAGCGCGGCGGAGTCTGGAGCCCAGGTCTGACAATCACAATGCGCCGCGTGTCACACGCACTGCGTCTGAGACTGCAAGGGCTTGGGCGGTGCACAACGCGTGTGTGTGAAACAGACGCAGCGGAACTATTGCGTGTGTCCGTCTGGGCGAGGTCCGCCGCCTGCCCATTGATAGCCCAACGTCGCGCCCACGCCGATGAATCCCAGGGCGATGAGCCGACGGCCGCTCTTCATGCGGGCGCTGGGCTTGGACAGCGTCACCAGGGCCTCGTGGACGATGACGCCCAACAGCGTGCCCAGCGCCGCGCCGCCGAGCGCGCCCAGGTAGGCGCGGCCCGGGTGGTGGCTCTTGCCGAAGGCGAGCTCGCCCAGGCCCCACGTCCCGAGCGCCGTCAGCGGCGGGGTCAGCACGAAGCCGCCGCTGAAGGCCACGGTCTCCAGCTCCATCCACCGCCCCGGGCTGGGCGCCGCGGGGCGGAAGAAGAGGAGCCGCGAGGGGATGGCGCCCAGGAGCATCCCCGCCGCCGTCTGTGCCGCCGTGGCGCCCACGCGCGTGTCGCCGCCCACGCGGCTGGCGCCCCAGACGCCGGCCACGGGAAGCAGCGCGAGTCCGCCGTGCGCCACCCAGGCCCCCTTCGGGAGCGGGACGTCCTCCGGTTCGATGTACGTGGGCACGGCCGCTCTCTCCGGTGACGTGCCGGCGGGCGTGTCGAAGTATTTGGAGCGAGGCTCGGAAGGTGGGGTGTCGCGCAGCGGTGCGTCCGCTGCGGCCGCGTGACCCCAGGTGGGCCACAGGCAGCCCAGCAGCAGCGTGCACACGAAGGGGGAGGAGCGTCGGTGGGAAGGCACGTTGGGCATTGGCGACAGGCGGTGTGTCCCGAAGGTGCGCACGCGGGGCGGGGGCTTCCACCCTCACGGTGGAGATGTGCCGTCCGCGCGTCTCGGGGTGTCTTCCGTGAGACATCGGCAGGTGCGCCACGTGCCATGGGCGCTTAGCTTCCGGCGGTGAAGCTCGCCTGGTTCCTGCCGGTGGTGTTGCTTGCCGCCGGGTGTCCCGCTCCCAATCACCGGCATGACCTGCGGCTGCGCGCGTTGCCGGGGACCAGTCCGGAGGCGCGCTCGCTCGCGTTCTTCCAGTCCTTGGGCGTGGCGCTGGTGCCGGGCCACCGCGTGGAGTTGGTGGAGAACGGCTTCATCTTCGACGCCATCGAGGAGGAGATTCTCGCCGCGCACTCCAGCATCCACATCACCAGCTACATCTGGCGGCCCGGAGAGCCGTCGGACCGGCTGGTGCGGGCGCTGGCGGCGCGGCGGCCCGGGGTGGCGTGTCGCGTGCTCGTGGACCCGCTGGGCAGCGTCAACTTCGAGGCGGTGATGCCCGCGCTGGCGGCCAGCGGCTGTGACGCGCGCTACTTCCGGCCCATCCAAGGTGACTTCGCGGCCCTGGACGCGGTCCGTCTCCGGGCGCGGAGCCACCGGAAGCTGGTGGTGCGGGATGGCGAGGTGGGCATCACGGGTGGCTGGGGCATCTGGAAGAGCTGGATGGGCAATGCGCAGAGCGCGGAGTACTGGCGCGACATGAACATCCGCGTGGAGGGCCCGGCCGTGCGGGAGATGCAGGTCGCCTTCGCGCAGAACTGGCAGGAGGCGGGTGGGGACTTCCTGCCGGCGACGGACTTCCCGGAGCCGCGCTACGCGGGGGACGCGCGCGCGGGCTTCGTGGCCAGCACGGACAACCGCTTCCTGTCGGACGCGCGGCGGATGACGCTGCTCACCATCGCGGCGGCGAAGGAGCGGCTCTGGATTGCCAACTCGTACTTCATCCCCTCCGACGCCATCAGCGACATGTTGTTGGAGAAGGTGAAGCAGGGCGTGGACGTGCGAGTGATTGTGCCCGGGCGGCACCACGACGTCGCGCCGGTGCACGCGGCGCAGCGAGCGTCCTATGCGCGCTTGCTGGAGGGCGGCGTGCGCATCTGGGAGTACGAGCTGTCCATGATGCACTCCAAGACGATGCTCGTGGATGACTCCCTGTCCGTCGTGGGCTCCACCAACATGGACCCGCTGGCGTTGACGACGTTGGAGGAGTGCTCGGTGGTGGTGGAGGATGCGGCGCTGGCGGCGCAGCTCGCCGCGTCCTTCGAGAAGGACCTGCGCCACTCGCGGGAGATTCACTGGAGCGGGTGGAAGCGGCGCGGCCTGCTGCAGAAGCTGGGAGAGCGGCTGCCGTGGTTCATCGGCAACTATCTCTGACCCGCGCGTGGTGACGCCGTCCCAGTGTCGGCCTGCACGCAGACATGAGCGGGGCTGGCAGGGGTGAAATCGCGCGGGCGCGCGACCAGTCGTAGAGTCGGGCCATGGACACCCGGCATGTCGTGGAGCGGGCCCTCGTGCGCGAGGCACGGCCCGAGGATGACGCGGTGGTGGGGGAGCTGTTGGTGGAGGCCTTCCTCACCCAGTACGCGAAGAAGCTCCCGGACGTCGTCTATGGCGACGAGCGCAAGCGCGCGCTGCGGGACGTCGCGTCCCGGCGCGAGGTGGCCACCGTGCTGGTGGCCGAGGTGGACGGGCGGGTGGTGGGCACCGTCGCGCTCTTCAAGCCGGGCGCGCCGGGCTCCGAGGCCTGGCTGCCCAATGCCGCCGACCTGCGCGGCCTGGCCACCGCCGTGAGTCACCACGGCACCGGGCTGGCCCGGCCCCTCATGGACGCCGCCGAGGCCCTGGCCCGCCAGTGGGGCGTGGACGCCGTGTGCCTCCACGTCCGAAGGGGCGCGGAGGGCGTGGGGCGCATGTACCTGCGGCGCGGCTATGTGCGCGAGCCCGTGGGGGACATGGACCTGCCCACGGTGTTCCTCGAAGGCTACGTGCTGCGCTTCAAGCAGGACTGACGTCAGCCGCGCAGCGGCAGGGTGAAGGCGAGCTGGAAGCGCGTGCCCGCGTGCTCCGGGCGGACGGTGGCGGTGACGTGCACGCCGCGGCCGGTGTCCGTGGCCACCAGCTGGCCGCGCAGCTGCCCGTTCTCCGTGGCGCCCCGGAAGAGGAACACCTCGGCGGCCTGCGAGAAGATGGCGTCCACGTCGTCGCCGCCCGTGCCCGCGGGCAACTGGTCCCGCACCCAGGTGGCGAAGCGCACGATGCGCCCGGTGAGGAGCTGCGCGGGCAGCGGCACCGCGTAGCCCCCGCCGAACACCATGGGCGCGGCGGACAGCAGCACCGCGTCCGCGTTGCGCCCGCTGCCCAGGCCCAGGATGCCGCGCTCCTCCAGCCGCGCCTGCGCCCGGATGGGGAGGAAGTGCTCGGTGGGGATGCCGAGCCCGGTGTCGCGGCCGGTGGACAGCTCCCACATGGCCGGCGCCTTCAGGCCGCCCTGCTGGCCCATGATGCGCGCGAAGGCGCTGGTGTCCCGGTAGCTGGCCGCCAGCATCGCCGCCACCGCCAGCGCGGGGCTGGTGAAGCTCACGCGCCGGGCCGCGCCGCGCCCCTCGCTGGCCACCACCACGCGGTTGATGACGGCGCACAGCCAGCGCGAGGACTCGTCCTGGCGCAGCGCCGTCCAGGCCTCGGAGACGTGCTCGCGCTCCTCCTCCAGCGCCGCGGCCAGCTCCGCCTGCGCCACGCCAAGCAGCGGCGCGGACACGGCGGCCACCACCGGGAGCTGCGCGCGCTCGCCCAGCGCCGCGAGCCTGCCCAGGAGGGCGACGTCGTCGGTGGCATCCACGAGGAAGACGGCGTCGGGGCGCTCGAAGGGCTCGGCGTCCAGCGCGCCCTGCACGGCGTCCAGCAGCCCGGCACGCGCCACGTCCAGCACCTCCACGGTGATGCCCGAGGACGCGGGCACCTGGTCCAGCAGCCACTTGAGGCCGCGCCACGCGGACTCCAGGTGGGCCACGGGCTCGGCGCCGAGCAGGTCCTTCGCCGTGAGGAGCAGCGCGTGTTCCACCAGGTCCCGGGCCGTCTGCCGGGTGGCGGCCTCCGGCGTGACGACGGGCGCGGGCGTGGCGGGCACGCGCGGATTGAGGGCGCGCAAGAAGGCATCCACCGCCCGGGACGCGGCGGCGGGCGTGCCCGCGTCGGCGCGGCTGAGGAGCGTCTCCACCAGGTCCTCGTTGGCTTCGGTGGGCTCGGCCGGCGCGGTGGGGG
>NZ_JAAIYB010000345.1 GCF_010894475.1 Myxococcus vastator
GGGCTCGCCAGCCTGCCGGAGCGCGGGGAGCACGAGGAGGCTCGCGGCCAGCAGGCCCGCGGCGGCGCCGCAGAGCTTGAGGACGGCGGCCAGCGGGCTGGGCGGAGGCGGCGGTGGCGGCGCCTGGAAGGTGCGCTTCCGGGGCACCCCGGCTCCCCCGAGCCCGGGCTGGGCCGTGGGCGGCCCTTCGGGCTCGGCTTCCTGGGGCGTCTGCGCCTGGAGGTGGGCCAGCTCCTCGGTGCGTCCCATCAACGACTGGGACCAGGCCTCGTTGTCGGATGACGCATCCGTGACGGGGCCGCAGGGAAAGGGAGGGGTGTTCACGTGAGGTCGCTTCCTGGGGAGAGGGCTCAGCCGCCAACGACGCGGAACACTTCGCGCAGCGACGTGTCGCCCGTGCGTGCGCGTTCGACGCCCGCGGCCAGCAGGGGCACCATGCCCTCCTGGATGGCGAGCTCCTGGATGCGGGAGCTGGGCACCTTGGCGTTGATGGCGTCGCGGATGCCCTGGGAGACCACGAGCATCTCGTAGAGGGCGGTGCGGCCCAGGTAGCCGCTGCCCTCGCAACGCTCACACCCCACGGGGCCGAAGAAGTTCCCGCGCCGGATTCCGGCGGCATCCAGCCGCACCGCCTCCTCGGGCGTCAGGGGCAGGGGCGCGCGGCAGTGGGGGCAGAGGCTGCGCACCAGGCGCTGCGAGAGGGTGGCGACCGTCGCCGAGGCGAGCAGGAAGGGCTCCACGCCCATGTCGATGAAGCGGTTGAACCCGCCCGCGGCGGAGTTGGCGTGGATGGTGCTGAGCAGCAGGTGGCCGCTGAGGCCCGCCTGGATGGCCGTGCGCGCCGTCTCCGAGTCGCGAATCTCACCCACCATGATGACGTTGGGGTCCTGCCGCAGCACCGCGCGCAGGCCCTGCGCGAAGGTGAAGCCCTGCGCGGCGTTGACCTGCGTCTGCGCGAAGAGGGGGACGTCGAACTCGATGGGGTCTTCGATGGTGGCGATGCGCGTGAGCTCGCCGCGCGACTGCTGGATGTGGCCCAGCGAGGCGTACAGCGACGTCGTCTTGCCGCTGCCGGTGGCGCCCGCCACCAGGATGAGGCCCTGGGGCAGCGCGAGCAGCTCCTGGTACTTCGCGAGCAACGCGTCGGGGAAGCCGAGCGCGGGCAGCTGGGGCAGCCGCACGCCGGTGCGGGCGATGCGCAGCGCCACCGCGGGGCCGTGGTTGGTGGGGAGGATGGACACGCGGATGTCCGCGGGCCCGTCGTCCGTGGTCCACGGGAAGTGCCCGTCCTGGGGCTTGTCCAGGTCGTACAGCGCCAGCTTCGCGAGGACCTTGACGCGGTTGATGAGCCGCGAGTGGTGCTCGCGCGGGAAGGAGAGCACCTCCTCCAGCACGCCATGCAGTCGGAACGCGATGCGCGTGCCCGACTCCAGCGGATGGATGTGGATGTCGCTGGCGCCCAGGCGGATGGCGCCGTCCATCAACTGGCCCATGAAGGCGATGATGTCCGGGTCGGGCTTCGCGGCGATGTGGCGCAGCCGCTGCCCCAGCTCCTTGAGCAGGGTCCTGACGGCGGTGGCCGTGTCGTGGGTGAGCACCTCGAGCGGAGAGATGCTGGGGCCCTTGGGCAGGGGCTTCGGCCGGGGCGCGCGGTGCCGGGCGCGGTGCGCCACCACGCTGGCGCTGTAGCTCAGCCCGAACGCCAGGGCCACGCTGCCCGCGAGCAGCGGCGACAGCACGGCCTGGAGGTAGCCGCCGCCCTCCTGGAGGAGCATGGCGGCGCCCAGCGACGCGTGCCGGTAGGCCCACAGGCCGACGCCGCCCACCACCACGAGGACCGCCAGGGTCCACAGCAGGCTCGCGATTCGATTCATCAGCGCGGTCATCAGGCGCCGCACGCTACCACCTGGGTCGGCGTGCTCTCAAAAGGACCCAGGGTGTTGTTCGCGGGCCCCGGAGGGCCAGGACGGGTGGGCGTGTCCTGACCCACTGGGAACCCCTGTGAGGCTCAGCTCTTGGCTTCTTCCGAGGCCTTGTCGTCCTGCTGCTGGCCACAAGCCGGGTCGGCGGCGTTGGACGACTGCTGCTCGTCCGCGGACGCCCGCGGGTCGTGCTTCGCGCAGTCGCCGGCGCACGAGAGGCCCGCGGTCAAGCAGTTGGAGCGCTCGTCGCCATCCCAGCAGAACGTATTGCACGGCTTCGAGCAGTCGCAGACCTCGTAGCACTGGTACTGCGCCTGCGCGCCAGGGGCAAAGGTGAGCGCGAACAGGAAGGAGGTGCCCGCGAGGAACTTCGTCAGCGTGTTCATGGTTGCTCCTGTGAAAGACAGCCAGGTCGCGGCCCTCCATGGGCCGCGAATCCAGGTGTACTTGCGCAGGGTGATGAGAGCGTGACGGGGCGGGGGCGGGCTCAGCGCTCCTCGAACATGGCCTGGATGACGCGCCAGGCCAGCTCGACCTCGCGGCCCGAGCGCACGGACAGGAAGTCGCAGATCTCCGCCACGGCGTTGGAGCGCTCGCGTTCGAAGCCCTGGAAGAGCGTCTTCAAGGAGACGTCGAGCCCCTTGGTGAGCTTGCCCAGGGTGTCCAGGGACGGAGAAAACGAACCGCGCTCAATCCGGCGGATGGCGTCCACGGACAGGTCGCTGCGCTCCGCGAGCGCTTCCTGCGTGAGCTCCCGGGACGTCCGGAGCTTGCGCACGTGGTCGCCAAACCGGCGGTGCAACCGCGTCCAGTTCGCGACCCTGTTTTTCCGTTTCTCCATAAGAGGGAGCGGATAATTTGGGGTATCTCGGTCACATGTGAAGGGAGGATGTTCGGGGCTTGACCTTGCATTTGCGCCGGGCCGTTTCTCCCGCGACTTCCGTTGACTCACATGCATCCACTCCACCGCGACCACGAACGCGGAGTGTGGGCTCCAGGGCTGCTCCTCCAGCAGGCAGGGAGCCGCCGGCCGGGAACATGCGCACGCAGGGGCTTTCGTCTACGCTGCCTCCTACATGACGCATTCGGAAGTCGGGCGGAGCGGCCGGCGGACCTGGTTCCCGGTCCTGCTCGGTGGCCTGTTGACCGCCTGTGACATCGAGTCCTCGCCTCGCGCCGCCACACCCCCTGCTTCCGCGCCAGAGGCACCCGCCGCACACCCCGTGGAACCGCCGCGGCCGCCCCCCGCGCCAGCGCTTCGCCGGCGGATGCCTGCCCGTCCCGAGCGGACCGCCGAGCTCCAGGCCCTGGCCGAGAGGCTGGGCGCGCCCGGGGCGAGCGTGGAGGACCCCTGCGTGGCCCCCCTGGGGAATGGCTGCGCGCGCACGGCGCTGGCGCCCTTCTTCACCTCGCTGGATGAGTTGGCCTCGGGGACCGCGACCCGCCCCGTGGTCATCGAGGCGTTCGGCAACTCGCTGATTGCCGGGGACCGCATCGTGGACGTCCTGCGCGACGACCTGGTCACGGCGTTCGGGAGCGCGGGCCGGGGCGTGTTGCTCGTGGACCGCATGGCCCCCTACGGTGGGCGAGGCCGCACCAGCGCCAGCAGCAGTGGCTGGCAGCCGCGCACCCTGGGCGAGCTGCGCGCGCCCCCGCACGCCTTCGGCATCACCGGCGTGTATCACGTGGCCACGCGCGCCAAGGCCCGCAGCCGTTTCAAGTTGGACGGCGAACCCCGTGGCGCGCTGTGGTGGCTGGACGTGCCAGGCGCGGGCGCGCTCAGCATCTCCAGTGGCGGCGAGGTGCTCGCGCGGACCGAGCCCACGGGAAGCGGCGCGTCGCGCGCCATCCACTTCGAGCTGCCCGAGGGCGCACAGACGCTGGACGTGGTGGCCGAGCGGCAGGGCGCGGTGGTGCAGGGCGTGGTGTTGCAGCACGCGCGGCCCGGCATCGTCCTGGACACGCTGGGCGTGCCTTCGTCGGATGCGGGCCTCTATGCGCGCATGGACGGCGCCACGCTCACGTCCCAGCTCGCGGAGCGCTCGCCCCGGCTGCTCGTCTTCTTCCTGGGCGGCAACGAGTCCAAGCGCATCGAATGGAAGCGCCTGGACATGGAGAAGCTGCGCACGGACCTGCGGACGCTGCTCCGCCGCGCACGGGAGGCGGCGCCCGGCAGCGCGTGCCTGCTGGTGGGGCCCATGGACGCGGTGAAGGGGCCCGGCGCGAAGGCCCAGGCGCTGTCGCAGCGTCCCTCACTGGAGGCGGTCAACGCCGCCGAGCGGGAGGTCGCGCTCGCCGAGGGGTGCGCCTTCTTCGACTTCTACGCCGCCATGGGCGGAGCGGGCGCGCTCGCGCGCCTCCATGCGTCTGGCTACATGCATGACGACCTGGTGCACCCGCGCGGCGCGGGCCTGGACGTGCTGGGGCACCTGGTCACCGACGCGCTGCTGCGCGCCTATGTGGAGACGCCGCCGCCCGCGCGCGGTGTCGCGGCGTTGATGCCCATGCCGCCGGGGGCGGGCGCCGCGCCCGCCGGGGCGTCCGAGCCCAGCGCGGAGGCCACGCCATGAGACTCGCGTTCGTCCGGTATGGGGCCGCGGTGCTCCTGGGGCTCGCGGGGCCCGTGTCTCTGGCGGCGCCTCGGGCCGCGCTGGAGCCCGTGTGCGAGGCCGTCAGCGCCGACGCCGAGCAGTCCCCTGGGGCCTTCTCCAAGGAAGTGCGCGGCGCCCTGGACGCGGTCGTCCGGGCCGAGCTGTCGCGGGGGCCTGTCGCGGGGCTGTCGGTGGGCGTGACGCGCGGCGCGGAGCGCTGGGTGTGCGCCTATGGCTACCGTGACGTGGGCCGCAAGCTGCCCGCGACGCCGCGCACCACGTACCGCATGGCGTCCGTCACCAAGTCCTTCACGGCGGTGGCGGTGCTGCAACTGGTGGAGCAGGGGAAGCTGAGCCTGGACGCGGACATCTCCACCCTGGTGCCGAACTATCCGGCCAGGCAGTGGCCCGTCACGGTGCGCGACTTGCTGGGCCACGTGAGCGGCGTGCCGACCTATGACGGGGTGGCGTCCACCCGCAACACGAAGGCGGTGAGCACCGAGGCGGCCATCGCCGTCTTCGCGGGCAAGCCGCTCGCCTTCGAGCCGCGCAC
Organism: Myxococcus vastator; assembly: GCF_010894475.1. Classification (GTDB taxonomy): domain Bacteria; phylum Myxococcota; class Myxococcia; order Myxococcales; family Myxococcaceae; genus Myxococcus; species Myxococcus vastator. The sequence goes on from NZ_JAAIYB010000345.1 coordinate 5,067, forward strand.
CCGCTACCTGTACACGACGTGGGGCTACAACCTGCTGGGCGCGGCGGTGGAGACGGCCTCCGGCCAGTCCTACCGCGACTACCTGCGCGAGCACATCTTCAAGCCCGCGGGCATGCCGAACGCGGACCTGGACATCACCGCCACGCGTGATGCGCACCAGGCCAAGGGCTACCGCATCCAGGGCACGGCGCTGAAGCCGTCGCGCTTCCTCGACGTGTCCAGCCGCTTCGCCGGTGGTGGCACCCGCGCCACCGTGGGGGACATGCTGGGCTTCGGCCGCGCCGTGCTGGCGCACACCCTGGTGTCGCGCGAGACGATGGGCCGCATGCAGACGTCCATGGCCACCACGGACGGGCGCCTCACCGACTACGGCATGGGCTTCGCCACGTATCCGCTGCGCGGCCACTACGTGGTGGCCCACGCGGGCGGCCAGAACGAGACGACCACGCTGCTGATGATGCTCCCCGCCGAGGACACGGTGATTGCCCTGGCCTCCAACGTGGAGGGCGAGGCGCGGCGCATGCGCCGGCTGTCCATCCGGTTGATGGAGCAGGTGCTGGAAGAGGGCAACACCCGCCGCGATGCCTACGTCGCGGACCCGGTGGACGCCGTGGTGCATGAAGGGCTCACCCGCGTCGCCAGCTATGGGCTGGCCTATCACCAGTGGGCCACGCGCGGCCCGGGCGTGCTGCCAGCGGAGACGGACCTGCCCGGCGCCTTCGCCCAGCTGTCCGCGATGCTGAACCGGAAGGAGATTGCCCGGGACACCCGCGCGGCGCTGGAGCGCGTCCGGAGCGGGCATGACCCACGCCTGCGCGCCCTCTTCATCCGCGTGGGCGCGCACATGGCCCGCACGTTGGAGAAGGTCCACGGCGCGGACCGGCTGAAGGCCTACACAGTCGAAGGCCCGCTGGCGTTCTTCGAGGACTACCTGTCCGCGGGTGACGCGAAGCAGGTGCCCGAAGCGGAGCGCATCGGCGAGCCGCTGCGCGCGGACGTGCTTCGCCTGGCCGCGAGCTGGGAGCGCGCGCGGCTGCCCGCGCTCCAACGCCTGCGTCTGGACGAGGAGAAGAACCCGGAGGCGCACTGGGCCGCGCTGCGCGCGTCCGTGGCCGCGTCGCCGGGGTTCCATCCGGATTACTCGGACGAGCTGCTGCGCATCGCGGAGGGCTTCGCCTGGCGCAGGCAGCCCGCGGCGCGGCGGCGCTGGCTGGAGCGGGCGGTGGAGCTGCAGCCCCACGGCCTGGATGCGCGCTGGGCCCTGGCCGAGGCGCTGCTCGCGGCCAGCCCGGAGGCGTCCGTGCTGCCGCAGCTGCGCGAGGCCGTGGCCACGCCGCAGGGCGTCCTGGCGCTCGCGCCCCGGAACTTCCTGAAGCGCCTCTTCACCGCGGAGTCCACCGCGGTGGCGGCGGGCCTGCTGCGCGCGGGCGTGGCGCTGCACCCGGAGGCGCCGGAGCTCTGGGAGGCGTTGGCGAAGCGGGAGCGGCGCCTGGGCCGGAAGGCGGCGGCCACCGCGGCCCTGCGTGAGGCGAAGCGTGCGCGCGAGGCGCCCAAGCCGGAAGTCGCGCCGGCACCCGACGTCCCCGAGGCCCCGGGCGCCAGCGGCCCCGTGCCGGATGACCACGGGCTGGTGCCCGCGGGGAAGTGAGCGTCACCGCCGGAGCGCGAGCCTCTGGCGGTGTGGGCTCAGTTCGCCGGCCGTGGCGTCAGCTTGCCAGACAGGGTGCAGGTCGTCGCGATGGGCTTGCCCTTGTAGGGGGCGGGCTTGAAGCGCCACTGCTTGATGCGCTCGAGGTTCTTCGCGTCCAGGCCCATCCCCGGCCATTTCATCCGGCAGTCCGTCACCGTCCCGTCGAGCTTGAAGGTGCACGACATCTGGTAGGTGCGCTTGTTCTTTTTGAGATGGGCGAACCACGAGGGGACGAACTGGAGCTCCTCCCCGCTGATTCGCTCGGGGCGCTCCGGCGGGTTGCCGCAGGGGATGGGCATGCTGCGGTCCATGTTCTTCTCGAAGGCCTCCATGTCGCGCTGGATTTGAGCTGCGAGCGCCTCCTTGTCCTGCGCCTTCGGCTCGGCGGCCAGGGTGGGCGCGGACAGCAGGAGGAGGGAGATGAGGCCGGGCATGTGCATGCTCTTCCCCTTAAAGCGGGATTGGGGTGGCGCGAAAGCGTGACTCCGACAGCCGGGGCGTCCTGGTGCGCACCCATGCGAGGATGGGCGCACGTATGCGCATCCCGTGTCCCCGTTGTCAGGCCTTCGTCGTCCCAGGCGCGCAGAGCTGCGCGTGGTGCGGCACGTCTCTTCTGCAGGAGGCCACGCCAGGCTCCGCCGACCCCGTGTGTGCCGTCCACCCGGAGCTGCGCAGCCTGCATGCGTGTGGCCGGTGCGGCAGCTTCGCGTGCGCGCGGTGTCTGCGGAAGGGGCAGCGGGACGAGCCCCTGTGCGCCGCGTGTCATGACCGCGTGCCCGCGGATGCCCTGCCGTGGGACCGGCGCGATGAGCTGGGGACGCCGCGGGCGTACTGGCAGACGTGTGTGGCGGTGATGCTGCGTCCCACGGCCACCTTCGAGCGCGCGCGGCCGGAGGGTTCGGTGGGCAGCTCCCTGGGCTTCGCGGCGCTGTCCAACCTGGCCGCCTCCTTCACCACGGCGCTGGTCTACCTGGCCATCCTCCTCGCTATCCCGTCGGCGATGACAGAGGGCGACAACGTCTCCGCTCACGGGCTCCGGCTGGTCGGGCTTGGGGTGTTCGGGGCGATGATGGTGATGGCGCCCGTCATGGGCATGCTCGTCGCGCTCATCAACTCCGCGCTGGACCACGTCGTGTTCCGGATGGACGGCACCGGTCAGCCCTTCGAGGTCACCCTGCGCGCCAATGCCCTGTCGATGTCGCCCTACCTGATGGGCCTGATTCCCTTCTGTGGCATGTATGGCGCACCCCTGTGGGCCCTGGGGCTGCGCATCTTCGCTTACCGGAGCATGCACCGCACGACCTGGGGCACCGCGGTGCTGGGCGCCCTGGCGGTGCCGCTGCTCTCCTGCGGCCTGCTCTTCGCAGGCTACGCGGTGGTGGCGGTGGTGGGCGCGGCCACCGGCTTCGGCAAGTAGCGCGGGGCGCTACGGCGCCGTCACCGCGGTGGTGGGCGCCGCCGCGGTGACGGTCCGCTGCTGGGGCCAGAAGCGCGCGCCGTGGACGTTCTCCAGCGCGGCGATGCGCTTCTTCGTCTTCGCGTCGTAGAGGCGGGCGGCCTGCTCGGCGGAGACCAGCAGCAGGCGCCCGCGCATCCGCAGCGCCACGGTCGATGTGGGCGCGAGCGCCAGTTGCTCAGGCTCCACCAGCCGGTCGTTCGCCTCCCAGCGTAGCGGGAGCATGAGCGTGGGCAGCTCGCCCGCGGCTTCCCAGGCGTAGAGCGGCCCCTGGTGCGTCTCCATGGAGACCCACCTGCCGTAGGCCGTGTGGCCCCGGTCCTTCACCACCGCGTCCAGCCGCGCCGCGTCCTTGTTGCCTTCTTCCAGCGCCGACTCGGAGAGCCGGTCCGCGTCCTGGCTGAAGGTGGAGGACGTCAGCCGGCTGGCGGTGGTCAGGGCTTCCGTGCCCAGGGCGCCGTCCATCTCGTACAGCGTGGCCACCGTCTCCAGGTGCTTCCACTGGCCGGCCTCGTGGCGGTACGCGTGCGCCAGGCCGGGGCTGCCTTCCGCCTCGGGGAGGAAGAAGCGCTTGCCGTCGAAGAGGAAGTACTCACGGCCGCTGTCCATCTTCCGCGGCAGGTCCTCCAGCTGTGACACCAGCGCGACGACGTGACCCGCTTCGTCGAAGCCCAGCGTGTCGGTGTGGCCGAGCTCGGGCAGCAGCAGCCGGGTGCTCTGGCCGGACTCGAAGTCCACCTGCCAGGCGCGCGGGGGCAGCTCGCCGTTGCCCCGGTCCACCACCAGGCCCTGCCGGCCACGCGGCCCCCAGGCCAGCTTGAGCCGCTCACACCCCGCGTCCACGGTGGCGAGCGGCTTGCGTGTGCCCGCCGACTCATGGCGAATCCACGTACAGCCCGAGGGCGACGCGGCTTCGAGGAAGGACAGCGTGTAGCCAGGGGTGGGCCTGGTG